>NZ_KV796482.1:0-225 GCF_001809205.1 Staphylococcus sp. HMSC069E10 | reverse complement strand
AGGTTCTGTTGCAAAGTTGAATTTATAGTATAATTTTAACAAAAAGGAGTCTTCTGTATGAACTATTTCAGATATAAACAATTTAACAAGGATGTTATCACTGTAGCCGTTGGCTACTATCTAAGATATGCATTGAGTTATCGTGATATATCTGAAATATTAAGGGAACGTGGTGTAAACGTTCATCATTCAACGGTCTACCGTTGGGTTCAAGAATATGCCCCA
>NZ_KV796481.1:0-9572 GCF_001809205.1 Staphylococcus sp. HMSC069E10 | reverse complement strand
CTATATTAATCATTTTTTGATTCTCAAATTCTACGCCACAATAGCTGCATTTTATTAAAGATACTATATATTCAATCAATTTCAGAGTGAGTTATATATAACCTCATTTTTAGTTTTATTTATAGTATGAGTCTGCGCATCAGTTAATGATACGGTTTTTTTAATATTGTTTTATCATAAATCTTAAACATGTAAAATAACTTTTAAATTAAATATAGTATGAATTAATTTAGGGAGCGAGACTACAAATTCAAAATGAATGTTGTCCCACTCCCATGTTTTTAAAATATCAACTTAATAATTGCAACGACGATTAAAATACATATTATCGTTTTTTGAATATAGTCAGGTATTTTCTGGCCCATTTTCATACCTAGAGGCGTAAATAGTATACTACCTAAAATTAACGGTATTGCACTATTGATAGGAATATAACCCTGTAATAATTTAATCATAAATGCTCCAATAGAAGAGATGAATGCAATTACAATACTATTTGTAACTACCATGTTCATTGGTAATTTAAATATAACAAGTAGTACTGGAATAATAATAAATGCGCCACCAGCTCCTACAATACCAGATACCAAACCGATGATACCACCTATTGTAATTAAAAGTAGACGATTAAACTTAATATGACTAGTAGATGGTGTAACTTTTATAAACATTAGAATAAGAGCTAGTAATGCAATAATAATATAAACCGTATTAACAAACTGAACATTTATTAAATTCGCTAAGATTGCACCTAGCATACTACCTATTACCATTCCACTTCCCATATTAAGTATAAGCGTTCTAGAAAAATTTTTATTTTTATATGCGTTTAAAGATCCACTCAATGTACTAAAAAACACCTGACTTGAAGTTAATCCTGAAGCAATATAAGCACTATAAGTAGGTAAACCAAATAATGGTGGTAATAATAAGAGAGCCGGGTAAATAACAATGGCTCCCCCTATACCGACTAATCCAGAAATAAATCCTCCTAAGATACCAATAACTAACATTACTATAATGGTGGTTATACTTATCATTTACTTTTTATCAATAATTCAACTGCTTCATTAATTAGTGCCTGAGAATCTTCACTATTTTCTTCAGACATTTTGACGCATTCTACTAAGTTTTCACTAATGATAATACCCATTAACCGTTGAATAGAACTTTTAGAAGCACTTAATTGACTAATGACGTTTTTACAATTTTTTTCTTCCTCCATCATTTTAATGACTCCATTAAGCTGTCCTTGTATGCGATGAATACGATTAATCATCTTTTTATTATATTCCAATATATTTCACTCCACATTTATTTTTAATAATTACATCATATTGATTAAATTTTAGTTTGTCAAATACCCCCATAGGTATTTGACAAACTATCTAATTCGTTATAATATACCCCCATAGGTATTTAAAAGGAGGTAATTATGTCACAATATAAAACGAAACACATTAATGATTTCACTAAAAAAGAATTACAAGAATTGGGTTCTAAGGGTCAATTAATTGACGTTCGACAGCCTGAAGAATTTGAATTAGGACACATTAAAAATGCTTTATTACATTCAGTTGAAAATATAGAGACTTTTAAACAAAGCAAAAATAAAACTTACTATATCTATTGTAAAAGTGGTAATAGAAGTAGAAAAGCCAGTCAATTTCTTGCACAACGCGGATACGATGTGGTGAATTTAGACGGAGGTTATACCGCATACGAAGAACAACATCATAATGATAATTTATCTAAAGTAAAAGAAGATAGAGAAATTAAAGATAATCGTAAGACATTCAATTATAGTAATCTACAGTGTCCAGGACCTATTGTTAATATTAGTAAAGAAATCAAAAACATCGCTATTGGTGATCAAATAGAAGTTGTTGTGACTGATCACGGATTTTTAAATGATATTAAAAGTTGGGTCAAACAAACTGGACATACGCTTGTTAGACTCAACGATTTTGGTAATGAAATTCGCGCTATTATTCAAAAAGAAGAAAATAAAAATATAGAAGTGACACACACGAAAAGTGGAACAACAATTGTTTTATTTAGCGGCGAGCTAGATAAAGCAGTTGCAGCAATGATTATTGCTAATGGTGCTAAAGCTGCAGGTAGAGATGTAACCATCTTTTGCACATTTTGGGGCTTAAATGCACTTAAAAAAATTCAAAGTCAACGCATTAAGAAAAAAGGTATTGCAAAACTTTTTGACTTCATGCTTCCAAATTCACCAATTAACATGCCTATTTCTAAAATGAATATGTTTGGTTTAGGCAATCTAATGATGCGTTATGTCATGAAAAAGAAAAATGTCGATACTTTACCTTCTCTTATTGATCAAGCGGTTGAGCAAGGTGTTAAACTTATCGCTTGTACAATGAGTATGGATGTGATGGGCATTACAAAAGAAGAACTACGCGATGATGTAGAATACGGTGGCGTAGGTGCATATATTGGATATACAGAACAAGCTAATCACAATTTATTTATATAATTAGAAAGGAATGATATTATGTTTTTTAAACAATTTTATGATAAACATTTATCTCAAGCATCTTATTTAATCGGTTGTCAAAAAACTGGAGAAGCCATGATTATTGATCCTATTCGTGACTTATCTTCATATATTCGAGTTGCTGATGAAGAAGGTTTAACCATTACTCATGCAGCTGAAACACATATACATGCAGATTTTGCTTCAGGAATTAGAGATGTTGCTATAAAGTTAAATGCTAATATTTATGTATCGGGTGAAAGTGATGACACATTAGGTTATAAAAATATGCCTAACCACACTCATTTTGTTCAACATAATGACGATATTTATGTAGGAAATATAAAATTAAAAGTGCTTCATACACCGGGTCACACGCCAGAAAGTATAAGTTTTTTACTTACTGACGAAGGTGCTGGAGCACAAGTTCCAATGGGACTATTCAGTGGTGATTTTATTTTTGTAGGAGATATCGGTAGACCTGATTTACTAGAAAAAGCGGTTAAAGTAGAAGGATCATCTGAAATAGGCGCTAAACAAATGTTTAAATCGATTGAAAGTATTAAAGACTTGCTAGATTACATTCAAATTTGGCCTGGCCATGGCGCTGGTAGTCCTTGTGGTAAATCTTTAGGTGCTATTCCAACATCTACGCTTGGCTATGAAAAACAAACGAACTGGGCTTTTTCTGAAAATAACGAAGCTACCTTTATCGATAAACTCATTTCTGACCAACCTGCACCACCACATCATTTTGCACAAATGAAAAAAATTAATCAATTCGGTATGAATTTATATCAACCTTATACGGTTTATCCAGCTACAAATACAAACAGATTAACTTTTGATCTCCGCAGTAAGGAGGCATATCATGGTGGACATATTGAAGGTACAATCAATATTCCATATGATAAAAATTTCATCAATCAAATTGGCTGGTATCTAAACTATGATCAAGAAATTAACTTGATTGGAGACTATCACCTTGTTTCAAAAGCAACACACACCTTACAACTCATTGGATACGATGATGTTGCTGGATATCAATTACCTCAATCTAAGATTCAAACACGTTCCATTCATAGCGAGGATATTACAGGTAACGAATCACATATATTGGATGTACGTAATGATAATGAATGGAATAATGGCCACTTATCTCAAGCGGTTCATGTACCACACGGCAAACTTTTAGAAACAGATTTACCTTTCAATAAAAACGATGTTATTTATGTACACTGTCAGTCTGGCATTAGAAGTTCGATAGCTATTGGTATTTTAGAACACAAAGGTTATCACAACATTATTAATGTAAATGAAGGTTATAAAGATATACACCTTTCTTAATATTTATACTAATGAAGAAGGACTATAAGTAGTTAGACATAGCTTATAGTCCCTTTTTATATTATTAGATAAATATCTATTTAAAAATCATTTATGTATCCTCGCTTTATATCATTTAATAAATATTTTACATAGTGCATACCTTTTTTGTTTATTGATGTGTTCAAAAAACATAACAGCAATTCTTATAAACCTCATATGTTCTGATACGTTCAAAATTCCTTTATGATGCGGTTTATCGTATAAAAGTTAATTACATATTGTTTCATTCACTATGATTATCGTCATTGATAAGTAATGTATTCAATGTTTCTATTACGTCATCTCTATCATTATTAATTGAACTTAAATTTGCTTTACTTTTAAGTTCTGGATAAGCGTTGTCCATAGCAACTTTGTATCGTGCATGCTCAACTAAAGGAATATCATTTAAACCATCACCTAATACAATCGTTTGTTCACTACTTATATTTAATAAATTTTGTAAAAAGCGAATCGCTTTTCCTTTATCAACGTCTTTATGTGTGATATCTATCCAATTCTCTTCTGCAGCTACGATATAGAGAGTGTCTTCATATTTACTTAAACCTTTAACATGTTCGAAACACTGACCTTGTGAATCAAAAATAGTAACTTTTAAAATATCCTGATCAATCGTATTTAAATCTTTTACAAAAGTTATTTTCTCATATGAACCCAAAACCATGTCTCGTTCTTTTTCGGAAATATGCTGCTCAGCATAAGCCATACCTTCTGTGCAAACAACAATCACTAGATTAACATCAATAGCTTTAATTGTCTCAATCACTTCAAGTCCAAGTTGATTGTTAAATGTTTTAGTATAGATATTCACTCCATTAATTTTAATTCGTGAAGCACTGTCTCCGATAATAAATAAATCTTTCGCTAAGTCCTCAACAATCGCATCTACACGTTCATTTTGTTTCCCAGTACAAAAGGCTAAACGAATACCTCTATTCTTCAATTTAATCAATAGTCGTTGAAATTTTTCACGATTGAAACTACCTTGTGAATTTAAAAACGTACCATCCATATCTGTTACTATTAATTCAAAAATAATACCCCTCTTTTATATTTTTTTACTTTATATAGAAAAACACCTTATTAAAGCTATAACAAGGTGTCTTTTCTATTTAGTTATTGATGTAACACAATTATAATTCTTCACCATTTGATTCAATAACTTTACGATACCAATCAAATGAAGCTTTTTTTGTACGTGCTAATGAGCCATTTCCCTCGTTGTCACGATCTACATGAATTAGTCCATAGCGTTTTTTCATTTCGCCGGTTGTAAATGATACGATATCAATAATACCCCAAGGTGTATAACCTATTAAGTCCACGCCGTCTTTATCTACTGCTTCGATAGCAGCTTGAATATGTTGACGTAAATATTCAATACGGTAGTCATCATGAATATGTCCATTTTCATCAAATTCATCTACAGCACCAAAACCATTTTCAACAATAAATAACGGAATTTGATAACGATTATATAAAGCATTCAAAGTGTATCGTAAGCCTACTGGATCAATAGCCCAACCCCAATCACTCTTTTTAATATAAGGATTGTCTACTGAATTTGGTAATCCCCCGTTAACAACATTATCATCTACACTTACTTCATTATCATGTTTCACTACTGTAGACATATAATAACTAAAACCAATATAATCTACTTTACCCTCACGTAAAATTTCTTCGTCTCCATCTTGCCAACCAATATCTAAACCTTCACGTTCAAACATTTTCTTTGCATAACCTGGATAGTAACCACGTACATGTACATCTGGGAAGAAGAAACGCATTCGATTTGCTACTTCGGCTTCCATAATATCTTTTGGATTACAACTATACGGATAAATTGGTACATGTGAAATCATTGCACCAATTTCAAATTCAGGATTAATTTTCTTACCTATTTTAACCGCTTTAGCACTTGCGATTAATTCATTATGTGCTACTTGGTATAAGACTTCCTCTTTATTATCATTATCTGTCAAAGAGACACCTGAATTCGTCCATAAGAAAATTGGATTATTAATATCCATTTGGTTATTAATTTCATTGAACGTCATCCAATATTTCACTTTATCTTTATAACGTTTAAATACCGTTTCTGCAAAATGAGCAAAGAAATCTGCTACTTTACGATTTCTAAAACCACCATATTCACGTGCTAAATGTAATGGCATTTCAAAATGTGAAAGTGTAATTACAGGTTGAATATTATATTTCAGCAATTCATCAAATAAATCATCATAAAATTGTAAACCCGCTTCATTAGGTTCTTTTTCGTCTCCATTTGGAAAAATACGTGTCCATGCGATTGATGTTCTTAAACATTTTAAACCCATTTCGCTAAATAGTTTTACATCTTCTTTATAACAATGATAAAAATCAATTCCAACATGATTAGGGTAATACTTATTTTCTTCGACATGTTTTGTAATTTCACGTGCTTTACCATGAGCTCCCGCTGTCATTACATCAATGACGCTTAATCCTTTGCCATCTTGATCATAGCCACCCTCAAATTGATTGGCAGCTAAAGCGCCACCCCATAAGAAATTTTTTGGTAATTTAGACATTATTCAAAACTCCTTTTCTGATTTATTATTTCTTTATTTTTTAATTACAGTAATCATCTTATCTTTCACTTTTATGTTTTGAGAATCAGTTACAATGATTTCTTCAAATTCACTACTATTTGTAATAAGTACCGGTGTAATAATCTCATAACCTTGTTCTTTAATATAGTTTGCATCAAATTTTAAAATCGGTTGTCCTACGTCAACTTTCTCATTTTCAGAAACAAGTAACTCGAAGCCTTTACCATTTAATTTAACTGTGTCTAAACCAACGTGTATTAAAAGTTCAATACCATCTGATGACGTAATCCCAATAGCGTGCTTACTGACCGTTACCATACTAACTGTTCCAGCAATAGGAGCTCTTATTTCATCGCTCTCAGGTTGAATTGCTAATCCTTTACCCATCATTTCTTCTGCAAATATAGGATCATTAACCTTAGATAATGGAACAATCGAACCATTCAATGGTGAATATATATCACTTTCAAGATGATCATTAGAAGTCATTGTATCTTGGTTTATTTTGTTTCTTTCTTCATCTTCTACTTGTTCAGTTGTATCTTCACCATAACCAAACACTTGTATTAGAATAATAGGTAGAATAATAGCAATTATTGAACCAATCAGAATCCCCCATATAGATGTTGGATTATCTGGACTATAACCATTTACAACAGTAATTGGACCAGGTAAACCAGCATATGCATAATATTTCGGTTTAAAGAAACTAGCAATTAAGGCGCCAATCCCCCCACTAATACATGCAATAATAAATGGTTTTTTAAAACGTAAGTTCACTCCATATATTGAAGGTTCTGTAATACCAAAGATACCAGTAATACCAGCTGATAATGATACTTTTTTTAGTTCTTTATTTTTAGTTTTAAAGAATACACCAATAACTGCACCAAATTGAGAAATAACTGCAATTGTTTGGAAGGCTTGGAAGGCATCGCTTTTATACTGTTCAAAGTTTGCTAAAACCATAGGTGTGATGCCCCAATGAACACCAAAAATAACGAATACTTGCCAAAATGCACCAATTAATAAACCAGCTAACCATGGCGCTACAGCTACTAACCAATTAAATCCATGAGCGATACCATGCGCAGCTCCAGAAGCTAATGGACCAATAATTAGTAATGTTAATGGAACCATAATTACAATACTAAAAAATGGTACAAATAATGGTCTGACTACTTCATGAATATACTTATTTAAATATTTTTCTACATATGACAAGACCCATACTAATAATAACGGTGGCAATACAGATGACGTATAACTTGTTTCACTTAGAGGAATACCAATAAATGTAAATGATTTACCGCTACTAATTTTTTCAACAATATCTGTTAAGTCTGGACTAACTAATGCGGCACAACATGCTACAGCAATATATGTATTTACTTTAAAATGTTTTGCTGCTGTAATGGCAATGAATATAGGTAAAAATGTAAATGGTGCCCATGAAATAAAATTAAAGACTTCATAAGTTCCTGTATTTTCAAATGTCGGGAAAAATATCTTAGCTACAATTAAAATTCCTTGCAAAATCCCTGCTGCTGCTAACACATAGATGAATGGAGCAAACACCGCTGACATAGTTGCAATAATACGGTTTATAATTGTTCCTTTTTCACCTTCATCCTCAGTTGGTTGCTGATTTTCCTCACCAACTAATCCTTCAAATTCTTTATATACGCTAGCAACCGCATTACCAATAACTACTTGAAACTGTCCATTATTTTCAACAACTGTTACTACACCATCTAGTGCTGATACTTTCTTCTTAGCCTCAGGTACAGAACGTTTCAAAACAATCCGTAATCGCGTTGCACAATGTGTATAATTGACAATATTTTCCTCTCCACCTACTGCTTCAAGAATTTCGTTTGCCAATCGTTTATCTTTTTCACTCATAACTAAACCTCCCAAATTGCTTCTTATTAATTTCAACCCTAAAAATGAAAGCCTTTTCATTTTTAATTATAATTATACCGGTACAATTTGTAAACATTTTTCGTTAATTATACCGGTATAATTCTCTAAAACATTATATATTTTGATATAATATATTAAAATTATATTTGAGGAGCGCAAAACCATGTTAAAGTATGAACATATTGCTAAAGAAATTAATGATTCTATTTCAAACAACGAGTTTGCTGTCGGGGATAAGCTTCCAAGTGTAGAAATGTTGAAAGCAAAATACCAAGTAAGTAAAAGTACTATTATTAAAGCGCTTGGAATATTAGAAAAGGAAGGAACTATTTATCAAACAAGAGGTAGTGGTATCTATGTACGCAATAAAAAGAAATCTGGCTATATTAATCTTTTAAAGACTAAAGGATTCTCAGATAATTTACACGAGCATCAAGTTACAAGTAAAGTTTTAACACTTCAACTTATTCGTCCAGATAATAATGTAAAAGAACATTTACGCTTAAAAGATAAAAATGCTCACGTCTATTATGTAGAACGTATTCGTTATCTAGATAATCATCCTTTATGTATTGAAACATCCTACTTTAATACAGATTTAGTTAATCATTTAGATAATCAAATTGCTGCAAGTTCCATTTTTGAATACCTTCAATCTCAACTTAAAATTAATATTGGCTTTTCTGATATCTATTTTTATATTGATTTTCTTTCTGAAAGCGAAGCTCCAAAATTGAGTCTTCATCCGAATGATCCATGTATGCGTCATGAATTAACATTTTATACTACTACTGGTATACCTTTTGATTATTCAAATATTGTATATCATTATAAATATGCTAACTTCTTTATTCCTATAGAAGGTTGATTGGGTACGATGTGAATATCAATTATTTCAATCTAATATTCAAACACATTCTATTCATAGTGAAGACATTACAGGTAACGAATCACATATATTAGATGTACGTAATGATAATGAATGAAATAATGGCCACTTATCTCAAGCGGTTCATGTACCACACGGCAAACTTTTAGAAACAGATTTACCTTTCAATAAAAATGATGTTATTTATGTCCACTGTCAATCTGGCATTAGAAGTTCTATAGCTATTGGTATTTTAGAACATAAAGGTTATCACAACATTATTAATGTAAAT
>NZ_KV796480.1:0-46732 GCF_001809205.1 Staphylococcus sp. HMSC069E10 | reverse complement strand
TTTGTTAGGAATTATGTCCCAGCCTCTTTTTTGAGTAGTAATCATCATTAATATCTCTGGTTCTACGTATTGATTATATATTATGGCTTATAATTTTGGTTGAAATAGTTATGTTTTGCACCTTTAATACTTTTCTTGGTTTCCGTATCAAATCCTTCAACTAAAATACCTTTACGTGTACCAATTGGCTGAATGATATATGTTAAATTAGGTTCGTCTTTAAACACTACTTGTTTATAATAAACGCCTCTTTTAGCACTATATAATGTTTTTTCTGATTTAATTTTATCTTTCAAATGTTTTTGTTCTATATAATTGTCTACAAGTTGCACATTTTTATGCCCTTGATACGCTTTCGTTCCAAAGAAGAACGCAATAGCTACTACAAGAGAAATAGCTAATATAATAATAATTCTAATAATCTTTTGCTTCTTACTCATCAGAGCACTCCTTCATCCTCTTACTCAATAAAATAGCTTCTTTTATCATTTAAATAATTATGAATGAAATAGTAACTTTTTTAAAGTGATACCTCTTTTTTGTAACAAAATATACTAATAATTTAATTTAGAATTTGAAATAAATCAACATTCTAAATTTATATGTAGATTTAGTTAAATTTGTTTTTAAATTTATTAAAAAACTTATATAATACTCTGGATATAGTCTTGACAATAGGTATTGTTCATACTATCTTTAAATAAGTTGAGGGGGGAAAAATATGTATGTAAAGGACAGTTATTTAAGTAAACAGTTATGTTTTTTACTTTATGTTACTTCAAAAGAGGTAATTAAAAAATATACTCACTATCTAAAAGAGTATGATTTAACATACACAAGTTTTATGGTTCTTATGGCTATTGAAAACGACGAAAAAATAAATATTAAGTCCCTTGGTCAACGTGTCTTCTTAGATTCTGGAACTTTAACGCCTCTCTTAAAAAAATTAGAGAAAAAAGGTTACGTACAACGCATGCGAGAAAAAGAAGATGAACGTAATTTACAAATTTCATTAACTCAAAATGGTAGAGACATTAAACCAGTATTAGAGCAAATTTCTAATCAAGTGTTTAATGATTTTGATATTTCTGACGATGAAGCGGATGGCCTTGCTAGTAGCTTAAGACATATTATTTCAGAGAACTTCGGCTCTAAAGCTGAATAGTTAATACACATGACAAAAGCTAAGTAATTATTGTGCCTTCTTTCTTTTATTTTTTAACTAATACATAATATTGACGTCTTTTGTCATGTTTCTTTATTCCACATCTTTCACTTTTTAATTCTTCAAACTTTCAAATTGCTTTTACTTTACGTGTAGTATCTCTATTTATATAATGATATTGTAAAATTTCAATATATTTTATGACATATCACTCTGAAAAGGAGATTTCATATATGAATAATAGAGAGTTTTTTGATCAAGCTATTTTTAAAAATAATCCAAGAGATGTATTTCGTGATTTAGGTGAACAAGTATTTAACCAATTTTCAACTAAAAGCTTCCCAACAAATGTTTACAGTCAAAAAAATCAATATGTTCTAGAAGCCGAATTACCTGGCGTAAAGAAACAAGACATTCATCTTAAATATGAACATGCTACTTTAACGATTAAAGTAATTAAACAAGTATCTGAGCAAACTGGTAGTGTTCAATTAAGTGAACGCTCAAGTGGGGAATTGGTAAGACGCTTTGAATTCGAAGATATTAATAAAGATCAAATCAAAGCAAGTTATGAAGATGGTGTTTTAGTGGTGATTTTACCTAAGAAGATTAATGAAGAAGACGAAGGTACTACAATTACAGTAGAATAAATAAAAGAAGTTGAGATATAACTCTCAGCAAGATAGCCAGTAAATGAGTGATGAGACATTCATTTACTGGCTTATTTATAATTCTTCGTATCGTATTATTGCCTTACTCTCTTAGAGGGCAGTTTCAGCTTGTGCTTTTTCTTCAACCTCTCATCAAACAAAGTACGTTGTATTCATATTTCATTTTACATTAGATTATTGAAAACATAGATACTTAGCATAATTTAATAAACAAACGTAGTGCTAGTGCACTACGTTGTTTATTTATTTTGCGTATTCTTTTTTGTAAAGATGACCCATTGTAATAAAAGCAAGTATTCCAAATACAGCTAGTAAAATAAATGCTAAATGACTTGAACCTGTCAATGAAGTAACATACGTGATAACAAGTGGTGGGAAGAAACCACCTAATCCTCCCATCATAGAAACAATTCCATTTGCAGTACCAGATTCTTTAGCAAAGTAAGATGGCACAAGTTTAAAGATAAGTCCATTTCCTAATCCAGCACAAATACTAATTGTTAAACAACCTATAGTAAATAAGGCAATATGACTTGAAATACCTAAAATAACTGCACCGATAATCATCACAACAAAATCTATCATCAAGACTTTAACCGCGTTGAATTTATCTCCTAAAATCCCACCCACAGGTCGTAAGAATGTTGCCAATGCGATAAATACTCCTGATCGAATACCTGCATCTACTTTATCTATTCCGAAATTATTAACTAAATAGTTAGGTAAGAATAAACCAAATGCTACAAAAGCACCAAATGTAATAAAGTACCATAAACTCAAATAATATAGTTTGTAGTTTGAAGATAAATCTTTAACTTGAGCGCCTAAAGGCACTTTAACTTTAGGTTCTTTAGCATCTCCAAGGAAAAACATTAATATTGCAAAAATAGCGATAATAATAAGATAACTTCTTACTGTTGTTTGCCATCCTACAATACCTGCAATAGGAGGTGCTAAGAATGATGAAATTGCTGTACCAATGTTCCCCATTCCATAAATACCATTTGCTAATCCTACTTTGTCTTTTGAAAAATATTTAGGAACTGAAGTGACACCTACAGAGAAAATGGCTCCTCCTACTCCTAAAAAAAATCCAGACGCCATTAACATACTAGGCGATTGGGCTTGTCCTAAGAAGAAAATAGGAAATAATAATATAATAAAACTACAAAAGAATACCCATTTAGCGCCAATAATATTTGTTAAATAACCAAATGGTACACGAAGAATCGATCCTAGGATAACTGGTATCGCTAAAATAATTGATAACTGTCCTGGATTAATTTTAATATCTTGTGAAATGTATGGCATCAATGGAGAAATAATACTCCAAGCCATGAATCCAACTACAAGACTTAAAGTTTGTAACGTAAGTTGAAAACCACCCTTAGTTTTATTCATTTTTTCACCTTCATCAATGTTTTATTTTCTATTATCGATAATTAAATCACATATCAATATAGCCAATTTGTGTGATTAATTACTGATTACAGTTAAATTTTAATCACTTTGTGAAAATATGAACATAAGGAGTTTCCCTTATACTCTCTAATAATCCCCCTATATTTAAATAATAAGACAAAGAAAAACCAACACATGAATATCATGTGTTGGTGAAATATAATATAAGTGTCATTATTTAAGTTATTCAATATATTTAAAAGTCTAAAAGTTTCTTTTTAAGCGCATATTCTACAAGCTCTGGTTTAGATTTTAAATTTAATTTAGTCATAATATGCGTTTTATGTGCCTCAACTGTTTTAACGGATACAAACAATTTTTCAGCAATTTCTTTATTTCCATATCCCTTTGCAATTAATGGTAATATTTCTAATTCTCTTTTAGAAAGTATTTTGAAAGGATCATTGGTTGCTTTTTCATCTTGATTAGAAACATTTACAAATTCATTTACTAATGACGTCGTTAGTTTCATATCAATATACGTTTCACCTTTATACACTGTTCGTACTGCTAAAATCAGTTGTTCATCTGGTGAATTTTTTAAAATATATCCTTTAGCACCATTTCTTAAAACATGAAATAGATATTCTTCATCATCATACATTGTTAAAATTAATATTTTTGTTTCAGGAAAACTTTCAGAAATTTTGCTAGTAGCAATTAAGCCAGACTCACCAGGTGGCATACTTAAATCCATAATTAATACATCCGGTTTGTATTCCATCACTTTCTGATATGCTTCTACTCCATCAGCAGCCGTAGCTACAACTTCCATATCTTCTTGAAAGTTTAATATCATAGAAAAACCTGTTCTTACTACTGCATGATCATCTGCAATTACTATTTTCAATTATAAGTCAGTCCCCTTACGCTCTCTAGAGTGGCACTTCTAAAGTGATAATCGTTCCTTTTCCTAAATGTGTTTCTACATTCACTTTTCCGTTTACAAGCTCTGCTCTTTCATTCATACCATACAATCCTAGTCCTGTACCTTGTGGTTGAGAATTCGGATCAAAACCTTGACCATGATCAATCACTTCAGCCATTAATAAACGTCCAACCTCCTGGACAAAGACATCTACCGAACTTACGCCTGCATATTTTAATGCATTAAATACCGCTTCCTGTACCACACGATAAACCACCGTTTCTACTTCACTATCATATCTTTTATCTTGAATGTTAGATTGATATACAATTTGCATACCATAATTATTTTCAAATTGTTTAAAATATGATTTAAAAGCCGCTTCCAAGCCTAAATCATCTAGAGATGAGGGTCTTAATTCAACTGATAGATGTCTTATATCATCAATCAATTTAGACATTAATCCCTCAATACGTTGTGATTGTTGGACAAGTTCTGAGGATTCTTTTTGATATTTCAGCAATCTGAGTTCAACATCAATATTTAGCATTTCTTGTACAACACTATCGTGTAGTTCTCTAGAAATACGTTTTCTTTCATTTTCTTGCGCGGAAATTGTTTTTCTCATCATCTGACGTTGATACATTTTTTCTTGTCTTTCAATTTGCGGCGAAATATCTTGAAGTGTAAATGCATATATCTCATTATCTTCATCAATCGCTTGATAAGAAGCTGTAAATGGTCGAACTTTATGATCTACTGTTTTCATAAACACTTGAAAATTGATATCGTTTGGTTTAGATGTGTCTAAATAACAATTTTTGCAACTTTGAAGTTCAAATTCATTTGAATACCCTTCACAACGATCACAAATCGCATTTGTCATCGCACTATAATTATTATCTTTTGAAATAATTTCTTCAGCGGCGTCATTCATTGCAATGACTTTTCCTTCTTTATTTACAAAAACAATTTTTTCATTTGTAGTTTCATAATATTTTTTTAGTAAGTCTTCCATTTGCAGATTATATAACTCTAACACATATATCACCTAGATTTCTTCATTAAATTCCCACAAACGGCCTTTAATATTTAATTGATTAATCACTTTAGGCAATGTTTTACTACCTCTTTGTCCTAATAATAACACGCCTGCAACATGCTGTTCATGCCATAATGGTATAGCAACGAGCGCGTTTAAGTTTTCACTCATCAAAATAGGGTACTTAATTTTTTCTTCTGGTGTTATTGTTTTGGAAACATTTTCTATAACCATTCGCTTTCCTGTTTTCATGACTGTCCCAGCTAAGCCTCTGCCTTTTCTCAAAACAATCAATTTATAACGACTGTTTAAATTACCTGAAACATATTGCCATTTAATAGGTCCAGAAGGTTCGTGGTTTTCATATAGTGCAACAGCAGCAAAATCACAGTTTACTTTTTTTCTAAGTGTGTCAAGTTCCTGCTGAAAATGTACCGGTTCAAACAAAGGTTCCGGAATCATATATCGTACTCCTTTTATATTTAATGTGCACGAGGTGCTTTATGTTTTCTATATACAATATAACGTCTATTTGTATATGCTAATGGAATACTCCATACATGTACAAGACGTGTAAATGGCCAACAAGCTAATATTGTAAATCCTAATAAGATATGAATTTTAAATGATAATGGAACGCCTGTCATTAGTGCTGCATTGGGTGAGAATGTAAATAAGTGTCTAAACCATATAGAAATCGTTTGACGGTAATCAAAGTCAGTTACCATTGCATTAGTAACTAAAGTTGAGAAACATCCCATAAATATAATCAATATTAATAAGAAATTTACGAAAATATCAGAAGCTGAACTTAACTTTCTCACATTATTAATCGTTAAACGTCTTGCTGTTAAAAGTAACATTCCAATTAGAGTCATTATACCAAAAATACTACCAATATAAACAGCTCCAAAGTGATATGTACTTTCGCTTATGCCAAGTCCATCTATCCATTTTGCTGGAATAGCTAACCCCACCACATGACCAAAAAATACTGGAATAATTCCTAAGTGAAATAACAGACTGCCCCATTTAAGTTGTTTTTTTTCTAAAAACTCACTCGATTTTGCAGTCCATGAAAACTGATCATATTTATATCGAGCAATATGACCAACGATAAAAATTGCCACACATAAATATGGGTAAATAATCCAAAGAAATTGATTAAGCATGATGTGTCACCTCTTTTGGAATGTCTAAACAAGCTTTTAATGTTTCTCGTAATGCACGAATCACATAAGCGTAAGGATTATTCTCCTTAGCTAATTGATTTGCCATTTCATATGTACCATCTTCAATAATCATAATCACTAACTCAATATTGCCTTCTGCACGAGGATCATTATGCCAACTTGCTACATGTAAAAACTGCAACATCAATGGTAGATAATCTGATAATTCATTATCTACCATTTTTAATCCAAACATTTCATAAAGTACTTTTAGTTTTGCGAGCATTTGACCTCTTTCTTTTTGAGTATCAAATTTATTGTAAGTCATATAAAGTGGTGATGTTTTATTGAAATCAAATGTATCCGTATAAATTGCTTTAATTTCAGATAAAGTAAATTGGTACATAATTTCACGATATTTCATTAAATCTGCATATCCTGGATGCGAAGGATGAATCGTTTCTTCAAATGTATTAGGATGAAATGTTAATTTTTCTGGAAAATTAAGTTGTTGTGCAAGATATCCAAAACTTTCTTGATAGTATTTAAATTGTGTTAGATTAATCACGGAAAATACCTCCATAGAAATTCTCATTATAAATCTCTTGACCAGATTTTCCTGACGTTGAACCTACTGGAACACCGCAGCCTTCACAATTATCTCCGAAATATTCACCGCCATATCCTTGGCTACCTTGAGCGTGATACGTATCTAAATAGGTTTCTTTATGTGAAGATGGTACAACAAATCGATCTTCATATTTAGCTAAACCTAATAGACGATACATTTCTTTTGTTTGAATTTCTGATAAACCTAAACGTTCTAATCTAGAAGTATCAAATGGTTTGTTTGTGACTTGAGCACGCATATAACTTCTCATCATTGCCATTTTTTGTAACGCTTCTTTTACTGGCTCTACTTTACCTGCTGTAAATAAGTTTGCTAAATATTCAATAGGTAAACGCATTTCTTCGATGGCCGGGAAAATCATATCTGGATTTTGACCTGAATTTTTACCTTCAAAATAACTCATAATTGGACTTAAAGGCGGGCAGTACCATACCATTGGCATTGTTCTAAATTCAGGATGTAATGGAAATGCCAATTTATATTCAATCGCTAATTTATACACAGGTGAATTTTGAGCAGCTTGGATCCATTCATAACTGATACCATCTTTTTCTGCTTGTTCAATCACTTCTTCATCAAATGGATTTAAGAAGATATCAAGTTGTTTTTCATATAAATCTTGTTCATTTTCAGCTGAAGCCGCTTCGTGTACACGATCAGCGTCATATAATAAAACGCCTAAATATCTCATTCTTCCTGTACATGTTTCTGAACATACAGTTGGCATTCCTGCTTCAATTCTTGGGAAGCAGAATGTACATTTTTCAGCTTTATTTGTTTTCCAGTTGAAATATACTTTTTTGTAAGGACAACCTGTCATACAGTAGCGCCATCCACGACATGCCTCCTGATCGACTAAAACAATACCATCTTCATCTCTTTTATACATAGCCCCTGAAGGACATGAAGCAACACAACTAGGATTTAAGCAATGCTCGCATAGACGAGGTAAATACATCATAAATGTTTCATCAAATTGGAATTTGATATCTTCTTCAATTCTTTGAATATTTGGATCTTCTGGTCCTGTTACATGTCCGCCAGCTAAATCATCTTCCCAGTTTGGTCCCCATTCAAGATTTAGTCTATCTCCTGAAATCAATGAATGTGCTTTTGCTACTGGTGAATGTTTACCTTCTTTAGCTGTGGTTAAATGTTCATAATTATAAGTCCATGGTTCATAATAATCTTTGATTAACGGCATATCTGGATTATAGAAGATTTTACCTAAGGCAATTTTAGACCACTTACTACCTGATTTAAGCTCAAGTTTACCTTTTTTATTTAATACCCAACCACCTTTATAGTGCTCTTGATCTTCCCAACGTTTTGGATAACCTACACCTGGTTTGGTTTCTACATTATTAAACCACATGTATTCTGCACCCGGTCTATTTGTCCAAGTATTTTTACATGTCACACTACATGTATGACACCCAATACATTTATCTAAATTCAATACCATTGCAACTTGCGCTTTAATCTTCAAGCCAATTTACCTCCTTCATTTTTCTAACTGCGACGTACACATCACGTTGGTTTCCAATTGGTCCATAGTAATTGAAGTGATAACTAATTTGTGCATATCCTCCAACTAATTGCGTAGGTTTTAGGTGAATTCTTGTAGGTGCATTATGTGATCCCCCACGAGTATCAGTAATCTCAGAACCTGGTGTTTCAATGTGCTTATCTTGAGCGTGATACATAAACATTGTACCTTTCGGCATGCGGTGTGACGTTACCGCTCTTGCAGTTACAACACCATTTCTGTTATAAACTTCAAGCCAATCATTATCATTGATACCATGTTGCTCAGCATCTTCATTAGATAGCCAAACCACTGGACCTCCTCTGAATAGAGTCAACATACGTTCATTATCTTGATATGTTGAATGAATATTCCATTTTCCATGAGGTGTTAAATAACGTAGAACAAGTGCATCTTGTCCACCTTTTATCTTTTTATCTCTTGCGCCAAATACCATTGGTGGAAGTGTTGGTTTATATACTGGTAAGCTTTCACCAAATTGCTGGAATACTTCGTGATCGATATAGTAACTTTGTCTTCCAGTGAGCGTTCTAAAAGGTACAAGTCTTTCAATATTTGTTGTAAATGGAGAATAACGACGATTATTTTTATTAGAGCCTGGGAATACTGCTGTTGGGATAACTTCTCTTGGTTGAGCTGTAATATTTAAGAACGAAATTTTTTCAGATGCACGTTCTTTTGAAATATCCTTCAATTCCATTCCAGTTTGATTTTCTAAATCTTCATATGATTTTTGAGATAATTTACCATTCGTTGCCGAAGAGATATTTAAAATTGCATCAGCTACTTTACGTGCAGTATCAATACGTGGTCTATCGTTTCTAACAGAATGTTCATCGTCATCATTCCACGTACCAATCATACTTTTTAGCTCTTCGTATTCTTCTTTAACGCTAAAACTAACGCCGTGTGCCCCTACTTTACCTTTCTCAAGTAAAGGTCCTAATGTAACGTATTTATCATAAATTTTAGTATAGTCACGTTCTACAATAGAGAAGTTAGGCATAGTTTTACCTGGAATACCTTCTACTTCACCTTTAGACCAATCTTTAACGATACCGTATTCAGAACCTAGTTCTTGTTTAGAGTCATGTGCAAGTGGTGTAGTTACCACATCTTTAAATGTACCTGGTAAATAATCTTTAGCCATTTCTGAAATTGCTTTACTCAATGTTTTGTAAATGTCCCAGTCAGAACGTGACTCCCATAATGGATCAATTGCTGGATTAAATGGATGAATAAATGGATGCATGTCGGTTGAAGATAAGTCATGTTTTTCATACCAAGTTGCTGCTGGCAGCACAATATCAGAATATAAAGGCGTTGCAGTCATTCTAAAATCTAATGATACAAGTAAATCTAATTTACCTACTGTATCTTCTCTCCATTTAATTTCCTCTGGTTTATCATCTTCATTCGGTTCAGCCATTAATCCTGAACGTGTACCAAGTAAATGTTTCATAAAGTACTCTTGACCTTTAGCTGAACTTGAAATTAAGTTAGATCTCCAAACAAATAATGTTTTAGGATGATTTTTTCTTAAATCTGGGTCTTCAATAGCAAATTCTGTTTCTTTATTTTTCACTGATTCAATCGCACGTTTTAAAATAGCTTCATTTGAATCATCGCCCGCATCTTTTGCTTCTTCACCAAATAACAAACTGTTTTTATTAAATTGTGGATATGAAGGTAACCAACCTAAACGTGCTGCTGTCACATTATAATCTGCTGGATGCTGATGTTTAATGTTGTTAGCAAGTGGTGATTTCAATTTATCTACATTAGATTCTTCATATTTCCATTGATCAGTTGCAAAATAGAACCAACTTGTACCATTTTGTAAACGTGGTGGACCTTGCCAATCTTTAGCGAAAGCTACAGTATTCCATCCTTCAATTGGACGACATTTTTCTTGCCCAACATAGTGAGCCCAACCTCCACCATTAACACCTTGGCATCCACATAATAGAACTAAATTCAATACAGCACGGTAAATGGTGTCAGAGTTGAACCAGTGGTTAATCCCAGCACCCATAATAATCATCGAACGTCCTTTAGTATCAATAGCATTTTGTGCAAATTCTCTTGCGACTTGTGTCACTAATTCTTTTTTAATACCTGTAACGTTTTCTTGCCATGCAGGTGTATATTTAGATTCACTATCTTCATAAGATTTAGCTTCTAACTCATGACCAAATCGTTTAATACCATATTGACTAGCCATTAAATCATATACTGTAGCAATACGTACTTCTTTACCATCTGCTAATTTAACTTTTTTAGTTGGGATAGGTCGTTCGAAAATACCGTCTCCTTGACTATCAAAGTAAGGGAATTGAATGGTTTGTAACTCATATTCTTCTTCTGCAACAGATAAAGCTGGATCAATTTTACTTCCATCTTCTGTTTCAAGTTTTAAATTCCATTGTTTGCCTTCTTCCCAACGTTGACCCATTGTACCGTTTGGAACCACAAGTTTGTGGCTAATCGCATCGTGAATAACTGGTTTCCACTCACCATTTTCACTTTTTATACCTAAATCGCTTGCACGTAAAAATCGTCCTGCCTTATAACCATTCTCATCTTCATCCAGCATCAATACAAATGGCATATCTGTATATTGCTTTGCATAATTAACAAACATATCACTTGGTTTATCTTCATAAAATTCTTGTAAGATGACATGCGTCATAGCTTGAGCAACTGCGGCATCTGTTCCTGGATTAGGTGCTAACCAATTATCAGCAAATTTAACATTTTCTGCATAATCTGGTGCTACAGAAATCACTTTTGCACCTTTATAACGTACTTCAGTCATAAAATGGGCATCAGGCGTACGAGTAAGTGGAACGTTAGAGCCCCACATAATGATGTAAGAAGCATTGTACCAATCACTTGATTCAGGTACATCAGTTTGTTCACCCCAAATTTGAGGAGATGCAGGTGGTAAATCAGCATACCAATCATAAAAACTTAACATTTCCCCGCCTAATAAATTAATAAAACGCGCACCAGATGCATAACTAATCATCGACATTGCTGGAATAGGTGTAAAACCAGCGATTCTATCCGGACCATCTTTTTTAATAGTATAAAGAATTTGTGCTGCGATAATATCTGTTACATCTTTCCAACTTGCACGTACATGTCCACCTTTACCACGTGCTTCTTTATATAATTTAGCTTTCTTTTCATCTTCAACGATAGATGCCCATGCGGCGATACGATTTCCATTATTGTCTTCAAGTGCTTCTGTCCATAGATCTAATAGTTTACCTCTAATGTAAGGGTATTTTACACGAAGTGGGCTGTATTCATACCATGAAAATGACGCGCCACGTGGACATCCACGAGGTTCAAATTCAGGCATATCTGGACCACAACTTGGATAGTCAATTTGTTGATTCTCCCACGTAATCACACCATTTTTAACGAAAACTTTCCACGAACATGATCCTGTACAGTTTACGCCATGTGTGGTTCTTACTACTTTATCGTGACTCCATCTTTCACGATACATTTTTTCCCATTCTCTACTTTTACTTTCTAAAACTGACCAATTTCCATTAAACGTTTCAGTTGGTTTGAAAAAGTTTAATCCGAATTTTCCCATTTATATAAATCCTCCTACCTGCAAAGGTAATACGTTACTTATGTCCAATGTTATTTAAAGAAATTTCATTTAAATTGTACATTTTTTCACATGGTTTTTATATTAGGGAATTACCTATTTCATATAAAAGAATCCCTAAAAAAAGTGAGATAACACACGTTTTAAATATCGTGTTATCTCACTTATGACATTCGAAGCGTAAAGAACTACACTTCAATATATTTAATATTTTGGTGCTGCGTTATGATCGATTCATATAAATACTTTTGTGAAGAATGATAAGTTTCATCATATTGAATTAAGCATTTTAAATACTGTTGAGATAAGTCTTCTGCTTTTGAAAGGGCTAAGTCTTTATTCCCTTTAATAACGTACAATGTTTCATCTATTGTTTGTTTTGAGTGTATAATCTTTTCGTCATCCATATAGTTAATGATATGGCCTAATATACAAATTCCTGGATCATGTTTCATATTAAGCTTAGATAATTGATGTTCAATAGTGCTTAGTTTACCAACCACTATGGTTTCGTTATAACACGTAGCATTAAAAATGATAGCAATATCATAATCTTCTTTAGTATATCTTCTAATTTGATTAATAATATCATTTAATCGTTTAATTCCCATATAAATTGCCAAAGTACCACCATTAGCTAAATTACGTATATCCATGTCTTGATCAATATCATCTTTAAAATGACCTGTGGAAAATGTAACACTTGGTGCTACTGAGCGCATCGTTAAACCTAAGTCTAATGAAGCTACCGCTGCACTCGCAGAAGTTACCCCAGGTACAATATCATAAGCAATCTGATGTTCTTTTAAAATGTCTATTTCTTCAGTTACTCGGCCAAACACTGCTGGGTCTCCACCTTTTAAACGTACAACAATTTTATACTTTTTCGCTGCTGCTACTATTTTTAAATTGATACCTTCTTGTTGAATATGTTTAGTATAAGGTTTTTTTCCAACATCTATGATTTCAGTAGTTGGCTTTGCATATTGTAATATCAATGGATTGACAAGACGATCATATAAAATAACATCTGCTTGACGAATTAATCGTTCTGCTTGTTTAGTTAGCAAATTAGGATTGCCAGGACCAGCTCCAATTAAATATACTTTTCCAAATTCACTTTTAGTGACTAGAGACATATAAATACGTCTCCATCTTGAATTTCAACTTGATATGTTTCAACACAACCTGTATCAGGTTCTTGCACTTCACCCGTATTCAAATCAATTTTTTGATCGTGGAGTGGACAATAAACATATTCTCCACTTACAGTACCTTCAGATAACGGTCCTTCTTTATGTGGACACACATTATTAATAGCATGCACTTCTCCATTTTCTGTTAAAAATATACCGATTTGTTTATCTTTAACGATAACCTTTTTACCAATTAATGGTGTTAACTCATCCATAGTTGTTACTTTAACTTTTTCCATTACACTCATCCTCACACTTTCTCGACTTCAAATATTTTTTGTGCTTCTTTATTTTCAACAATAGCTTCCCAAGGTTCTTCTTCAAGTGCTTGTTTTGCATCCATAATTCTATCAAAAAGTTCTTTTTGACGTTGTTCATCTAAAAGCACTTCCTTAACATGATCAAATCCTAGTCGTTTAAGCCATGGTGCTGTTCGTTCAGCATATATTCCAGTCTCTCTGTAATACTGCATAAGCGCACCACAAAGTTGTACCACTTGATCTTCTGTTTCAACAGTAGTAAGTAATTGACCTACAGTTACCTCTGTACCACCGTTACCGCCAATATAAATTTGATAGCCATTTTCTACTGAAATGACACCAAAGTCTTTAACACCTGATTCTACACAGCTTCTTGGACAACCAGAAACACCCATTTTAAATTTATGAGGTGTGTCTATGTATTCAAATGTTTTTTCTAATCGAATACCTAAACGTGTAGTATATTGTGTACCAAATCGACAGAATTCTTTACCAACACAACTTTTCACAGAACGCGTTTTCTTACCATATGCAGAGGCAGAGCGCATACCTAAATCTTTCCAAACTTTTGGTAACTCATCTTTTTTAAGACCATATAACCCTACACGCTGAGACCCTGTTACTTTAACAAGAGGCACGTTATATTTTTTCGCTACTTCACCTAAACGAATTAATTGGTCAGCATCTGTGACACCACCACGCATTTGTGGAATCACTGAGAAAGTACCATCATTTTGAATATTTGCATGATAACGTTCGTTCGCAAATCTTGATGCTTTTTCATCTTGGTGTTCATGAGGATATACCATATTTAGATAATAGTTGATAGCTGGGCGACATTTTGGACAACCATTTTTATCTTTAAAATCAAGTACGTGACGAACTTCTTTTGATGTTTTTAAACCTTTAGCTCTAATTTGAGTAACAATTTCATCACGTGTCAAATCAGTACATGCACAAATACCAGTTGGTTTAGCAGCTACAAATTCATCACCTAATGTACATTTTAGTATTTCTCCAATTTGTCCTTTACACTTACCACAAGAATTTCCTGCTTTGGTTGTTTTTGTAACCTCATCTACAGTAGTCAACCCTTTTGTTGTAATTGCGTTGACAATCGTACCTTTATCTACACCATTACAACCACAAATTGTTTCATCATCAGGCATGTCTGCTATTGAAGTTCCACTTTCTTCTCCGCCTTT
Source organism: Staphylococcus sp. HMSC069E10 (assembly GCF_001809205.1). NCBI lineage: Bacteria > Bacillati > Bacillota > Bacilli > Caryophanales > Staphylococcaceae > Staphylococcus > Staphylococcus sp. HMSC069E10. The sequence continues at coordinate 31,881 of NZ_KV796480.1, read as the reverse complement.
ATGAAGCAGTGACACTAGTGTATAGTCCTCTAGTGATTCATGTTTTTTCATCATACTATAAAATCTTGAACCATCATCTGTATCACCATATAAAACGGCACCTACCACTCGACCATCACTTAGATAGACTTTTTTGTAAATATTATCTACACTGTTAAAGATTTCGATACCGTGTACAGTTTCATCTTCAACGATTTGTCCTGAACTATATAAATCACAACCTGATACTTTTAAAGACGTAAATGTTGTAGAACCTTTATATCCTTCAGTCTCTTTACCTGTTAAATAATCAGCAAGCACTTTACCTTGTTCATAAAGAGGTGCAACTAAACCATATACTTTACCGTTGTGTTCCGCGCATTCACCCACGGCATAGATATGTTCATCAGATGTTTGCAAGTAATCATTAACAACGATACCTCGATTCACTTCTAATCCCGCTTCACGAGCTACTTCGGTAAATGGACGTATACCAACAGCCATAACGACTAAATCCGTTTCTATTACTCTACCATCAGCTAGCTTAATAGCTTCTACATCATCTGTTCCTATAATTTCTTTAGAATTTGCTTGTAGTTCAATATGCATGCCTTGACGTTCTAAATCAGCTTTTAACATATCTCCAGCTTTACGGTCTAATTGCATTTCCATCAGCCATTCTGCTAAGTGAAGAACTGTTACATCCATACCTTGATCCATTAATCCTCTTGCACATTCTAATCCAAGAAGACCTCCACCAATAACAATGGCACGTTTTTTTGTTTTAGCAATTTCAATCATACGCTCAGTATCTTCAATTGTGCGCCAACCGATGACACTTGGTAATTCTGATCCAGGTATAGGTAAAACAAAAGCTTTTGAACCAGTCGCAAAGATACAGATATCATAAGCTACAGTGATACCTTTAGAAGTCGTAACAGTTTTGGATTGTCTATCTACTTTTTCAACCGGATCATCTACAATTAGTTCAATATGATGTTCTTTATACCAGTCATAATCATTCATAATCGTTTCTTCAACTGTTATTTTCTTTTGTAAAATGTTGGATAACATGATTCGATTATAATTAGGATAAGGTTCTTTACCGATAATTGTAATGTCAAATTGAGAATCTGAACGTTCTAAAATTTCTTCAATTGTTCTTAAACCAGCCATACCATTACCAATCATTACGAGTTTTTGTTTAGCCATATCAATGCCCCTTTTATTACATTTAATTATTATTAAATTCAAATAGTTTTGCACTCACTATTCTTTACAAGGCTATTTTATACCATATTCTTTTGAATTTGTGATTATTTTCACACTTAAATGTAAAATCGGGGATTTCCCTAATAAAAAACACCTTCCATTACATAAGTGAGGATTTAGCACTCATATAATGAAAGATGTATGTAGTTACTATACTGTTAATTCTTTTAATCGCTCTCGAATAATCGATTTTAAAATAGGGTCGAAATTAATAGACGGAGTCATGTGCAATTCATTAGCAATATCCATCTCTGATATAAGACCTTTTACTTTATTAACTAAACGTCCATCATATAAAAACATTGGAACCACAATAAGATGACGATATTGTCTTGAAAGTTGATCTAAATCATTTTTAAACGTAATATCTCCATATAACGTACGGCAATATATAGGTTTGTCTTGCTTTAACTTAGTACTCAATTCTTTTAGTTCATCATGTGCTTTAGTATAAGAAAAGCTACCATGTGCAATCAATACAACTGCCACATCTGACTCTTTATTCATATCCACATCATTAATACGTTGTTCTACTAAATCCACCATATATGGATGCGTACCAAGAGGCGCACTAATTTCATATATTATATTTGGATGTGCTTGTTTAATGTTTCTTAACATCTCTGGAATGTCTACAATGTAATGCATGGCTGAAAATATAAGTAAAGGTACAACTTTAAATTGCGTTTCCCCTTTTTCTATTAAATTAATAATCGTATTTTCAACACTTTTTTCTTCACTTTCAATAAAAGCAAGCTCATAAGCGTAAGTTTCATCTTGTAATAAACTATCTATAAATTCACCGAGTGCTTTATTTTGATCTCCTTTTCTCATGCCATGAGCTACTAGAATATTCGCAACCAAATGGTTTCCCCCTTATTATTTTAATGTTGATTAAAATAATAAGATTTTCTGAATATTAAGTCAATATGTTGGGGATTAAAAGAGCGGAAATGTCTCTCGATATTTCCGCTCTTTGATCGTCTTACTATGCTTTTATACTGTCTCTTTTTCCGTTTAAATAGGCATAAACAAGCCCTACAAAAATACCTCCACCAATATAGTTACCTACAAAAGCAAATACGATATTTTTTAGCACATCTATCCATGATAATGCATCACTATTATAAAAAATCATTCCTGCATATAATCCAGCATTAAATACAACGTGTTCATATCCCATAAATACAAATACTATCACACCAACAGCAATGAAAAATGCGCGCGCTAAACCTTCTTTAAAAAGCATTGAAACATAAATACCAATATTAATAAAGAAGTTACAGAATATCCCTTTGATAAGAATATTTAACCAAGTTGATTCTACCGTTTTTAAATGTACTGTTTTACTTAGACTTGCAACCATTTCAGGTGTCATCACATGTGTACCCTTCATTAATAAGAATAAAATAAACCCACCTATAATATTTCCAATAAAACAAAATAAGAATATGTATAACATTTTTTTAACTGCAATTACTTTGTAGTACCATCCGACAGTTAAATACATAAAATTACTAGTAAGTAATTCTGAATTAGTTAGAACAATAAGAACTAAAGCTAAACTAAATGAGATTGCTCCTAATAAATTAACAAGTCCATCATTTGTTCCTGCAAACTGTGTTTTGATTGCTAACATAAATACTGTAACAATAGCTAATAAAAATCCTGACATCATTGACTTTAGTAAATATCGTCCAGGTGTTTGAGTTGCCATAACTTCTTTCATTTGTACCTGTCTTACAGCCGCTTTAATAAGATCTTTTGTAGTATATGTATCTTCAATTGTTGTATGGTTACTTGTCATATTCCCTCTCCTTAATTCATTTATAATTTTATATTATATATAGTGAAGTGCATTTTGAATAGAGAAGATTAAAAAAGAGCAACATATGGAGGTTTATTTTCCATATCTTGCTCTTGTCATGATATTAATGTGCTTTTTTTAATTTTGAAAAATAACGTAATCCTGAAGCAAAAATACCATAGCCTAATGCCGTTCTTAAAATATATTTTATGACGCCATTATTTAAACACTTTGAATTAATTAATAATGTTGGAATTAAAGTACTAATTGAAAATAATCCCAGCACTTTTAAATATCTTTCTTTCATACTATATCATCCTCTTTTCAATATTATTATAACTTAAAAGTTCAATTTAATTTTGACATCCTCGTGACGATTTATTCATTAAGTAAGACTTCTAGTTGATCTAATGTTGAATTCATACCTGCTTCTATTCCCATACCTACTGCTTGTTGAGCTGCTTCTTTAGTTGGAAACACTGACGTAGACGTAATAGTAGTCATTTGTTTATTATCTGAGTTAAAATTGATTGAAATATGCATACCAGGTAAACGCGTATCTTTTTTTCCCTCAGGTGTAGCAAAGTAATCAAAGTATTCAAGATACTTCGGACGATCCACTTTTCGATATTCTGTTAATGTATAGCTTGTCTGTTCTGAGGTTTCTATTGCAAAGAAGGCTTCCCCGCCTTCTTCAGTATTAAAACGATATACTTTTGTCTTAGCGCCTTGAGGATGAAACCATTGCTCAAATAACGATGGATTTGTATAGGCATCAAATACATCATTGATAGGAGCTTTAAATGTTCTTTTAAAAATTATTTTATTTTCTTTTACATCGATTGACATCGTTATCTCTCCTAATTTCTAAAATGGTGATTTCTATAATTTAACAACTATTATATTTTAAGACAATAAAAAAACAGGCAAAGTTAGAACTCTGCCTGTTTTTTAACTTTATTATTCTTCAATAGGAAATTCTAAATCGAATTCCACATTTAATGTTTTACCTAATAAGAAACCACCAGTTTCTAATGGTTGGTTAAATGTAACACCATATTTTTCACGATCAAGTTCGCCAGTAATAACTAAACCTGCTGTATTTTTATTATTAAGTGGGTTTAAGCTAATACCTTTATAATCTAAATCGAATGTTTCTTTTTGTGTTTGATCTTTAATTGTTACATTACCAGTAACTGAATGGTCATCAACACTAATAATTTCAAATTTAATTTCAGGATATTGTTCAACGTTTAAGAAATCTTCACTTTTAAGATGATTATCACGATCTTCTACTTTAGTATCAATAGAATTAGCTTGAACAGTAAAAGTGCCTTTTAAAGAACTTAAATCATGAAAGTCACCTGTAATATCTGCATCAAAATCGTTAAAACGTCCTTTTACATTACTAATTACAAGGTGTTGTATTGAGAAATTCACACCTGAATGAACTGGATCTAAATTAAAGTTAGCCATTTATTTTCCCTCCAATAGTGAAATGATAAAACTAATAGTATTCATTTTATCTATCTTCTACTTTAATATAATTATTATACTCAGTATATTAAATAAATCTAATGAAAATGACAAACTAAACGACTTAATTAAAGTAAATTAATTGTTCTAACTTTATTTCTTTTATCTCTATTCCCTTTTTTTATAAAAATAATGATTTTAAATGTAAGATTTTTAAATATTTCATAAACTATATAAAAACATAATTAAAAGACCTAATTTAATATTTAAACAACACTAAGTTAGGTCTTTTGTATTATGCTATAAATATTGTTTCCATTCTTTAACTTTATAAGGGTCTTCTACTTTTTTACCATTGATAAAAACTGTTGGAACAGATTGAATATGATTTTCTTTTGTTAACTTTTTCTGTTTTTCTGCTTCCTTCCAAGCATCGCTATTTTTAGTTTTATATTCTTTTTTTATGCGATCTTTTTGTTTTTGAGAAATATTTAATTGGTCAATTTCTTTATCTAGTAATGTTTCAGTAATCCAATGTTTTTTTTCTTCTTGTTGATGAGCATATATATTTTTTTGGAATGTAAGATATTCTTTTGGTGCAATAGATTGAATAGCATTCCCTGCTCTAGAGCCCATTAATGAATCTTTTCCAAGAAAACTTGCATTAATAAATTGATATTCCACTCTATTTGTATCAATATAATCTTTTTTTATGATAGGCATGACGTTATCTTCAATTTTCTTGCAATAAGGACATTTATAGTCTCCATATTCTACAATTAAAATTTTTCCATTTTTCGTATGAGCTGGGGTTGTTTCTTTTTTATTTCGAGAGCAAGCGACAACGATAATGATTAAACATATGATCCCAGCTCCAATAAAAATCAATTTTTTCATATATACTCCTTAAGATTGTTTCAATTAGTTAAGATTTTCTTCCTTATAATCCGAATCATGTGTACTAATATATTGTTTCGTATCAAAGTGCTCTAAATAAGTTGCCTTCTTGTCTTTAAATTGATATGTATAATAATGCATTTCATCGTTATTACTTAATGGTCTATATGCTAATACAACATATTTACCTTTTTCATACACATATATATTAGCGTCTTTTTTATCAAAGTGTTTTACCACATCGCCTTGTTCATTCCTAGCAAGTCGTTCTTGTTTTTTATCTTGTAGTTTTACAGCTTTATCTATTTTATTAGCATATTCATCATTACCGCAGCCCGCTAGCAATATGACACATACACTTAATGATAAAATCAATCTTTTCAAATATGTTCACTCCTACTTTTTCTAATCTAACCTAATATAACTCTTACTATTATACTATGCTTATACTGATTATCATACAGTGGTTTTGCAATATAAACTAGACTATTAAAAAATATTATATTTTAAGTTTTATAGTTATATATTTTAAAAAATAATTATTATCTAATACTAAAGTACGAGTAAATTAATTTACTAAATGTGTGTAATAATAGAACTAATTTGATAAAATAGTTTAGAATTCTTAAAAATACAGAGGAGTAGATAATCATGAAATTCGTAAGTTTAACACCTGAAGAATTTGAAAAATTCACATCCGAACATTTTTCTCACTATACACAATCTCGAATACACTTGGATAATAGAAATGAGATGAAACATGATGTACATGTTGTAGGTGTTAAAGATGATAGTGGAGATGTCATTGCAGCAACATTAATGACTGAAGCACGCGCATTAAAATTTTATAAATATTTTTACACACATCGTGGTCCAGTAATGGATTATAGCAATATCAAACTGGTTCACTTCTTTTTCAAATCACTAACAGAATATTTAAAAAAACAAAATTGTCTATTTGTTTTAGTAGATCCATATATTTTAGAAAACCTACGTAATGCAGATGGAGAAATTTTAAAAAGCTACGATAATCGTGCAGTGATTAAAACACTTGAAGACTTAGGATATAAACATCAAGGTTGGTCTATAGGTTATAGTACAATGAGTCAAATTCGTTGGTTGTCTGTACTTGATCTTAAAGATAAAACTGAAGACCAATTATTAAAAGAAATGGACTATCAAACACGTCGTAATATTAAAAAGACGTATGAAATGGGCGTAAAAGTTAAAACATTACCTATGGAAGACACACATACTTTCTTCGAACTGTTCCAAATGGCTGAAGAAAAACATGGCTTTAAATTTAGAGATGAGCCTTATTTCTATGAAATGCAAAAAACATATAAAGATCATGCCATGCTAAAATTAGCTTATATCGATTTAAAAGATTATTTGTCTACTCTACAACATAAACATGAGGATTTAACAAAACAACTTACTGAAATTGAAGAAGCTTTAAAAGAAAGCCCTAACTCTAAAAAGAACAAAAATAAACGCAATCAACTTCAACAACAATTTGATAGCAATGAACGTAAAATAAACCAAACAAAAGATAAAATTGCAGCAGAAGGTGAAGTATTAAATCTAGCAGCTGCATTATATATCTACAATGAACATGAAGTATATTATTTATCTAGTGGTTCTAATCCAAAATATAATGAATATATGGGGGCCTATCGTTTACAGTGGGAAATGATTAAATTTGCTAAAGAGCATAACATTGACCGTTACAACTTCTATGGTATTACTGGAGACTTTAGTGAAAATGCTGAAGATTATGGTGTTCAACAGTTCAAAAAAGGCTTTAATGCTGGTGTTTATGAATATATTGGTGACTTCATTAAGCCAATTAAACCTGTTCTTTATCATACTCAACAATGGATTAAAAATAGAAGATAATCATTGCATTATAAGTATACTTTAAGGTAGGCATATAACTATGAAATACAATATGTTTTCTATAGGGGATACATTCACTAGTAAACATTACAAAATAACTGAGGAAGAAATATTAGAGTTTGCTCATCAATTTGATCCTCAATATATGCATCTAGATAAGAAAAAACCAGGCCAAGGAATGTATAATGGGATTATAGCATCAGGTATGCATACCCTTTCTCTTTCTTTTAAACTTTGGATTGAAGAAAATAAATATGAAGAAGACATCATAGCAGGGACTCATTTAAATAATGTAACATTTATTAAACCTGTCTATCCAAATGATAACTTATATGTAAAAGTTAAAGTTTTAGATAAAAAATTAAAAAAACAATTTGGTAGTTTAACCGTTGAAGTTATGACATTTAATCAATATGAGAATAAAGTACTTCAATTTGAGCTTACTGTTTTACTATCAGTTTAAAATAATAAACATTTCTAAAGTCTATTTATCTGAAGAAAGAAAGCATTATTCAATAAAAAGAATCGTCGTTCAAGATGAAATATCTTAAACGACGATTCTTTTTTAATTTTTATTAATTACATTTAAAAAACGTCTTAATTCATCAGTTTTAGGATGATTAAATAATTCTTCAGGAGACCCTTCTTCACCAATTTCTCCGTCGTGAATAAATACAACTTTATTAGATACTTCTTTTGCAAAACGCATTGCATGAGTAACTATCACCATCGTCATGCCTTCATTTGCTAATTCTTTAATAACCTTCAACACATCATTCACAAGTTCAGGATCAAGTGCAGATGTAGGTTCATCAAATAACATCACTTTAGGATTCATCGCTAACGCTCTCGCAATCGCCACACGTTGTTGCTGACCACCAGAGAGTGCATGAGGACGTTGATCTTTAACATGTGTTAAACCTACTTTTTCAAGTAAGCCTAATGCTCTATCTCTAGCTTCTGATTTACTCATTTTCTTTACAGTTACTAAACCTTCCATCACATTTTCTAAAGCTGTTTTATGTGGAAAAAGATTATAACTTTGGAATACCATCCCTGATTGTTTCCGTACTTCAATTTGAGATTTCTTATCTTTAGCAGTATAAGTTTTATCATTCACAGTAACGTTGCCTTCAGTCGGAATCTCTAACGCATTAATCATACGCAATAATGTAGTCTTACCCGAACCGGAACGACCAATTAATGTGACAACTTCGCCTTTTTTTACATTCAAATCAATACCTTTAATTACTTCTTTATCATTAAAAGATTTATGAATATTGGATAACTCAATCATGCCTTATACCCTCTTTCAATATATGATTCATAGAAGCCTTGGATGACTGAAATAATAAAACAAACAACCCAATACATCACAGCTACGAGAATATAAATTGTAAAGTACTCGTATGTTGTAGAAGCAACTTCTTGCGCTTTACGGAACATTTCAGCTACTAAGATAAATCCTAATAATGAAGTGTCTTTAATTAATCCTAAGAATGTGTTACCTAAAGCTGGAACTGAAACACGAATCGCTTGAGGTAAAATAATACGTTGAATCGTTTGACGATAATTCATTCCAATAGAGTATGCCGCTTCTGTCTGGCCTTTTGGAATAGAAATAATACCGCCACGGATAATTTCAGATGCATATGCACCTACATTTAAAGACAATCCAATAATCGCTGAAACAACAGAAGACAATGTCCATTGTTCCTCCGCATTTCCAGTAATTAGACGTCCAAGTTCTGGAATACCATAAAAGATAATAAAGAGTTGTACAATCATTGGTGTCCCACGAATAATAGATACATATACACGTGCAATTCCTCTTAATACTTTACTAGACGAAATACGCATTAACGCCGTAAACAAAGCGATAATCAAACCTAAAATAAATGTCACAATTGTAATTGGAATAGAGTATTTTACTAAACCTTCCAACATGGGTCCAAATGCTTGAGTTGCTGCATCTAATGCGTGTTGTTGTTGACTATTTAGGCTCAGAAACATTTTCACCGAACCATTTCTCACCAATTTTTGCTAGTTCACCATTCTCTTTAAGTTTTTTCAAACCATCGTTGAAATCAGAAACAACTTTATCATCAACACTTTTAGAGAATGCAAATGCTGATTTATTTTGTTCTGCATCACCTTTGATTGCTTTAATTTTAGCATTAGGTTTTTGTTTTTTATAATCTAAATAAGATAAGCTATCATTAAAAGTACCATCCACACGTTTAGATAATAATAAATCAATAGACTGGTTGAAACCATCTACTTTAGTGATGTTAGCACCTTTATCTTTAGCAAGTTTTCCGTAGTTAGAAGTAAATGTTTGCGCTAATTTTTCACCTTTAACATCATCAAATGATTTAATATTCTTCTCATCATCACGAACAACTAAGACACCACTTGAATAAGTGTAAGGGTTAGAGAATTTATATTTTTCTTTTCTTTCTTTATTAATACCCACTTGGTTTGCAATGACATCAAAACGTTTTGCATCTAAACCAGCAAACATTGAATCCCAAGATGTTTCATTAAATTTAAGTTTATATCCTTCTTCTTTCGCAACAGCTTTAATTACATCAATATCATAACCAGTTAACTGATCTTTTTTGTTGTGAAAAGTAAAAGGTGCATAAGTCCCTTCAGTTCCTACACGTAATGTTTTTTTATCACTATTACTGCTACTTGATTTTGAATCACTATTTTTGTCAGATGAATCACTATTACCACATGCGGCTAATACAAAAATAAGTGTCAAAGCTACAAATAAAAGTCTTTTCATTAATAACTCCTCCATATTCCTATTAAATTAGTCAGAATAAATTAATTCTAATCTCATCACTATGAATAGTCAATAACTATTTAAACTATTAAATAAAATAGAATGTTTAGATATGAGGTTAATAACTTTCTTCATTTATATCTTTTTTTCGTTTAAGTAAAAAAGTTAATAATAAACTAACGACTGTGATAATCACTGCAAATAAAAAGCCAGAATGATAACCATGTATCATTGCGTCTGTTTGAATATGTTTCATCATCTCTGTTTTAGCCATTCCTTGATAATCACTTGGTGTCGGTTTAAAATGCTGACTTGCTACACTTAAAATTGTTACTAAACCAGCTGTACCAATAGAACCCGCTACTTGTTGAATCGTATTTGTCATTGAAGATCCATGAGCATTTAATTCTGGAGTTAGTTGGTTCATTGTATGCGTCATTACAGGCATTAACCCTAAAGCAATACCAATCATACGAATCGCATAAATAGTTGCTAAAACAATTGTTGACGTATGCTCATCCATCACTACAAAGTAGGACGTCGTAATCGTTACAATAATCATACCTATCATTGAAAGTACTCGTGCTCCAAACGTTTCATATAAACGCCCAGATATGATGGACATGATTGCCATTACAATTGCTCCGGGTAACAATATCAAACCAGAATCAACAGGCGTACGTTGCAACACATTTTGTACAAACATAGGTAAGACCGTTTCAGATCCAATCATTGAAATCATCGTTACAGCCATAATAGCAATACCCACTGCGAATTGACTATTTTTAAATACTTTAAAACTTAATAGAGGGGTTTCAAGTCGTTCTTGTCTCCAAATAAATAAAACTACAAAAATAATGCCTAAAATAATAGTGCTCAGAACGACTGGGTCATTCCAACCTTTCTGAGAAATAGAACTTACCCCATATAACATACCACCGAATCCGATAATAGATAAGATAATGGATAGCATGTCAATGGGCGCTTTTACTTTTACTCCAACGTTTTTAATAAAAATTAAAGCAAGTATAAAAGTCACTGCTGAAATTGGAGCTACAACATAAAACAATGCTCTCCAATTAATGTATTCAACCAAATATCCAGATAATGTAGGTCCAATCGCTGGTGCTAAACCAATCACTAATCCAAACATCCCCATATATTTTCCACGTTCGTGCGGTTCAAATATATCTAATATAGTCGTCATCATTAGTGGCATCATAATACCAGAACCTAATGCTTGGATAATTCTTGCAATTAATAAAGTAGTGAAATTAGGGCTAAATCCTCCTAGTAAAGTGCCTAGAAAGAATATAATAATTCCAGTTAAGAAGACCTGTCTTGTTGTATAACGTTGAATAATAAATGCAGATAATGGAATAACTACTCCATTTGTTAGTAAGAAGGCTGTTGTGAGCCATTGTACTTGAGAATATGCAATATGAAAATCTTTCATTATTCTCGGTAATGCTGTGGTCAACAAGGTTTCATTTAATAAACCAAAAAAACCACCTAATAGCATAGTGAAAATCATAATTAACTTTTTACTATGCGACATGGTATCATCTCCTTATTTTTATTTTATAAATCGTAATAATTACTATTTACATAAACCATCTTTTCCTTTATTCTTTATAAAAAGGAGGACTATTTATGAAACAAGATTTACAAACTGCACGTCGCAACTTAAAAAGTTCTAATATTAAAACACGCAAACGTGCATTAAAGATGATTAAGCAATATCGACGTTAGTTAAAACCGTTTAACTATTTTTACAAACAATCTTACTCCACTACATTAATAAAAGACTAAAGCACTTCTTTAATGCTTTAGCCTTTTATTGTATCTACTATATTACAATAAATAAAAATTCTTGCTCACACTTTTATAAATAATAATGATTAGTTACTTTTAAATCATCATCTAATTCATAAATTAACGGTGCGCCAGTTTTAATTTCATAGCCTATAATGTCTTCATCTGATACGTTTTCTAAATATTTAATTAATGCTCGAATAGAGTTACCATGTGCTGCTACAAGTACAGTATCCCCATCTAATAAATGTTGTGAAATATGATCAGTCCAAATTGGAATGACACGCTCTAATGTTGTTTTTAAACTTTCAGAGTAAGGCATCATACGATGATCTAAATGACGATAACGACGATCATTTAAATAAGATTGACGTTGTTCTTCAGTTTGTGCTGGCGGTAATACATCATAAGAACGTCTCCATTGATGAACTTGTTCTTCACCAAATTCCTTACGGGCATCATCTTTATTTAACCCTTGTAATTTTCCATAGTGTCGTTCGTTCAAGCGCCAACTTTTATGAACGGGAATCCATTCTTGGTCAGATTCAGCTAATAAATATTGAGTCGTTTCCAATGCTCTTGTTAATAAAGAAGTATAAGCAACATCAATTTCAATTTTGTTTTCTTTTAATTTTTTACCTGAAGTGATGGCTTCATTTCTCCCTTGTTCTGACAGTTGAACATCTTCCCAACCGGTAAATAAATTTTTCGCATTCCATTCACTTTGTCCATGGCGACATAAAATTAATTTTGGCATAATATAACACTCCTTAGGTTAATAGAAAGTTAATGAGTATAACGATTGAATTATAAATACTTTCCTCATTATTTAATTTAATATCTATTTATCTTTACACCATTATTATAGAACTATTTCACTTTTTTTCATAATAGGACTACTTATAATTTAATTCGGAATATATGATAAACGTTTGAGATATTTGTTACTTCGTGTTCATATTTGATAATGATTCTTGATATGACAGTAACCTATGTCATTAAATTAACTGTTATAGTGAACATACCGTAGTCAACATCTAGATTTATTGGGATGCAATGTTTTAATTCGAACATTAATATCCAAATCACAAAGGAGTTTTTTATCATAAAAAAATCAATTTTTGCATTAATGACCATGCTCTCATTAGGTGCCGCTGGATTAGAAAGTGGCCAGGCACACGCAGAAGAGGTATCAACATCCCCTTCTCAACAACATCAATACCAATATCATCAAAGTCATACATCTAATTTAAATATATCAAGTTCAAACGCGACAACTTCTAGTACTTCAAGTCGTACACAATCAGTATATCAACGTTTCTTAGCTGCTGGAGGCACAGAAGAAATGTGGGAGAAAATTGTACTTCCTGAATCCGGCGGTAACCCTAATGCATCAAATGGTCAATACCATGGATTAGGCCAAACTAACCAATCATGGGGGTATGGATCAGTGGAAACCCAAACTAAAGGCATGATTCAATATGCAAAAGAACGTTATGGATCAATTGGAGCAGCGATACGTTTTAGAGAATCAAATGGTTGGTGGTAAATTGAATCAAAAAAGAGCAGGAGTATACTCCCGCTCTTTTTTATTTCTCATTTAATGTATTTGGTTCTGGATGAACATATACAGACGATATACCATTATGTTCTAAATGTGTTTCTACTCTATCGCAAATATCATGCGCTTCTTGTAATGATAAATTTGCATCAACTACAATCGTTACATCTAAAAAAATGCTACTGCCGTGATAACGTCCTTTTACATTTTTTACTTCTCTTACATCTGTAACTTCTTGAACAAGACTTCGATATTCTTCTAAATCTTGTTCCTTAAATCCATCACTCAATGCAAAAATTGAATCTTTAAATATCCCAAACCCAGTATAAATAATTAAACATCCTAATACAGTAGCAAGTATCACATCAATAATAGGTAGACCAAATTGTGTAAATAATAATCCAATAGCAGTACCAATACTGACTAAACCGTCAGATAAATTATCTTTTGAGGCCGAGTCTAATGAGCTACTTTTAGTTTGTTTTGCAAGTCTATGATTAATAGCATAAACACCAATCATAATGACACCACTCATCATACTAATAATAATCGTAATAAAATTTGGAATATGGTGTTCATTTGTCAACATTCGAGGTGCATTTTCAATCACTACTTGGATACCTACAAACATAATAATGAATGATACGAAAAGCGTTGAAATATTTTCAGATTTCAAATGACCATAAGGATGATTTTTATCAGCTGGCTTAATTGAAATCTTTAACCCCACAATAACAGCGATAGATACAACAATATCAGTCATATTGTTCAATGCATCTGCTCTTACAGCTGCCGAATCGTACACATATCCAGTAATATATTTTGCAACAGATAAAACGATATAAACAACTAAACTTAAATAAGCGCCTCTTTGCGCCAATTTAAGATTTTCGTTTTGGGTCATATCTAGTTAACCACCTTAAACACTTAGTATTACTAGTATGTACTATCAAAATTTGAATTACAATATTTTTTTATTTCTATCATTTTTATAAAAATAAGCTAATTAATTTTTTAGTCAAACCTAATTTCCTATTTATAAAAAAAAGAGCTAGAAGTACACAATTCTAGCTCTTTTTTAAATTTTAGTCTTTTAAAATCCATTTAGATAATATAAAAGTAATCGGAATTGTAACGATAAGTCCTACAAACGGTGCAATTTCAGAAGGGAAATTAAACCATCTTACAAAGATATATAAAAACAAAGATTGCATTCCCATATTTACTACTTGTGTTAATGGAAAACTTAAAAATTTCTTAAGGGTTGGTTTAACTCTATAAACGAAATAACAATTTAAATAATAAGAAATAATAAAACTTACTATAAATCCAATAATATGACTCACCATATAGTGAATGTGTAATAATTTTAGTAAAATGAGATACACTAAATAATAATCAAGTGTATTAATCCCACCCACTATGACGAATTTAATTATTTCATAGTGCGTTTGTTTTAACTTCATAGTTAATCTCCTCTGTCTTCTATTACATTAATATCAAACGGCAATATTTTAAGTTGTTTATTATTTGAAATTTGATAGTACTCTTTGAAATTTTCCTTTTCGATTTCTTCAGTTGGAGTCATTTCATAGAAATATGTCTCAAATGGCAAATGTTTTACAATAATTTCATTTCTATGTTGTTGAATTTGAGTTTGAATATTATTTAATCTAGCTTCATATTTAAAATGCACAATCGTAAAAATAGCAATAAATACGAATAATAAACATCCTACACAAATTTTAAGAATATTATCATAGCTTTGTTTTAAAGTATGTAATTCAGTAACTAAAGTAATCAATATCACACACCACATTATATATACAATAAAGAACTGTTGAGACGTTACCTCTGAAATGAAAAAGATAGGTATAGCACTTAAAATAATAGAAATAAAAGCAACTATTAAAATAATACGATAGTAGCTATCTGTAACTATAATAAAACTAGCCATACTTATACTGACGAAAAAGCTAAAACATAATAAGAAATTAATTAGACCATAACTTGTAATCAAAGTTGTTTGATTAAAATTAAAGGGTTCAAAAATAAATATCTTGTATATAGGCAATACAAGTATACCAATCATTAATATCATTTGTCTGATTTTAGAAAACGTTTGAAAGCGAGTATTTTTTATAAGTAACCCAATTATAACAATCGCAATCATAGACACTATGATAATATGATTAAAAAACATATAACGTGGAAGGTCATTTAATATTGTAACTCTTAATTTATGAACATAACCTAAGCCATCAATGTGTGCTCTCATTGCTTGAATGTCACTTAGATAATTAATGTACGTCTGGTTAATCAACATGATTAATGTACCACATAATGATAATAGAAACCCTATTAATAAATTAAAGTTAATTTTACGTTTTAACACAAAATAAGCAATTAATGTCGTGAATAAAGCCAAATTAACGAAAAAAGTTAATGATTCAGCAAATAATTGCCCACTGAAACAACTGATCCAAAATAAAATGACATTGTACATTTTTAGTTCATCTTTTATAAATAAAATTTGACTTATAAAATACAAATTATAGAGAACACATATCATTCCAAAAGCATAACTAAAAAAGTAGCCAAAGCTTCCATAACTCTCTGAAAAAACTGAATTAGGTATAATAAGCAATAACATAGTTGCAAGCATGAGATGACGGATTGAAAATGTTTGGCGTATCAATTTGAGTATTAATAAAATAATGCTTACTGATATTATTGAATACATAATCATACGTAATATTACCGAACGCACTGCTACAAGTTCAATTAAATTACTAATATAACGTCCATTCAAATTATCAAAATGATGATAAAAGGTACTTATGCCTTGATGACTTCCAAAAAACCAATCGATTCCATGTAAAGGAATAATTAAACCTAAGTAACCGTAAAATAATAATAACCCTATGACCCAGATGTAAAATTCGTGTTGTTTAAAGTTAGACATTTACACTACTCCTCCACTACAATAATGTTACATTATAGTGTTTAATCAATTCTATTTAATTAAATACCATTATATACTTTTTTTATATTTTAAACATTAAATCATTTTAATTTAGTTTTTTATTTATAATTTTAATCAGAAGTGATCTCGTTGAACATAAACAAAATGGTTATTGCGCCAGATTCATTTAAAGAGAGTATGTCTGCTAAACAAGCTGGATTAGCTATAGAACAGGGTTTTAAAAATATATTCGGTGATGCGCTTAAAACAGAGGTTATCCCTATGGCAGATGGTGGCGAAGGTACAACCGAAGCTTTAATAGAAGCATTAGATGCGACAATTCATAGCATTAAAGTACATGATCCACTTTTTAGAGAAGTGACTGCATCTTATGCTCGTTCGAGAGATAATCATGTGGCTATTATTGAAATGGCAGCAGCTTCAGGATTAGATTTAATTCGTACAGATGAACGTAATCCTTTAATTACTACAACATTTGGCGTTGGCGAATTAATTAAAGATGCTCTAAACCATAATGTGACTAAAATTATATTAGGCATAGGGGGGAGTGCAACAAATGATGGTGGTAGTGGTATGCTGACCGCTCTTGGCGTAAAATTTCTAAACTCTGATAATGAAGAAATTGAACTTGGTGGTGGCGCTCTTGCTCATTTAACTCATATAGATGCGTCAAAATTAGATTATAGATTAAACGACGTTACCTTTGAAGTGGCATGTGATGTTACAAATCCTTTATTAGGTTCTAATGGTGCAACATATATTTACGGACCACAAAAGGGAGCAACTGAAAAGATGATACCAAAGTTGGATTCCGCACTCGCAAATTATCATGATATGATAGAGAAAGCATATCATATCAGTGTTAAAGATATACCTGGTGCTGGAGCTGCCGGTGGATTAGGAGCTGGTATTCTCACTTTCTTCAATGCGTCATTATCTAATGGCATCGATATTGTCTTAAAAGAAACGCAATTTCTTCAAAGCATTAAAGATGCCGATTTAGTTATTACAGGAGAAGGAAAAATAGATGTACAAACGATTTATGGTAAAACACCTATCGGAGTGGCAAAAGCAGCCAAACAATTCGACTTACCTGTTATTGGTATATGCGGTAGTTTAGGAAAAAATTATCAAGCCGTATATCAACATGGAATTGATACTGTGTTTAGCATTATAGAAACGCCATCAGAACTCCCCTATTTATTAGAAAATGGAGAACGATTCTTAACACAAACTGCTGAAAATATTGCTCGATTAATTAAGTTAAATGATTAAAAAGAGGTGAAATCTATGAAACGTACTGAAAAATACAAAGATTCATATCAATACGATGATCAATATCAACAACGTAATCAAAAAAGTCGCGAGTATCAACAACGTCAACAGAGACGTCAAAGTGAAGAAAATTACAGAAGAAATGAACCTCGTCAAGAGTATCATCATCAAAATCAGGGCGATTATGATGAAAATGCTAACCGTTACTATAACGATCGTGACTTTAGACGTGAACAATTACTAGAAGAAGAGAATGAAAAAAATAAAAAATCAAAACGTTGGTTAATCGCTATTATTGCAATTCTTCTTTTAATTATTGGCATTTTTGCGACTAAATCTTATATTGATCATAAAAAGGAATCGGACAATAAACAACATACGTATAATGCAACAAATGATGTATCTAAAAATTATCAACAAGAAGTTCAAAATCAAAGCGATAATATCAAGAAACAAGTTGAAGATGCAAAAAATGATATTAAAGATAAAATAGACACTGAATCACGTCTTAGACAAATACAATCTCAAATTGATAAATTAAAAAATAATGAGATTACTAAAGAAGACTCTAAATTAACTCAATTTTATCAAGACCAAGTTAATAAGTTAAAAGAAGCAAATAATGCACAACAAAACAACGCAAATGAAAACAAAGTGAATGCGCTATTAGATGATGTCAATAATAAAGTAGATGATATCAAGAAAAAACTAAACAGTATTCTTGGTAATAATAATTAATATTCTTATGTATTGTGACAAATTTCAGCTCTAAAAAGATTGATTAAATCAATCTTTTTAGAGCTTTTTATATTTGAAATTACATATTTTCTCAAAAACCTATATAATGTACATTGCAAATCTTTTCAAGGAGTACAATTATGCATAACTCAACACATACTAAATTGCCGATGCTATTACTCATTGTTCTAGGAACAATGACAGCATTTGGTCCAATGATTATAGATATGTATTTACCCGCTTTACCAGCAGTTCAGCAACAATTTAATACATCAACGTCAAGCATACAACTTACCCTATCCTTTGCAATGATTGGCCTAGCACTTGGACAGTTTATATTCGGACCTTTATCAGATGTATTCGGTCGAAAAAAAATTGCACTAATAATTCTTAGTGTATTCGTTTTAGCTTCATGTGGTGCGATATTTATTACAACATTTCCACTATTTTTATTGATACGTTTGGTACAAGGATTAACTGCCGGAGGTATTATTGTTATCGCTAAAGCTTTCGCAGGAGATTATTACCAAGGAAATACTCTAGCTAAATTTCTTGCTTCTCTTATGGTTGTAAATGGTATAGTAACTATTTTAATGCCATTACTTGGAGGTTTATCGCTTTCTCTTGGCTCATGGAGAATTATCTTTGTTATTTTAACAGCTATTAGCATAATCATGTTATGTGGCGTTACTTTCAATATGCCGACCACACATCATTCTGAGCATGTTACTGCCAATTTCAAACATATATTTTCTGACTTTGGACGTTTGCTTAAACGACCAAGATTTATTATTCCAATGTTTTTACAAGGATTAACTTATGTTATGTTATTTAGTTTTTCATCTGCTTCTCCGTTTATCACTCAGAAAATATACCATATGACGCCTCAACAATTTAGCGTAATGATTGCAATCAATGGCATTGGTTTAATTGTTGTGAGTCAAATCGTTGCTTTGCTTGTTGAACGTATACATCGTTTTAAAATCTTAATTTATTTGACTTTCATTCAACTTATTGGTGTACTTCTCGTTGTATTTACTTTGATATTACAAGGTCCATTGTGGCTCTTATTAGTCGCTTTCTTTTTAAATGTTTGTCCTGTCACTTCAATCGGCCCCTTAGGATTTTCAATGGCTATGGAAGAACGTACTGGTGGAAGTGGAAATGCTTCTAGTTTACTAGGTTTATTCCAATTTATCCTTGGTGGTCTAGTGTCTCCTTTAGTTGGTCTTAAAGGACAGTATAATGTAATGCCTTATCTCACAGTAATTGTTATCACAGCAATTCTCATAGTTTTACTTCAATTTTTATATTTTAAAAAATATCAACGTATCTAATATATTCTTATATTAATAAACGTAATCTAGCATCCATTTTTAATATAAACATCGACTGCTAATATGTTAAAAAATATTTGAGACAATTATTATATCTCAAGTATTTTTTAACATTCACAAATTTGTAATGACTTTTCAACAAATACATGACAACTTATTCTTCTCTAATTGAAAATGATTATTATTTACTATAATAAACTATAGTTAAATAAGGAGGATTTATTTATGGTCACTAAAGATTCAATTGTTGCTAATGTCGTTACTGATTTTCCATTAAGTTCGGATGTTTTCAGAAAATACGGAATAGATTTTTGTTGTGGTGGAAATATCTCAATTAAAAATGCAGTAAAAAATAAAAAAGTAAATGTCGATACAATTATAGAAGAAATTAATCATTTACCTGTACATTCAACAGGAAATATCAACGTTAAATATTTAGATGTCCCTTCCTTAATTCAATATATTCAATCACGTTACCATGAAACAATGCATGAAGAATTTAAAAACCTTTCACCTTATGTCACTAAAATTGCAAAAGTTCATGGACCAAACCATCCATATTTACTTCAATTACAAGAGTTATATCGCCAGTATCGTGATGGTATGCTTGAACATATGGATAAAGAAGATAATCATGATTTTCCATTACTCATTAAAATTGCACGTGGTGAACAAGTTAAGAATGCGCATCAGGTTATTGAAAGTTTAGTTGAAGATCATACTCAAACTGGACATCTATTAGAAGAAATGAGCGATTTAACAAATCAGTATCAGCCACCTAGTGAAGCATGTAATACTTGGCGTTTAGTCTACACACGCCTTGAACATTTAGAACGTGAAACACATGAACATGTACATCTTGAAAATCACGTATTATTTAATAAATTTTAATTTGTATTAACGATAACATGCATCCTAGAAAAATAAGATTGACTTACTTTTTTAACACAATCAGATTAAATAAGAAGCTATGACATCTTAAGGACTAAACCCATATCTACAGAATCAAAAGAAAGCAGGTCCTTTAATGTTATCTATCGGTATAATGTGCAATAAAGATTTTTGACGCAATAAACATAACATAAATGATATTGTTCATGCCGCAAAATAAAATAATACTTGGGAGTTTGCATATATTCATTTTTAAATGCATAACTCCCAATTTTATTTTATATTAACTGTTCAATCTTTCTGTTGCATATTAAAAATTAGTATATGAATAAGATACATTTTAAGCATGATATCTTTAATCACTTTTGGGTTTGAATTTTTAACATCAATTACTATATCAACATTCTTCTTATTGTCTTAAATATGTTGACCCACATTTTGTTAATACAAAGAATTCAAATGATTATACGCTACTCTAATCAAGGTATATAATAAATTTACTTTAAAACAATGTTTTACTGACATAAAGGAGAACGTTAATGAATAAAAAATTATTATCAGTTACGCCTAAAAGTCAACTTTTTCCAATCCCTATGATTATGGGTTGTGAAGGCGTTTCTGCAGCTATGTTATTACAATATAATCATCATAATATTAAAGCTACTGATATTATGAAACATTGGCCTACGCATCCAAATAATCCCTATAAAGGCTATGTTGGTCACCATTTACTTGTTAAGTTTGGTCATCACCAAACGATTTTCCCTTCTGCTTATGTTCCATATTTACAAACATTTGATTCACGTATCGTAGATGGCACTGGTACGAATTTAGAAGAATTAGAAACTGTGATTGATCAAGGACAACCGATTCTTATGTATCATACAAGCTTAGGTCAAAAACCTTCACGTAAAACGTTTAAATTTGATAACCACACGCGTCAGCTTGTGTCTAACATTCACGTTACATTACTTATTGGATATGACGACACACATTACTATTATATTGATCCTTTATGGAGTCACTTTTTAAGAAAAATAATTGTGCCTGCATTAGTACCTAATCGCTTCCAGATTATAAAAATTAAAAAAGAATTCATGGAGCGTAGCTTTAACGCCCCTGGTAAAAAATGTATCTATGTAAAACCATAAATTAAAAGAGCAAAAAGCGACTGTCTTCTGAACGTCGTTTCTTGCTCTTTTTTATTCTATTACAAAGTCTATTAATGCATGATTCATTTCTGAATATATATCTGCTGTTCGCCATTCTCTTTTATAACCTAAACAAGGACATAAAAAGGTTATATTATTTTCTACTAAAGATTTACGAAAATGAACATGCCCCATAATACTGTATTTAATCGGAAACTGTTGATATAATCGGTCGAAATCTGATGTACCTATAAATGCATTGAAAAAATCAAAAATACGATGAGGGGTAGGTACTACAAATTTAGAATGTGTCACAATATGTGTCATTAAAATAATTTGTTTATCTTGAAGTTGCTCCAATTCTTGTTTAACATGCTTAGCCGCCTTTTTGGATAAAATCGTATCATCTTCATCCCAATCGATTTTCACTTTATCTTGCCAAGTGGCCCCATAATATTTCCCTTTTTTTAATCGAGTTTCTTCAAACTTTTTATCAGCGTAACTGTAATCATACCAAGCAGTATGGCCTACAATAGCCCAATTATCATTAATTACATATGGATGATCCAACAAACACTCTGGCTTTGTTCTATAAAAATCATAAATATCTTGAGATGTCGTTCCATCCTCTGCTTTCCAATAATCATGATTTCCTGGAACAAATAATATGGGAATATGTAAAGCAGTTTTTAAATCTTTAATAAATTGATAGCTATCTCTAAAATAATTCGAAATATCTCCTGCAATTAATAGTAAGTCAATCTCTCTATGTTGAACTACTTTAATCAATGTTTCTAGATATACATTTGATTTTAGTTTAGGATGTCTGTCTATATGTAGATCAGAAATCGCTCCGATTCTCATTCCTCTACTCCTCTAATACATTTTTAAATTTTATCTATTATGCCATAGATTATTATAAATATAAATTATTCTGTTTTTCATAGTTGTATACACACATTTGTTTTTTTGAAAATTAAGAGTATAATAAAATTAACTTTTAACAAAGTTACATATTTAACAAAATTTAAAAAAGTAAACTTTTAAAAATCTGAATATTCTAATTAATTACAAATTGATCTTCACTCTTTTCCACTTTGTTAAACAAGTTTTTAAAATTTAAAGAAAGCGCTTACGTAATTATCGTGTGGCTTTCTGAGGGGGAAGTCTATGGCAAGACAGTTAGAAAGAGAATTAAGTAATAGACACATTCAATTAATTGCAATTGGTGGTGCTATTGGCACAGGATTATTTTTAGGTTCTGGACAAACGATTTCGTTAACAGGGCCATCCCTACTAATCACCTATCTAATTATTGGTATAGTGTTATTTGCTTTCATGAGAGCACTTGGAGAATTATTACTTAGTAATACACGTTTCAATTCATTTGTAGATATTGCCAACGAATATTTGGGACCATTCGGTGGTTTTGTCATTGGTTGGACATATTGGTTATCTTGGATTGTTTCAAGTATGTCTGATTTAACGGCAATGGGACAATATTTTAGTTTTTGGTTTCCAAACGTTCCTCACTGGCTAACTGTATTATTTATCGTACTCTTACTTATTTCATTTAATATGCTTGGTGCAAAATTATTTGGAGAGTTAGAATTTTGGTTCTCTATTATAAAAATTATTACTATTATTGCTATGATTATCGTTGGCTTAGTTATGATTTTCTTTTCATTTAAAACGTCATATGGACATGCGTCTTTTAGTAATCTTGTAAATCATGGTGGTATTTTTCCAAATGGACCAGCTGGATTTTTAATGTCATTCCAAATTGCTGTCTACTCATTTATCGGTATTGAACTAATAGGTGTTACAGCTGGAGAAACTAAGGATCCTCGCACAGTGATTCCAAAAGCAATTAATAATGTACCTGTTAGAATTTTATTATTCTATGTGGGAAGCTTACTTGTGATCATGTCAGTGATTCCTTGGAATAAGATTAACCCTGATGCAAGTCCATTTGTAATGTTATTTAGTATGATTGGCTTACCTTTTGCAGCAGGACTTGTTAACTTTGTCGTATTAACAGCAGCCGCTTCTGCAACGAACAGTGGTATTTATTCAAATAGTCGTATTTTATTTGGATTATCTAAACAAGGACTAGGACCCAAAATGTTAAGTAAGACAAATCATCATAGTGTGCCTTACTTATCAATGCTTGTATCTTCTGGGACATTACTTTTAGCCGCATTATTAAATTTTATCTTTCCAGATGCAATTCAATTATTTATTTATGTCACTACACTCTCAACTGTATTATTTATAGTTGTTTGGGCAATGATTATTATTTCTTACATTATATATGTACGAAAAAATCCTGAAGAACATAAACACAATAAATTTAAACTTCTAGGCGGTAAAGCACTGGCTTATGTTATTCTTGCATTTTTCTTGTTTGTATTTGTGTTATTGTTCTTTAGTGCTGATACGAGAGTAGCCATATTTATTTCACCAGTTTGGTTTATATTCTTATTCTTGTTCTATAAAAAGTATAAGAAAAATGCTGAATATTTAGCTGAAAAAACACGTCAGCAACCTCGAGAATCAATCAATCATTAGATATTTTATTAAGCGGAACTGAATTCAGTTTCGCTTTTCTATGTCTTAAGAATGACATATACTAAAATTTCTTATTATTTTTTAATCATGGTAAAATATTAAGTATTTAAAAAAGAAAGGAGTCACAATACATATGGAATTGTTAGAAGCTTTTTTATTATTTATACTTGCCGTTATCATTAGTTCTATTATTTATCATCGCTTCCCCAACATTCCAACAGCTTTCATTCAAATTGCCTTAGGTGTAGCGCTATTCATCTTACCCATTCCACTACATTTTAAATTTGAACCAGAAGTTTTTATGATGGCTGTCATTGCCCCACTCTTATTTGTGGAAGGGACACATGTTTCTAGAGAAAAGCTTTTAGAATACCGAAAACCTGTCGTGCTTATGGCCATGGGATTAGTATTTACAACTGTGATTGGGGTTGGCTTTTTCATTCATTGGATTTGGCCTAATTTACCGATGCCAGCTGCTTTTGCTATTGCAGCTATTTTATGTCCGACAGATGCAGTTGCTGTATCAGCCATTACTAAAGGTAAAGTATTACCCAAGGGGTCTATGGCAATTTTAGAAGGAGAGTCTCTATTAAATGATGCTGCAGGTATTATTTCTTTTAAAATTGCAGTGACTGCTCTGGTGACAGGTAGTTTTTCAGCTATAAATGCAATTGGTCAATTTCTACTCTCAACATTTCTTGGTATTTTAGTAGGTGCAATAATTGGCGCTTTAGTCGTCAGTTTACGTGTTTACCTCACTTCTAATAAAGGTTTAAAAGATAGTAATACATTGACTTTCATCCAATTACTTACTCCTTTTGTCATTTATTTTATTGCTGAAGAAGTTCATGCTTCTGGGATTATTGCAGTTGTGGTAGCTGGGTTGATTCATGGTTTAGAACGAGATCGTCTCATTCGCGCCCAAACTGAATTACAAATGAACTATAATCAAATTTGGAATACATTAAGTTATGCATTAAATGGCTTTGTCTTCGTCGTTTTAGGATATATTGTGCCAGAAGTTATTTTGGAAATTGTACGTAATGAACCACAAAATTTAGTTTTTCTAATTGTGGTAGCATTCCTTATAGCATTTGCCATCTATATCTTTAGATTTATTTGGGTCTATGTTTTGTTCAAAGATTTTTACTATCCGAAAAATGTTGAAGCATATCTCGATGACGAAGAAGAAACACAACCACCAAAACGGAGTCGTTATGCATTTATTATGACTTTGTGTGGCATTCATGGAACGATTTCATTGTCAATGGCATTAACATTACCATTCATTATTAACGGCAATCAGAACTTTGATCATAGAAATGATTTACTCTTTATTGCTTCAATGATGGTACTTATCAGTTTAATTTTTGCACAAATGATCCTTCCATTCATTACGCCATCCGAACAACAATCACACTTCAAAGGTATGAGTTATCAATCAGCTAAAATTTTCATGATTCAACATGTTATTCGCACATTAAAAGAAAAAGCAGATACACACAAAGATATTGATTATCGACCTATTCTGAATCAATATTTTAATGAATTATCATTTTTAATCGACATGGAAAGTGATGATAAAAATACGAAAGAATTACATCGATTAAGAGACATTGCAGAAGATGTTGAAACTGAGACGCTTCAACAGTTAATTAAACAGGAGCGTATTACTAAAAAAGATTTAAGTGATTATCGCAAAGTAATGGAATTGACACAATCATTTAGAGAAATGTCTTTTATTGAGAAATTGAATCGTTTTAGTAAGTTAATCATACTTAGATTTAAAGCGCGAAAAGATTCACGTAAAAGTGTGAATCAATCATCATTTGAACAACAACGCTATACTGACAGAAAAGAATTAAGACATAACTTTAAAAAAGTACAACACATCATACGTATTGTTAATCGTCAGGTGACTTTAAGACTTCAAGAAGAACAAAATAGCACAAATGTTCTCGAAGTCAGTTTAATTATCAACCAATATTATGCATTATCACGTAAGTTAAGACAACATCATAATCGAAAACGTCAAAGTGAGGAAAATAAATTCATGTATGAATTAAATACTCAACAACAATATGATGCCAAATTAGATGCATTGTATACTCAACGTCAAATTTTAGATGAATTGATTTCTAGAAATAAAGTTACAAATGAAATTGCCGCACAATTACGTGAAAATATTAACTATAATGAAATTGTACTTGCCAAGGAATTAAATCATTAATATATAGAAAGAACTCAAGAGACCTGTATCTCTCGAGTTCTTTTTATTTTCTTCTACTTTTGTAATTTATAAGGAACCGTCGCTAAAATAACATTTTTTTGATAGAATAAATGCATTTTTAATCGCAAACTCGTTTGATTGTGTAAAAAGTTATGCCATGGTTTTTTAGGAATAAATTCAGTGACAACCACTGTGATGACATAGTTTTGATCATTCGCTTTTTTATTAATTTTATCGATAAATCGAGAAATCGGACGAATGACACTGCGATATTCTGAGTGTAACGTCACTAGTCTAATATCTGGATATTGTTTATTCCATTTTTCAATAAATAAATTATCAGTTTGATCTCCGAAAGATACATGTACAGCAATCACATCATCTGCAATCATATGTGCATAATAAATAGATTTATTTAATGCTGTAGTGATCGTATTAACGGGTACAATCGCTAGATTTTTATCGACCACTGGCATATCTTGAACAATTTTAGTTGTGCTAAGTTGCTCAGCAATATCCTTGTAATGTCTATTAATACGCGTAAATATATATACAACAATCGGTAAAAAAATTAAGATTGGCCATACTTGGTTAAATTTCGTAATTAAGAAAATCATAAATACGATAAAAGTAATAGTACCCCCTATAGCATTTGCAATAAGTTTAGTAGACCATCCTTTTTCACGACCACGAATCCATTTTAAAACCATTCCATATTGAGCTAGTGTAAATGGAATAAACACACCTACTGCATATAAAGGAATAAGATTTTCAGTTTTACCATGGAAAAAGATAATAAGCAACATTGCACAAATGCCTAATGTAATAATTGAATTTGAATAACCTAAACGGTCTCCTCTTACGTTAAACATACGTGGCATATATTTATCTTTTGACATACTTGCAGCTAACATTGGAAAAGCTGTGAATCCAGTATTAGCTGCTAGGACAAGAATCATGACAGTCGTTACTTGTACAAAATAATATCCTACATTATGCCCTAAAATATTCATTGCAAGTTGAGATAATACAGTTGTTTCAGTCTGTGGCATAATACCATACCAATATGCTAATCCCACAATACCTACAAGTAAGAAAGCTAATATCATTCCCATAGTAATTAACGTTTTAACTGCATTTTTAGATCCAGGATCTTTAAAGTTTGTTACTGCATTCGAAATGGCTTCTACACCTGTTAGAGATGATGCACCTGAAGAAAATGCTTTAAGTAATAAAAATAATGTGACACCTGGCACTGCGGTTCCTACTGTCGCCTGCATATGAGGTTCTGCTTGTCCGGTTGCCACTTGCCATGTTCCAATAACAATCATGACTATTAATCCAATTATAAATAAATAAACTGGATAAGAGAGCACAGTTGCTGACTCTGTTAAACCACGTAAATTCATTATTAGAATAAATAGTACCAATAAACATGCAATGAATACTTTATAGTGATATAACCCTGGAAATGCTGCAACAAAAGCATCCGCACCTGATGAAATGCTTACTGCGACGGTTAAAATATAGTCTACTAATAAAGAGCCACCTGCAAGCAATCCCCATTTTTCTCCTAAATTTGTTTTAGAAACCATATACGCTCCTCCGCCTTTAGGATAAGCATATATAATTTGACGATATGATAGAATCAATGCTGCAAGTAGCACTAAAACAGCAGCCGCAATAGGTAATGTATACCAAGATGCAATAGCGCCAACCATAGATAAAGTAATTAAAATCTGTTCTGGACCATAAGCTACTGAAGATAATGCGTCAGAAGATAAAATTGCTAAAGCCTTAAAGTTACTTATTTTTTCATTTTTTAAGTCTCTATTTTTTTTTGGCTTACCAATAATAAGTCTTTTAAATTGAGTGAACATAATCCATCCTTACCTCTTTTTATATTCATTTTTAATGGATAAAATATACTCCTATTTAGTGAAAAAGTATACATTTACGTGGAAATAATATAGTATAAATTACATTTTAAGTAACTTTTTACAATTATATTTTTAGAGTATATCTTTTTTTAATAGTTATAAAGAGGTATCAACAGTATTTAATATTTGTATAGAGCGGTTTAAGTTTAAACTTGCTATACTATTTTTAGAGGTTTAATTTTAAGGAGTATTAAGTAAGGAAGTAAGGGAAAATGAGAAAAAATTTTATCATGATTGGGATGATTTTATTAGTAGGAATCATTATTCTTTCCATAGCTATTAAATTAAAACCTAGTTATTCAATGTTTAGTCCATCGTCACAAAGTTATATCGATAACATGATTGTTAATAAAATGAAAGACGATCATATTCCAGGAATGTCCATTCTTATTGTAAAAAATAATAAGACGATTCTTAATAAAGGCTATGGTTTTTCAAATATTAAAAAGAAATCCAAAGTCACACCAAATACGCGTTTTGAAATTGCTTCAAATACCAAAGCATTTACGGGTTATGCAATAATGCAACTTGTTGAGGCACATAAAATCAATCTCAATGATAAAGTCAGTCATTATATTTCAGGTTTCTATATGAAATATAATCATAAAAAAGTAGATATCACAGTAGATCAATTGATTGCTCAAACAAGTGGTATTTCAGGAGACATCACAAATGATGACAAAATCACAAAAGACACAAACAGTCTAGAAGGCCTTGTTCATAGTATCAAAGGACGTAACTTAGATGCTAAACCTGGCAAGCAATTTGAATATTCCAATATGAATTATGATATTTTAGGTTTGATTGTTCAAAAGGCTTCACATCAATCATATGCGACTTACTTAAACACACATCTTTTCACTCCATTACATATGACACAATCAACTGTAAAGGAAAGTAATATGAAAAAGAACAATGATGCTCAAGGGTATGTAACCAAAAAAGGAAAAGCTTATGCTGATAGTCCTGAATTTAATTTAGGAGATAATCCAGCTGCCTATATGATGACTAACACGAAAGATTTAGCCTCTTGGTTGAAGTTTCAACTTAATCCGCCAAAAAAGGTAGCATCATTAGTTCAACTAACACATCAACCTAAAGTTAAAGCAATAGATAATTCTCAAGACGTTCACTATGCAACAGGTTGGTTTATTGATGATAATCATTCAGAAACAATTGTATATCATCCTGGCACACTTGAAAACTATTCTTCATATATTATTTTAAATCCAAAAAAAGATTATGGCATTGTAGTCCTTGCTAATAGCTATTCAAAAAATGTAGCCGAACTTGCACAGCATCTCAATACACAAATGAGTAATGGTCAACATATTAAAACGTTACAATATCTTATTAATCAGTGGAATATCCTATTTATCATCATCACTATCATTTTGCTAATAGCTGTAGCAAGTGTTTTTCTAATAATCTATCGTTTAATTTTTAAATTTAAGTCTATTCATTTTAAAACGATGTCTCGTGGATTACTCATCAAAATAAGTATGATGCTGTTAACTTTTACACTTATTTTAGCGATTCTCCACTTACTTCCAACACTCTTATTATCAAATTCTGATTGGTGTTTTATGATGTCATGGTTACCATTACAAGCGAAAATAACATTATTTAGCTTCGTCTTATTACTGACAAGTCTATGGAGTTATTTTATCCTAAACATCATAACGCAATCCAAACGACCAATATAATCTATTAAAACATGTATTTCTTCTTTTCTTCATTATTATGTTAAGCTTATATCACTAAGACTAAGATTATTAAAGACCAGTGTATAGGAGTTTAAATATGAAAAAGAAATGGTTCTTATTACTGATGGCCTTAATAATGCTTGCAGGCTGTGACTATTCTCATAAAGAAGAACAACACGGCCTATTTTATACTGTATTTGTAAAACCGATGGATGCTTTACTTCATGTCTTAGGACATGCATTCAATGAAAACTATGGTTTAGCTATTATCGTCATTGTATTTATATTGCGTTTAATACTGATGCCACTCATGTGTATTCAAGTAAAAAATATTCATGTTATTCGTGGCAAAACAGAGGTCGTAAAACCAGAAATTAATAAAATTCAAGAAAAAATTAAAGAAGCTCAATCGCCTGAAGAACGACGTGCAGCAAATAAATTATTAATGAAAAAATATAATGAGTATGGAATCAATCCTTTTAAAAATTTAATTGGCACATTTCCAATTTTAATTCAAATTCCAATTCTTCTCGGACTATATACGTCAATTAAATATCCAACAAGTGGTGGTATTACTCAGCATCCTCATTTTTTATGGTTTAATTTAATGCATACTGACATAATCATGACCATCATTGCAGCTGTGATGTATTTTATACAACCTCTTGTCAACTCAATTCATTATCCTAAAAATGAACGTCGATCTTATTATGTCATGATGGTCTTATCCCCTTTATTTATTACTTATGCATCATTACATTCAGCATCAGCGTTAAGTGTATATTGGGCTATAAGTGCAACTTTTTTAATTATTCAAATGCATTTTGCTCATAGCCATTATGCGAAAGTGGGTAAAATTGAGGGAGAAAAATTAAGACAACGCATAGAAACAAAGCGTCAAACTACTTCAGAAACATCCTCAAGCACTTCTAACCATTGATAAGATCAATTATATCAAAAAGGAAGCGCGTGACTATCACGCGCTTCCTTTTTTATTTATCGATGACTATTTCGTATTAAATCAATCGTATTCATCCAAACAATATGACCTAATAATTCTGAAATGCGTTCTTCTTTAGGTAAATCTTTAACTTGTGGTGTTAGATTTAATTTAGGCAGTATATATTCATGAAAAGCAATATGAATCAAAATACCGAAGAATGTACCTCTTAATGTCGCCACTTTTGGACACTTTTCAGCAAGTAATCCATATACCATAGCATTTGCAATTGAAAAGCCATAATGAACACCCATGACAGTTATAGGTATATCGTTCTCGTTATAACGGTACGTAGCATGTTTAACATTGTCAGGTAAATTCAATTTATGCAGTAATGTCATTGGTGGTGGTTCTTCTTCACGTTGTGGCGTTCTAGGAGGGATGAGTGCTTCCCATCCCATTTTAACTGCACCACTTAATAATCCGCCAATAACGCCCGTCATGATAACTCTTTTCGTTGATTGTTTCATTAATTTCACAACTCCTTATCTCACTATATATTATATTTACCCTTAATGATTACAAATTAAAAGAGTCCGGGACATAAAGTATCTAG
>NZ_KV796479.1:0-11799 GCF_001809205.1 Staphylococcus sp. HMSC069E10 | reverse complement strand
GATATAAAATCGGGGCATATTCTTGAACCCCAAAAAATATGTAATACTAATATTCTATCCATAAAAAGTATGCGCTTAATATTAATTAAAACCTATTATCAGTAGTGTATATCAATATATATTATGAAACTGTTGACATAAGAAAAGATTATCAGAAGTTTCTTTAATATAAATAAAAGCACTATAAGTTAAGTTGCTTATAGTGCTTATTTAATATATTTTTTTCAAACAATCATTAGCCACCAAACAAACGACTCCAGAAACCTTTTTTAGTTTGGGTTTCTTCTATAGCAATACCTTTATCATTTTCTTTTTGTTTTTCTCCATCTTGTTGATTCTCAGATATACCTTTAGATTGAACCACTGGATTTATTTCTTCTTTCTGATATTGATTAGTATTTACAGAATCAGAAGTATATGATGCTTCTTGTACATCAAAGTTTTTTCGATCGTTAGTAGATTTATCGAAGGAATAATTCAGTTGTCTCTCTTCCTCTAATTGATTTTCCAATTTTTGAATCTTTTTATTACTTTCTAAAGCTAAAATTTGTTGATTCTCTAATAATTTATTTAATGTATTGACATTGCTATTTTGTTGATCTAATTGTTTAGTTAAATTCTCAATATATTTTTCATCATTTTTAGCTCTAGTTTCAAAGATTTCTATTTGCTTTTCTAATTCGTTTACTTTTGTTTTTAATGTCTCAGAACTATTTGAATTATTATATATATACTTTTCAACTTTTGCAGTATTTTCATCAAACAATTCTTTTTTTACTGATTCTTTATTTTGGGTTGTTCTCTCTTTCTTAGTGATTTTTTCTATAATTTTCAAATAATCATTATCATTAATATAATTAATTCCATTTTCTTTTTCAAAAGATATATTTAATCTTTTAGCATTATTAACAATAGTTTGTTTAGTTACACCTAATTCATCAGCAATCATTTTAATAGTTTTCATAATACCATCCTTAGGTACCTAATTTAGTACCTAAATTTTACCATCTAATGAAATTTATTTCATCATTTAGCGATAAATTTACTATCTATTAACTACCTAAATACCTAATTACCCACCTATAAATTTTTTTGATTCTTAATTAGGTACTAAAATAACGAATTATATATTTGGTGGTTTTAGGTGTACTTTTAATTATATTTAAAACTCTTTATATACGCCATTGAAAGTGTTAATATTACTTTATAAATATTAAAAGAGTCGATGCTATTGGCGTAGCATCGACTCTCGGTAATAAAACGATTCGCACTCGTTTGTTTATATATTTTTTTGATACTTGTATTATATATATCTAATCATCTAAGTGCAAGCACAAAACATATAACTTACGTAAAAATTGTTTTATTACCTCAATCCCAAAAATGGAAATGAGGTTTTTATTATGCCCAATTTTGAAAAATACAATTTATC
Organism: Staphylococcus sp. HMSC069E10; assembly: GCF_001809205.1. NCBI lineage: Bacteria > Bacillati > Bacillota > Bacilli > Caryophanales > Staphylococcaceae > Staphylococcus > Staphylococcus sp. HMSC069E10. Next base: position 10,367 of record NZ_KV796479.1, on the reverse strand, counting down.
ACAAGTAAAAACTGAAAGATTTTATCAACTGCCTAAATATTTATTTGAAGATGCATATTTTAAGAAAATGTCTGCAGAAGCCAAAATTATGTATGCGTTATTAAAAGATCGTTTTGAATTATCCCTCCAAAATGAATGGGTGGATAAAAATAATAACATTTACTTTATTTTCAGTAATAAACATTTGTGCGAATACTTAGGTTATGCAGAACAAAAAATTATAAAATTGAAAAAAGAGTTAATAAAATTTAATTTACTAACTCAAGAACGTGTTGGACTTAATAAACCAAATAGATTATACCTATTAAAACCTAATTATAACATTAAAGCCAGTCATACCAAGGAACTTCCAAATTCACAGTTCCAGAACAATGAATTTGGAAGTTCTAGAACTGTGAATTTAAGTGGTCAAGAACTTCCAAATTCACAGTCTAATGATACTGATTATAATGATACTGATTATATTAAGACTGAGAGTAATGATACGGATGATTTGAATGATAATAAATTAAATTATCCTAGTAATCACACAAGTCATTCAAATCACTACTATTCAAAATTTAATGATGACGCTTTAAAATTTCAACTACTTGAAGAACTACCACAAAGTATTCAAAATTATTTAAATAACTTTTCTGTAGATGAAATTAAACTTATTAAATCTGTATTATTAAAAGCCAAAACATCCTTCAACAACTCCATTGATACATATTACTTATTAGAAGACATGGAAATAGAAATACTTCACGTTCTTAAACGTTTTAAAGCCGTGCTTATTCAAAAAAATGAAACTGTTGAAGCAATGCAAGGATATCTCATGAAATCTCTTAAATCTGAATTTGCTGAAGTGCATACGCTTAATAAGCGACGGGATAATTTACCAATCACTTCTTTATTTAATACTTGATTAAAGCTTTCTTGGCCAACTTTATATTCAAGGAAATATAATTATGTACATAGATGGGTCTAAAATTTTTCGGTTTTAGTCCCATCTTTTAATTTTTCAATTTCATTTTCTCTTGATCTTGTTTTTACTTATATAAACATTGTAAAACTAATATTTTTGATACTATCTTCAACAACTTATCTGTTATTTTATTCAAGTGCAATTCCAAGTATTTGTACGTATGATAAATTACTTCTTTTTATATTTATTGGGTTTATTTGTATTAATGTAGTTGGAATAAATCTTTAACAATTCTTCTGTTTCATCAGGACTTAAATGCTCACATTCAAAATACTTTTCAAGCATGGCGCCTTTTCGAATCAGTCTATGCGCTCTTTCTTTTCTATCTAAATTTTTTATTCTATTTTTTCTTAATTCAGCTTTTTCAATTGCAGCATTTGTTTTTTTGAGATGTTTAAAATCATCCATAATATCACTTACTATTCTAATTAATTTTGTTTTCTGTTAAATTTTCGTTGTTCCCGTTGCTGTTATTTTGTTCCATATCTTTATTAAATTCTTCAATGACTTTATCCATGATTTTATACAATTCATCACTAGAGTTAATCATATTTAAATCAAGTTTATTTAAAAAATAACCACCAATTTTATTAGATAGTTGTGCTTCTTGTTTTTTCTTTTGTTCTTTCAGTTGTTCAATTTGTTGTTCTAATTGACTTAATTTTGTAATATCTGTTTGTTTGATTTTAGACATTAAAAAACTCCCTTAATTTATCTATATAAAGCATATCATAATTCATTGGGTAAGTCGCACGTTCATGGTATAATATAACCAGTTCTTAAGACACTGCCCATTTACATGCAAATTAAAAATTGGCATAAAAATGGGCAACCCTACAGGTTGATTATTATAGTTCCCACAGGGGTTTAAATTCAAAAAAGAGAGGAGGTAAAATCATGGAGAAAGGTTACTTTATGTTGAGAGTGACTAATATTAATCGAGCAACAAAAAATATCGTTGCATCAGCATCTTATCGTTCTGACGAAGCATTATATAGTGAACGTACAGATGAAAAAATTAAGTTTAGAAATCATACAGTAAAACCTGAAAGCATGATTTTAACCCCTCAACATGCGCCTGATTGGACGAAAGATAGACAGCGTTTATGGAATGAAGTCGATAAAGTTGAAAAGCATAATGCGAAAACGAAAAACCCTAGATTAGCCAAAGAAGTCTTGTTAAGTTTACCTAATGATTTTGATAGAGAAGTACAAACAGAATTAACAAAAGATTTTATAAAAAGTGAGTTTGTAGACAAAGGAATGGTTGCTGATATTTCAATTCATAGAGATGATATGAACAATCCACACGCTCATGTGTTACTGACTCAAAGACCTTTTAATGCAGACGGTACTTGGGGGAAAAAGACAAAAACGAAAACACGATATGATGAAAACGGTCATGCGATTTTAAATCAAAATGGTAATAAAGTTAGAAAACAAGAACGCTTTGCCGATTTTGATTTCAAAGAAGTTCGTAAGCATTGGGAATTAAAATTAAATCAATATTCAGAACGTGAACAAAGTTTAAGACGATATGATAGTCGTTCTTTTGAAGATCAAGGGTTAGAAAAAATTGCCGAAATTCCACTGACAAGAGAAGAATATCGACTAGAAAAAAATGAGCAAAAACGTTGTGAAAAAGAGGGTATTGAGTACCAACCCGTTACTTATTACGGACAAAAAAATGAACAGATTAGACGATATAATCGTGGTGAAGTATCACAAATATTCAGTGATAAAGAGAAAGAACAAGCACAGAATGAAATTAGATTATTTACTCAAAATGCTAACGAACAAGTAAGTAAAAATGAACAAAGTTATTCTATTTTATTTGATAGATATCAACGTGATGTTGGCTATTCAGAGGCGAAAGAAACAATTAAAAATACGTTTGACAGTGCGTCTACCTTTGGTCGTAAAATTCAAAATGACTTACTTAAAAATGAAATTAAGAGACGTCAATTGAAATTCTATGCTAAAAATTATGATGAAAATTATCAGTTTAGAAAAGAAATTGAAAGTAAAGGATATAGTCAACAAGAGTTTGTTAATACTGTTGAAACTAACTATAAAGCGTTACTCAATGAGAAGAATAAGTTAGAAAGTAGAGAGGAAAAACGTAAAGAGATTTATCAATCAGCTAAAGATGTTTATCTAACTGAAAGTGAAAAAAATCATCTCATTGTTCAGCAAATGTACCCTAAATCTCATCATCATTTTAGCCATGATGAAAAAGCATTTATTGTTGATGAGGCACAAAAAGGTAATATTATAAAAGCAACTCATGTTCAATACCTATTCAAACAAAATAACAATATTCCTAATGATGTATTGTTGGAAGATACTTATAAAAAAGCAAGTAAGGATATTTTCTTTAGTGAAAGATATCTTAAAAGACTAGAAAAAGATAGCTTTGAATATAACGCTGAGTTGCAATTCATTAAAGAAAGAGAGAAAGAAATTGAAAGTTATAAAGAACATATTGATGATGATTTAAGAATAGATATAGGCGATAGAAGCTTTGAAAAAGTCAAAGACCAAACACCTAATGAAAAAGTTCAATTACTCATTAAACTTGAGAAATATAATAACATCGATCAAGAAAAAGTTATCGAAAAACATATTAATCAGGTGGATAGAAATAATAATGACAATCATCTTGAACATGAATATGAACAATCTAATCACATTCATTTACCAAAGATAAATGCTAGTGACTTCCTTATGTATTATGCGAATGAAACAGAAAAACAAAACAATATTAATCATAAGAAAAAGAAGAAGAAACAAGATAGAAATAACCAAATGAGAAGATAGTAGGCCGTTGAAATGATACAAAGTTCATTCTTTAATAAGAAACTTAAACAAATGTGGTACATTGGTTTTGTTTTAAAGATAATATTGAAATTCACGATTATATACGGAATTTTAACTTATTAAACAGATTGAAACGAATGTCGGCATAGCATGAGCTATTAAGCCGACCATTCGACAAGTTTTGGGTTTGTTAAGGGTTCCGAGGCTCAACGTCAATAAAGTAATTGGAATAAATATATGTTTTTACTATTAATGATTTCTTAGTGCAATAATCTAAAATTCAATTAAAATTTTGGAGGTAAGTTTTGGAGTGTATTTATGAGATATTAAAATCAATTTTTAGTTTCGTTAAATTTTTGTATCAGAATTTTTCTTTTCCAGTTTTATTTCTTATCATCATTTTTTTATTTAAAAAACAAATAAAAAAGATTTTGACTGATTTTACAGTGGGTGAATTCAAATTCCCTAGTGGATCGATAAAAGTAACACGTAAAGGTATTGAAAAAGATCAGCAAGAGTATTTAAGACAGTTTGAAAAAGAAAATGATAAAAGTATAGAATTTGATGCTGATGAGATGAGCGCTAAAATCGGAGAATTATTTGGAGTCGAATATAAAGATGGTTTGCCTATTGATAATTCTGGTGGTGGTGGTGCTCCACCTAAATCAGAAAGTCATAACCCATCAGTTTTTAACGCTCATCTATTTTCTATAGTGGCTAGTGAAGATTCTTTAAAAGAAGAGTATAATTTTTTCGGTTTCAAAGAGACCATTATATCTTTATATACTGCCTATTTATCTAATTATAAAAAAGATAAGTGGGTTACTAAAGGTGGTGCTCCTTATCATGTTTCAAATAGAGAAGAGAGCTTAGAGAAGAAAGCATTTGATATTATAACTGGGTATTATTTGGAAGCTATGAATACTCGTAAAAAATGGAACTTTAATACTATAAAATCTTATCAAAAGTTAATAAGAGTTGTATTGGTTTCTTATCAAGTTATAGAGCGAGAACTTATGGAGAAAAACGAAGAATAATTTTCGTGTTTCTTCCTGTTTTTGGCGTTTTAAGAGTCATAAATTTATAAAAAATATATAAGATACCCCTAAATGATCTAAAAAAGTATCTTAAAATTACAAATAAGGATATTTTAAATAAGGTCTAAGATAAATTTTATAAAAAAGAGTGTTTATTTTATGTCAATTAAACAAATAAAAGAACCTGTATTTCGGTTCTTTTTTATTTTGAGCATTTTTCACATAAATTTTTTGATTTTTAGCACAATTTTTTAGGTTTGTTACTCTATTAAGATTTTTTAAATTTCTTTGTGTTGTTATATTTTCATTTTTTATCACTAATAGACATCTAATTTAATAATTTTTGCTAGTAACTATTATGAAAAAAGAATAAGTTTATTAGGTATTTTACTAAAATAAGGATTGTTATTGTTAGTTTTTAATATCTATTTAAACATAAGATTACTCATCAAAAGTTATCTATTATCGTATATTCAGAGATGATATAATATATAGGTCGCCTATCTCTCAGGCGTCAATTTAGACGCAGAGAGGAGGTGTATAAAGTGATGCTTATTTTCGTTCACATCATAGCGCCAGTCATTAGTGGCTGTGCCATTGCGTTTTTTACTCATTGGCTAAGTAAATGCAATAAAAAATAGGTGACATATAGCCACACCAACAAAAATCCCCCCATTACTCGCAATAGTGGGGGGATTGGTGTATAAGTGAATACTTATTTTCGTTACCTAAATTATAACACTGGTTAGCAAAAGAATGCAAAACACTTATATTTAAAAAGGGGGAGTATCTTTGATTAGTGTCATAAGCTATAGTATAGAAATATTTAAGTATTTGTATTCAGAATTTAGTTTTCCATTATTGATAATGGTTATTATAATAATATTTTACAAACAGATAAAAAATATCCTTGATGATTTAACTAAATTACATATAAGTTGGAATGATCGTTCTATCGGAATAGAGAGGGAAAAAAAAGAAACTGTTGAATTGATGCAAATGTTACTTAAAGATAAAGTTGGCAGTGAAGGTAAATCTGTTATCTATGAAGGACAAAGAGGAGCAGGGGGAGAAGAATTAGATACTCATGATCCTATGTATTTTTCCAATTTAATTACGAGTAAAATATTTTTAATTAATCAAGTAGAAAAATATAATAAATTTTTTATAGCTGAAAAGCTTTTTGAAGGTTATGAAAGTAAATGTATGGAAAAATATGGAACAAATTATCACGGAGCAATAATAGAGACAAGAGATGAAAATATAATATTAACTGATGAAACAATACGTAAATTTTATTTTTTAACGAAAGACATAGAAAAAGAGAATGAATATTTGAGCTTAGATGATTTAAATAAATTTAGACTTTTAATATTTGCATTTACTCATTGATATATTAAAAATTAAGGTCTACCCTAATTGAACAATTAGGAGCCCTTGTAAAATACAGTTTCTAAATGTATGATTAGGGTGTATGAGAAAGGGTGTTGAAAATGATAGTTGGTTATGCACGAGTATCAACCATTGATCAGAATTTAGATAGACAGATTGAAAATTTAGAAGCATTTGGTGCTGAAAAAATATTCACAGAAAAACAATCAGGTAAATCGATTGAAGATAGACCTATTTTTATAGAAACATTGAACTTTGTAAGAATGGGAGATCGTTTAATCGTTGAATCGATTGACCGTCTAGGAAGAAATTATGACGAGATTATTCAAACGGTGAACTATTTAAAAGAAAAAGAAGTTCAATTAATGATTACAAGCTTGCCTATGATGAATGAAGCAATTGGTAACCCATTATTAGATAAGTTCATGAAAGATTTAATCATTCAAATTTTAGCAATGATTTCAGAACAAGAAAGAAATGAAAGTAAGCGTAGGCAAGCACAGGGAATTAAGGTAGCGAAAGAAAAAGGTATCTATAAAGGCAGACCTGTCCTTTACTCACCAAACGCGAAAGACCCACAGAAACGTTTAGTTTATCAACGTGTTGTAGAAATGTTAGATCAAGGAATTTCTATTAGTAAAATTGCTAAAGAAGTAGATATTACAAGACAGACCGTATATCGAATTAAAAATGAAAGAACAAAATAATTAATAAAATGAGTAAAAAGTGATTGTATAACACATTAGGAAATGATAATATGTTATACAATAACCTGCTTCTTTTAATTTAAAATTCTAAACTTTATTAAACTGTAAAAATGATAATTTCAAACTTCTTCATATTTTTCCCTTTAATAAGATATGAAGACGAAACATCTCTTCCAAAAGATAAGTAAAAAAGTGAGCGTTATTATCTATATAGACAATAACGCTCACTTTTAGTTTCATTGTTATTTTTCCAATCCATCAGTTAAAACATCTAAATTATACTCTAAATATTTAAGATAAGTATCAGCTACGCCACCTTCTTTACTAATTTCATCAGAGTAAATTGGTTTCTTGTAAATTGATACGCCACTTTCTTTAGATACGGTTTCCATTGGACGCTTATCTACGTTTGATTCTACAAATAAGTGAGATGGCTCATTTTTATCAATAAATTTTACTAAATCTTTGATTTGTTCTGGAGATCCATTCTCGTCCGTGTCTATCGCCCAAATATAACCTTCTTTTAGGTCATAACGGTCTGTTAAATATTGGAAAGCTTGTTCACTCGCTACAAAAACACGATCTTTCTTAGGAATATCGCCTAATTGTTTTTCATAATCATCTTCGATGTTATGTAATTTTTTTAAATATGCTTTTTCATTTTCTTTATAATAATCTTTGTTTTTTGGATTTCTTTCAGATAAAGATTTCGTGATATTTTTAATCATTTTTTCTCCTACTTTCGGATCAATAAATGCATGAGGGTTCACTTCTTTTTTGCCATCTTCATCTTTAATGTATTTAGGTTTAACACCTTCTGATGTTTTTATCGCATTTTCTTTTGAAAAATCAGAAGACTCTAAAGCTTTAAATAACCAACCTTTACTGCCACCTTCTAAATTCAATCCATTATAGAAAACCAAATCGGCACTCGAGATATGTTTAATGTCATCTGGTTTAGGATCGTAGTCATGCGGGTCAGTGCCTGTAGGCACTAAATTTTTAACTTCAACGTGCTCTCCGCCAATTTCTTTAACCATATCATCAATCATAGAAAAACTTGTGACCACTTTGATTTTATCTTTATCTACTGATTCTAATTCTTTATCTGAATCACCGTCTTTATCTCCATTACTACAAGCTGCTAAAACAACAGAAAGTGTAATGGTGAATAAAAATAATATCACTTTTTTCATTATAAAAATCCTCCTAAGTTAATGTTTAATCATTCTCCACAATAGCCCATTTCTAGGTGCTAAGAAGAATGTGATAATAAATATAGCTGTAATAACTAATACAATAACCACACCTGAAGGTAAGTTAAATGTAAAACTAAAGAACAACCCAATAATAGATGAAATAGCACCTATCAACGCTGATAAAAGAATCATGGTTGATAGTCTTTTAGTCAGTAAATAAGCTGTCGAAGCTGGCGTAATCAATAAAGAAACAACTAAAATAACACCGACGGTTTGTAATGAGGCAACAGTTACTAACGTTAATAACACCATGATTGTGTAATGGATGAATTTTGTTGGTAAACCTGAAGCTGCAGCCATGGTTGGATCAAACGTTGATAGTAAAAATTCTTTATAAAAGATCACTACAATAATTAAGACAATCGCAGCGACAATAAATGTTAATGTTCGATCCTGTTCTTTAACTGTCAGTACATTACCAAATAAAATTTCCGTTAAATCTATGGACGATTGCGCTTTCGTAACAAGTAAAACCCCTAAAGCTAGAAAGGCAGAAAAAACAATACCTATAGATGAATCGCTTTTGATTTTACTGTTTTGGTTAACGAAACCGATTCCTAAAGCTGCCATAATCCCAAAGACTACCGCACCGTAGAAAAAATTAATGCCCATCATATAAGAAATAGCTACACCCGGTAGAACTGCATGTGAGATAGCATCTCCCATTAGCGCCAAACTTCTTAATACGATGAAACAACCAATAACGCCACAGATGATTCCGATGACAACAGAAGTTACAAGTGCTCTTTGAAGAAAACTAAACTGAAATAACTCATGTATAAATTGACTAATCATTTTTATCCCCACTTTCAGAAGGGATCAAAATATTTGTGCCAAAGGCTTGTGCTAAGTTATCTCCCGTAAACACATTTTCAACAGAACCAAAATCGATTAAATGTTTATTTAAAAGAATAAGGCTATCGAAATATTTACTGACTTTGGATAAGTCATGATGAACAATTAAAATTGTTTTTCCAGATTCAGCTAGTTCTTTTAATAAATCAACAATGATATTTTCACTTGTAATATCGATGCCAACAAAAGGTTCATCAAGTAATATCAAATCTGTTTTCTGAACTAACGTTCTAGCAATTAACACTCGTTGAAATTGTCCTCCTGATAGCTCCCCTATTTGTCGATCTTTATATTCCGACATATCCACTTTGTTAAGGGCTTCTGTTGCCATTGCTTTTTCTTTTTTCCCAGGTAACTGCCACGGTTTTAACCGAGGGTATATACCTAAAATGACACAATCTAAAACTTTCATAGGAAACGTTGTATCGATATTACTTTTTTGTTCGACGTATGAAAGATTTTTAAGTTGCTTATGTATAGGCTTACTTTTAAAAAATGTTTGTCCTTTGTGTGGTATTAAATTAATCATTGCTTTAATCAAAGTTGATTTACCTGCCCCATTTGGGCCAATAATCCCAACAATTTGTCCTTCTATCATTTGTAAAGAAACATCTTGTAAAGCTCGGGTTTGATTATCATAAACCACTGACAAGTTTTGTACATCTAACACGCTATTCCCTTCTTTCTTCACTTGCGTAAATAATATATTTAGGTTATCCTAAATATATTATTTAGTCAAACGAAAATTTGAAGTTTGGCTAGCTATTTCTGCTTTAAAAATCAAAATTGTAGGTGGGATCATGATTACTGATGCGCAAAAGAAATATTTGAAAATTATCTTCCAATTAGGTGGAGACATTGAGCTAGTGTCTAATAAAATGTTATCTAAAAAGTTAGGAGCAGCGCCCCCTTCAATTAGCCAAATGTTAGATCGATTAACCGAAGCAGGTTTTTTCAAAAGTGAACATTATCGTGGTGTTATGTTAACTAAGAAAGGATTAACTTATACGATAGAAATGACTAACAATCATGAGATTATTAAAGCGTTTTTCATAAAAGTATTAAATATCAACTCTTCTGAAGTCAACCAAGAGGTTGATTTAATCGAAAATCACGTATCAGATAAATTTGTTCAACGTTTATCTGAATACTTAAGAACAAAACAATTTTAAAAAGGATGATTAACTATGAAGCTTTTTAATAAAAAGTACAGTACAAAGCAACAATTATTCTCTCCCAGCCCTCAAAATAAGAATACGAATCATAAATAAATGAGGCTGGGACATAATTTCTAACAAATTAGCCAGTAAATGAGTTTATTATAAATTCA
>NZ_KV796478.1:0-25904 GCF_001809205.1 Staphylococcus sp. HMSC069E10 | reverse complement strand
CAATCATAAATGGGTCGTAAACGAAGAGATTAAAGATGCACCTAAAGATGGATTTAGTAAGGGCGATACTGTTAAATTAGAAGCAAATCATATGTCTGGTATGAAAGGTGCTACAGCCAATATAGATAACGTGAAAAAGACGACTGTTTACGTAGTTGATTACAAATCCAAAGATAATGGTAAAATCATTAAAAATCATAAATGGATGACAGGAAATGAACTGAAAGCACGCTAAAAATCTAGTTCTAAATTGAGAAATAAATAGATATAAAAATTAAAAAGAAGTCTTAGAAGAATAACATTTATCAAAAAACGCTTAATAGACGTGAAGAATATCGTCTATTAAGCGTTTTATATTAATATTTTATCAGTACATTGCATTTTTCTACGCCAAACAAGGTAGTTAAATGATACTAGTCTTAATTTTTCACAACATACTATTCGCAATCATAATACGCAAATATATTCTCGTAAACTATAAATGATGACCCTTAAACTATTCGTCGTGTTTAAGCACGCGAGTCATTTCTTCAATTTTGCCGGCATGTAATGGAACATGGAAGGCATTTAGTACTAATAATTCATTGAGTGTTTGGCAACCAGCAACGGGTTCGTTAAGTTCTTGTGATAATTGTTCATCCGTTAGTTTGCGCGCACGTTCAGGAAGTGTTTTTAAGTTTTCTTTAATCGTTTCGATTGATGGAACATCTTGTCCTTCCCAGTTAGCAGGGCTAGATCCGTAACCAAATAGTTTAGTATATTTAGCGATATCTACGGCATTTTGATCACCTATTGATAAAGCAGAATCGAAAATCGTTAAAACATGTCCGAATTGCCAATGTAACGTATTTGGAAAAACATCATTTTCTTTATCTAATACGCGTTCAACATTCCAATTATCATATACAGATAGTAAATGATTTACACCTATATCAATTACATCGTAAACTGTTTTATCATTCATTTACGTTTCCTCCTATATTTAAAAAGTGTAGTACTAAAAATCTACCCGTTAAAAATTACTCACAAACACTGTGATTAGAAGTATTAGTTTTAATTACTGTATAGCACAAATGGATGTAAAGAGGATTAAGACTAGCAAAGTATCGGCGTTTTATTACTGAAAAAAATGTTATTAAAATAACAATAATAGATATTGATAACAGAGAGACTTACAACATTATCTATTCAATTTCTTAGAAGGTAACTTAAGCTAGTCATCCTTAGCTTGTTTTGTTTTTTCGAATTCTATTCTTACAATGAAGAAATTTCTTAATCATAGCATCAAAATAATGGAAAAAAAGAGTGGGACAGAATGTATTTTGAAATCATCGTCTCATTTCACCAAGTCTATCAAGAAGAATTAGGATTGAAAAAAGCTTAGCATAAGTGCATTTTCAACTCAGTCATCAACTGCTAACATATTAAAAATGCCCAAGACATTTAATGATGTCTCAGGCTTTTTTATCTATTTGTTCAATAAGTTACGTATATACTTTTTTATTTATATAGTCATTATTGTGGTTTTAAAATGACTTTAATATTGTTATCTTTTTTCTGATCGAAAATATCGTAAGCTTGTTTTGCTTCTTCTAAAGGCATGGTATGCGTTATAATTTCTGTTGGATCAAACACTTCATTTTTAATCATTTCATATAATTTTGGCATTTGATGAATAACTGGCGCTTGACCACTTTTTACTTGAACATCTCTATTAAAAATTAAATCTACTGGAAAATTATCTGCGGGTGTAGCATAAATACCAGTTAATTGAATAGTACCAAATTTTCTTACTGATTCTGCTGCTGTAATAATTGGACTAATATTACCGCGTTGTGCTGAGTTTGAACTAATCTCTAAATCATCTTGAGCAACTTGTCCATCCATTCCCACACAATCTATCACAACATCTGCACCGCCACGTGTATTTTCACGAAGTAATTTTCCAATATTATCTTCTTTAGAAAAATTATACACTTCAGCACCATTGAATTTTTTCGCATGGTTTAATCTATGCTCCACATTATCAATGGCAATCACACGTTCAGCACCTTTTAATTTAGCAAATTTTTGTGCCATTAAACCGATTGGACCACAACCTAGAACAATAACAGTATCACCAGATTTTACGCCCGCATGTTCTACACTCCAATAAGCTGTTGGGACAACATCAGATAAAAATAATACTTGTTCGTCTTTCAAATCACTATCTGGAACTTTGAAAGAAGAGAAGTCAGCAAATGGAACTCTTAAATACTCTGCTTGTCCTCCCCAGTGGTTCCCGTGCATGGCACCAAAACCGAAAAGTCCACCATTGTCCATTTTCCAATTTGCAGGGGATGGATTAGAGTTGTCGCATTGAGATTCCATATGGTTATTACAATAGAAGCAGTCACCACAACCGATGTTAAAAGGTATAACCACTCTATCACCTTTTTTTAAGGTCTTAACGTCTTTTCCTACTTCTTCTACAATTCCCATTGGCTCATGTCCAATAACAAAACCAGGATCCATAAATAAATCGCCTTGATGATAAAGATGTAAATCAGAACCACATATACCTGAAGCTGTTATTTTAATAATTGCATCTGTGGATTCTTCTATCGTTGGATCGTTCACTTCACGAACTTCCATATTTTTATGACCTTGATAAGTAACTGCTTTCATTAATATCGCCCTCCTCCTGTCAATCTACCCCTTGTAACACATTATAAACGCTGAAGAGTCATATATTATTTTTAGATGATGTAGATATGTTCGAATTAGAGGCTACTTTAGTAGAAAGGATATAGACGCATCGATGCTACATTCATTTATGGAAATGAAGAAAAAGTAGAGGAAGGTCTTGTAACAACAAGACTTAAACGTGAAGACGTATTTATCACAACTAGACGATGTTAGACGAGACAATGTGGAAAAAATATCATTAATCATTAGACAATTTTGGTTTAGATTATTTGGAGTTATATTGAGTACACTAACCAGATACAAATGAGGTGGTAATGATTGACACATGAAAAGGGAGGAAAGATTGATATTAATCAGACAAAGTTAAAGTATTGGAGTAAGTCACTTTAATAGAGAAGTTTTGCTTTAGAAATTTACATGATGATGAGCAATACTATTGAAGAAGATAAAAAAAGAGATTATACCATCCGTATAATCCCCGTAGATACATAATATATAATTGAACTCCCAACTCATACATAGTCTTTCCCTAATGCCATTATGTGACTATTCGTTGTATTTGTCTATGTTCAAATATGTTAATAATAAAAAATGAGTATAACGTTTATATAAACGTGTGCATTGTTTTTACACGATCTGACTAGTTAGACCATAAGAAATGACATACCTAATCAAGGCCATACGCAAATTTGATTTTATATAGTTCATGGTCACTTAAATGAAATTCATTAGTATGGAATACATATTTGCCAAATATATTTTTAGCCTCTTTAGGTGAGATAATATATTCATTTTTTAATTTTTCTAACTCTTGAGCTACACTTGTTGCAAAATTATATTGATCATCACGTGTGTGATAATCATTAAAACCATTTTCTGATTGTTTTATTAAGTTTTCTATTTGAGTTGAATTCTTATTATTTCTTGATAATCTAGATTTTCTAAGTCTTTCTAAAGTTCTCATTGCTTTAGCGTATTTATCTTCGATTGCTTTTACTCTATTTAATGTCTTTAATGATGCTCTATTTGGTGTAACGCGACGTGATGAATCATAAGCATATTTATCTTCAATTGCTTTTAAAGTGTCATTAAATTTATCTGTAGCTTGATTTTCATTGTTTTGACTTGCTCTATTTAATTCATTATATGCATTTTGTATCTCTAATTGCTTGGCGACTTCTTTTAAATATTGTGTTAATTCATTCATCTAGACAAACTCCTTTATTTAATGTTCTTTATTGAATATTTTCTTCATTTGTATATATATATCACTTAATACATATAATAAAACATTGTGATTTAATTATAAATTGTTTAACAGGACATAATTATTCAGTATTAAGACCATTAGATATATTAAATGTAAAAAACGATAACAATCAATATTAAATATTGTGAAAAGTATAGTTGGAATCTATAACTGATGAACCGTTTATCTTAAATAGTGAGAGAAAGGTTAGCATAGACTTAATATAATAGTTAAGTAATAAAAAAATGCCCACATCTCATGGGCATTTTTATGATTACATTGTACTGATATCAATAACAAAACGATATTTAACTTTAGATGCCAACACTCTTTCGTAAGCATCATCAATATCATCTGCTGTAATCAATTCAATTTGGGGGGCGATATGATGTTTAGAACAGAAATCTAACATGTCTTGCGTTTCTTTAATACCGCCGATAGCAGATCCAGCAAATGAACGACGATGACCAATTAAATTAAATACTTGTAATGATACAGGCTCAGCTGGAGCGCCAACATTAACGAGTGTACCATCTAAGGCTAATAATTTAAGATAGTCATCTATGTCTAATTTTGCACTTACAGTATTAATAATTAAGTCAAATGAACCAGTAAGTTCTTTAAATGTTGATTCGTCACTTGTTGCATAATAAGCTGAAGCACCAAATTTTAAACCATCTTCTTTTTTATTTAACGTACGTGATAACACAGTCACGTTAGCGCCCATTGCATGTGCAATTTGAACGGCCATATGTCCAAGACCACCCATACCAATGATTGCCACATTCTTTTTACCTTCATAGGTTTTCCAATGATTTAAAGGTGAGTAAGTTGTAATCCCCGCACATAGTAAAGGAGCAGCAACCTCTAAACTGATATTGTCAGGAATACGTAATACGAAATCTTCTTGTACAACAATATGTGTTGAGTAACCACCTTGTGTTTTCTCACCATATTTGTCAGTACTTGCATAAGTACCTACATTTCCATTTAAACAGTATTGTTCTTCGTCATTTTTACAGTTTTCACATTCACCACAAGAATCCACCATACATCCAACGCCTACACGGTCACCAACTTTATATTTAGTGACGTCAGGACCGACTTCTTTAACAATACCTGCAATTTCATGACCTGGTACGAGTGGATAATCGACAGGGCCCCATTCTTCTCGAGCAGTATGGATATCAGAGTGACAGATACCTGCATATTTAATCTCTATTAATACGTCATGTTTATCTAAATCACGACGTTTAATTTCAGTAGCGAAAAATTCAGAATCTGGGCCATTTACAGCTCTTGCTTTTACATTCATCACAGTCATTTCCCCTTATACATATAAGATAGAATATACGCGTTTGTATTATTCTTCATATTGACAATAGAGATCTAGATTAATTAAGTCAACATATCGAACTCAATATGTATAGCACAAGGTGATTTTAAACTAATTGTTGTGAGGCATGTTTCAATGACTTCACATTAGAAAGGAAAATAAAAAACAAATCAATTAGACTTTTAATAAAAATGTAATTATGTTGATAACATGTTGAGGGACATCCAAGAGACAACTCTGACAAATATAGAAGTGGAGGAACAAACGATGAACATTGGTATTATTGGAGCAACAGGTAAATTAGGAACTAAAGTATTAGATGAAGCACAACAACGTGGACATGAAGTAACGGCGATTGTAAGAAATGCTGCTAAATTAGATGCTGCTAAAGATGTTAAAGTGATTGAAAAAGATGTATTTGATTTAACTTCAGACGATATTAAAGATTTAGACGTGGTAGTCAATGCATTTGGCGCGCCATTAGGTGAAGAAGAAGTGCATGTTGAAGTGGGACGCATATTGATTAACATATTAAAAGATGTAGATACAAGAGCCATTATTGTAGGGGGTGCTGGTAGTCTATTTGCAGATGATGCGCATACTATACGTGTTATGGATACACCAGATTTCCCGGAAATAGTGAAACCAACAGCTAAAGGATCAAGTCGTAACTTACAAGACTTACAACATGCTGAAGGAATGACTTGGACTTTTATTAGTCCATCAGCGGAATTTGACTTTGAAGGTAAACGTACAGGCACCTATACGTTAGGAAAAGATCAATTATTATTTAATAGTAAAGGTAATAGTTATATCAGTTATGCAGATTTTGCTATTGCTATAGTAGATGAAGCTGAAAATAAAGCGCATATCAATGAACGTTTCACAGTTGTTGGTGAAGAAGAATAATAGTGACTCTAGATGCCCTTTAGGAGAAATAATTAAAAAGGCCAATCTAAATTAAAAGTAATTAGCCAAAATATAATGGTAGCCATAAAAACATTAAATGAACTGTTTAAAGAATGTCCTCCTATGTATCTACATGATGGTATTTAGGAGGATATTTTAGTGTGAGACTACATTATTTTGTTTTTTAATAATAGATTCATAACTCATTAATTATATAAAAGTAGGGTATTAAATATAGGAAGACTTTAAAGGAGAGAATTATGATTAATATTAAAAAAGTTACAAGAATTGTATTACCTTTAGCAGGTGGAATGGTTATTGGGAGATTAACAGCTAAAGCTCAAAATGATTATAAACATTATGAAAAACCACCTTTTTCACCTCCAGCTAAAGTATTTCCAATTGTATGGCCACTACTTTATACCTCAATGGGAGTAGCTTATCAATTATCATATGCGCATGCAGCTCATAAAAGAGAGAAACAGTCTATAACACGTGCTCATTATGCACAATTAGGATTGAATTATGCGTGGACGATACTTTATTTCAATTTAAAACTGAGAAAGACATCTTTAATTGAAAGTTATGTATTACTTGCAGCTGGAAATATTACTGCACATCGTTTTTATGCATCTAATAAGTATGCTGGTTTATTAATGTTACCTTATGTCATTTGGTTAAGTTACGCAAGTTATTTAAATGGAGGTAATTTAATCTTAAATGAAGATAAACCAAGTTATACTAGGGATTAACACTGAGTGATATGTATGACAGAATATATAGTAGGATATATTAAGTGACAGTAGGAGATTAATTTTAAGTATTATTCTTTTATAAATTATGTAAAAAAAGCACAAGCAAGTATACATACATGCTTGTGCTAAAAATTTATGTTTAAACAGGGACAACATTTGTTGCTTGTTCGCCACGTTGACCTTCAGTGATGTCAAACTCTACTTTTTGACCTTCTTCTAAAGTTTTATATCCATCAGTAGCGATACCTGAAAAGTGAACAAATACATCGTCGCCGTCTTCTCTTTCGATAAATCCAAAACCTTTTTCTGCGTTAAACCATTTAACTGTACCGTTATTCATATAGAATACCTCCAAGTGCTTTTGCACATCATATTTGTAACAAATTCATAAATTAAAAGAGAATATTCTATAAAAATATACTACAATCCAAAATACGAGCTTTTATTACGTGAAATCAACTATACACCTTTTGAATGAATAAGTACAGTATTATTTTGAAATTTAGCATAATTTCTTTTGGAATTATAAAAATACATAGATAACAAGACTAAGATTTATAATTTATTAAGATCGTTATTTTACATATATCGAATAAATATATGTAAAATGAATGCTAAGGTGGCGAAACATCTAAGATTTTAATTACTTTTTAATATATCCTAAATTGCCACCAACAGTTTCATAAAAATCAAAACGCATGCCTGATTTGATAACTGAGCCATTTAAATCTTTATCTAAAACTGTAAGGGCTAATTTTCCATCAGGTAAATTCTTTGTTGTAAATTGAACAGTATATTTTCCAGATTTAAAACGATGTTTCTTAATATCTAATACGATGAATTGAGTTGGATCTTTTCGATGCTTTATTTCTAGATACTTTAACTCAGAGTTTTTAGAAAGTATTTTTAAGAACACCTTATCATTCTCTTGAGAGATGTTTAGTAATGTAGGATGCATTCTTTTTTTGTAATGTGTTCCTTTAAACGAATAGTAATATATATCGTTTTTCTCATGAAGCGGCTTATCATCTTTTTTAAGATAGAATTTAACAAAACTGATAATGTCTTCTTTATTCCCCTCACGTATTAGTTTGATGGCTTGTCGGTTTAAATCATCATCTGCATAGTCTAAAGCATCGAAATGTTCATCTACCATATGAATGATATTTTGAAAAATAGGAAGTAACTCATTTATGTTTTTAATAAAGCCTTTTTTATAGAATTTAGCTTCTAAAACATCTTTATTAATAATACGATATAGTAAATTAGGCATTAATTTATTATTTTTATACTTACTCATTAAGTGACGATAGGCTTCACCTTGCCATTTCATACGATTAATATGTGTTGATTTTTCTGATTTTACTAAAGAAATATTATCGTCGTAACGGTTAGCACAATAAACCACATCTTGTGTTGTACTAATACGTTTAGTATTGAAAAAGACTTCTGCGAAAAATTGTAAATCTTCTCCAAAAATCATTTCTGGAAATTGAATATGATTCTTTTTAATGACGCTAGCTTTAATCATACGACCAGCAGGTGCTAAATGATAAAATGATTTTCTAAAGTGTTTTAAATCTACTTTATTATATGCAATTTTAGATAGAGCAACGCCACTTCTAGCTATGCGATCACTATGCACATATTTTGTTAAGCCTGTAGCATAGTCTGTCTTGTTTGTTTTTAAAAGTGTATATAACTTTTCTAGAGCATCTTCAGGTAACCAATCATCACCGTCTATAAACATGATGTACTTTCCCTTACTTAAATCAATAGATAAATTTCGTGGTTTCGCAGGTGTACCCGAATTTTGATCTAATTGAATAAATTTGTAATTAGAAAAACTGTCTATTTTTTTAGAAACAATATCAACGGTTTGGTCAGTAGAACAGTCATCCACCACGATTAATTCAAAATCTCTCATATCCATCGATTGTTTTAAGACACTATCTAATGTTTTATTAATAAATTTTTCTTTGTTATACGTACTAATTAATACACTTACTTTAGGCCTATGATTGATTTCTTTACTCTTTATAACCTTCATTTTTATACTCCTTTAATTAGTAATCTTTTTGATAATCTAATGTATTTTAAAAAGTAGTTAAAATACAAATAATAATCTAATTATATTTAATATAATCAATTTTTTCTATCGTTATTTATTGTAATAATCTAATTATAGATTATGTTATATATTTTGTTTTTAAGTATTAATATATCTATTATCATCACAATAATCTTTAATTATCTATAAAAATACCTAAATTAGGTAATTATGATATATATGAGATTAGAAAATAAAATGAACTCTGATTTATTTATAGGAAATGCGAGCGTTCTCAAAGAAACTCAAAAATGTTATAATTACAGTTGAAAACGATTCCAACAAATTGTTATTTGATATAGCTATTTAATTATTGAATTAAATGACTATATCAAGTAATAAATAGGAGAGATAGAAATGAAAGATACAGATCAAATACATACTAAAAATACTGAAGAACAAGGTATTACGCTACCCTATTTAAAAAAAGCAGTTATTTTTTCTATTACATTTGGTTTCTTCGGAGTAAACATGGCATTTGCACTTCAATCAGCAATGATGGGAAGAATATTTCAAACGCTCGGCGCCGATCCTAATAATTTAGGTTGGTTTTTTATTTTGCCGCCATTAGCAGGAATGATTGTACAACCACTTATTGGATACTATTCTGATAGAACTTGGACTAGATTTGGACGTCGGATGCCGTATCTTTTAATTGCTGGTCCCATTGGAGCGATCGTATTAGTCCTACTACCTAATGCAGGTTCGTTTGGATTTGGATATGCATCACTTATGGCGTTGTCATTTGGTGCAATCATGACGTTACTTATGGATTTGACGTCAAATGCGTGTATGCAGCCCTATAAAATGATTATTGGAGATATGGTAAACGAAAAACAAAGAGATATGGCCTGGTCATGGCAACAAATCTTCTCAAATTTAGGTGGTATTATTGCTACACTATTACCATTTTTACTAACAATTATGGGAATGAGTAATGTAGCGCCTAAAGGGGAAGTACCGATGACAGTAAAAATAGCTTATTATATTGCAGCAGCGGTATTACTCATTGCTTCTATTTGGACTGTTCTTTCCGTTAAAGAATATGAACCTAAAACATATAACTATTATCACGGCATTTCAGAGGACAATAGGAATGAGAAATTAAATTTATGGCAACTGTTAAAAACTGCGCCTAAACAATTTTGGCAAATTAGTGTAGTTCAATTTTTTAACTGGTTTGCATTAATGTATCTCTGGACGTATTCAACAGGTGCAATAGCAAAAAATGTATGGAATGCGACAGACCCTTCTTCAGCAGGATATCAAGCAGCAGGAAACTGGTATGGTGTGTTATACTGTATACAATTTTTAAGTTCAGTTATTTTTGGTTTTGTCATTGCAAAATCTAAACCTTCTCAAAGAAAATTCTGGTATAGTTTTGGATTAATTTTTGGTGGATTAGGTCTTATTTCAATGTTCTTTATTCATAACCAATGGTTACTCATTATTTCATTTATATTCATTGGTATTAATAACTTAACGATGAATACTCAACCATTTACACTATTAACCGAAGCAATTGATGGAGAAAATTCAGGTGCTTATCTAGGCTTATTTAACACAAGTATTTGTCTACCACAAATTGTCGCTTCTGTAGTAAGCTTTGCACTTTTCCCACTATTAGGAAGTTCAATGCCTGCGATGTTATTATTTGCAGGAATCATGATGCTTCTGGGTGCAATCTCAGTTAAATTTATTAACGCAAAATTTGAATGAAATACTAAAAAATAAAAAATTTATTTATAATGTGTAAGAGCGAAAAATAATTTTTCGCTCTTTTTTTATAAAAAACTATCAGCAATGTTTCATAAACAATATAATGATGTCATTAAAAGTGTAATACCTTTAAGGAATATATCAAACCTTGAAGTATAGGTGAGGACATACGCGGTAAATCACTCGCCATAGAAAAGTTATATCATACATCATTCATTTAATTCATATTGACAATCTTAAATATCCCTGTACAATTTAAATCGTAATAGTTACGATTTAAAAAGGAGAGATACAAATGAGTAAGATACCTGTAACTGTATTAAGTGGTTATTTAGGCTCAGGGAAGACAACGTTACTAAACCATATTTTAAATCATCGAGAAGGTCGTCGTATTGCAGTCATTGTAAATGATATGAGTGAGGTCAATATTGATAAAGATTTAGTTGCTGATGGGGGTGGACTGTCTAGAACAGATGAAAAATTAGTTGAACTATCTAATGGATGTATTTGTTGCACGTTACGTGACGATTTATTAAAAGAAGTTGAACGACTGGTACATAAAGGCAATATTGATTATATCGTTATTGAATCTACGGGCATTTCTGAGCCAGTACCTGTAGCGCAAACGTTCTCGTATATCGATGAAGCGATGGGAATAGATCTCACTTCGATTTGTCGTTTAGATACGATGGTTACGGTCGTTGATGCGAATCGATTTGTTAATGATATTCATTCTGAAGATTTACTTGTGGATCGTAATCAAGGTGCGGATGTGACAGATGAACGTTCAATTGCGGATTTATTAATAGACCAAGTTGAATTCTGTGATGTACTTGTATTGAATAAAACAGATTTAGTTACAAATGAAGCGCTAGATAAATTAGAACATATACTTAGAACATTACAACCAGATGCAAAAATAATTAAAACAACGCAGTCTCAAGTAGATATTAATGATGTCTTAGATACAGGACGATTTGATTTTGAAAAAGCTAGCAATTCTGCAGGATGGATTAAGGAGCTAACAGAAGGCGGCCATGAGGCACATACACCGGAAACTGAAGAATATGGTATGAGTTCGTTTGTCTATTCAAGACGATTACCGTTTCACGCGAAACGTTTCAATGATTGGTTAGAACAAATGCCTCAAAACATTGTTCGTTCAAAAGGTATTGTATGGCTTGCGCAATATAACGAGGTTGCGTGTTTACTGTCACAAGCAGGATCGTCATGTAATATCAGCCCAGTTACATATTGGGTTGCATCAATGCCTAAAGAAAAACGTGAAGAGATACTTGCTCAACGTCGTGACGTAGCGGAAAGCTGGGATATTGAATATGGGGATAGAAATACACAATTTGTCATTATTGGTACCGACTTAGATCAAGAAAAAATCGAAAAAAAACTCGATGAATGCCTGCTAAATAGTAGCGAAATGAATTCTGATTGGTATCAACTTGAAGATCCTTATCATTGGAAAATAAGAAAACCTTAAGAAATAATGGATATTAAACAAGTTATGATGATAAAAATATTGATTACAACTTTCATATAAACATCATACAACTTTTCGTAATATAGTATTGCAAGCGCAATCTAATACTAAAACGACCAAACCTTATTATAATTACAGTAGACAATCATAATGGAATAAAAGTATATATATAATTCTCACAAACAACATTATAGTATTGCTTTTTATACTGAAAACGATAAAGTTTAAAATATTTGATTGGTCATTTTTTAGTTTCATACAACAAGAGATTAATAAAATTAAAGAGGAAACGACGAGATTATCGTCACTTCCTCTTTTTTTTTATGGCATCATTAATTTAATACCTCTAATGATATTTTTTAAAAATAGCACAAGTGCCCATATAAAGAAAAGAACTGCGATGAGGATTGCAATGATCCAACCGATACCGCGTTCACTATTTACAAAAGCCGGGGAAATAGATAGGGTTACTAACCCTAATACCACCATAACCCAACTCATGATGTGATTGAATAACGCATTTCTAGCATGGGTCGAAGCTGGTGGTTGTGCGACGATCCATACAATAAGTGGAAATAATACTGGTGCAAAGAAGACACTTAAATAGCTAATGCCTCCTAAAATATCATTTTCTCTATAGTTTTCATTTGGCATATCATGATCACCTCAATTCTATAAAAACATATAATAAAATAAATAGTAAGTAAGATATTCTAAAATTACAACACTGTAAGTTAGTATAAGGTTGATGTTGAAAATAGTTAATTAAATATTTTGATGAATATAGCATATAAATGTATTAAATTGTACAATATTAATATATTAACTTTTAAAAGGTGGATATTATGCGGGAATTTTTAAATCTGTTAGGGGCATTACTAACAATGATCATTACATTTAGCATTTCAATTTTATTTAGTTTCTTAATACCTTTAATGGTCGAAGGAAATATTTTAAACATGGGGAAATTAAATCATCCGACATTTATTATGTTGTGGATTATTTTTAGTGTTATATTCAATATTATTATTCTTATTTTAGCTTTTTCAATGATTCAGTTTAGTAGTGACTTTGTAAATAAAATGAAATTAATGGCGATGTTAACTTTTTTTGTAATTATTAGTTATGCAAGCTTTAGTCATATAGATATGCAAGCTTTAACTGATCATTTAACATTAACGAGTTCTAAACATACCCGAGAGTTATCAATCAAACTTTTACCATTTGTTTTAACGATATCATTAGGATGTTATAGCGCTATTTTATCCTACTTACAGTATCAAATTGATAGCGAAGAACGTATGATATAAATTTTGAAAGCGCTTTACATATTAATACTAATTTTTTTGAAATAGTGCTAAAATAAAGATGAGAACAGATAAGGGGGAGATTAAAATGTTATCATACAAAAACATTTTAATTGCAGTTGATGGATCAAACGAAGCAGAATGGGCTTTTAATAAAGCCGTTGAGGTAGCAAAACGTAATGATGCAAAGCTAACGATTGTGCATGTGATTGATACAAGAACATATACCGCTTATGAAGTGTACGCATCTCAATTCGATCCGTCTAAAGAGTATTCTGAGAAATTACTTGAAGGCTATAAAGAACTCGCTGTTAAAGAAGGCGTGACAAATGTAGAAACACGACTTGAACTTGGCCCACCAAAATTACTCATTCCTAAAAATTTAGCAAATGAATTGAATGTTGATTTAATTATGTGTGGTGCTTCAGGCTTAAATGCAGTCGAACGTTTTATGATTGGTTCAGTATCAGAAGCAATTGTACGTCATGCGCCATGTGATGTATTAGTCGTACGTACTGAAGAAATTCCAGAAGACTTTGAATCAAAAGTAGCAACCCCAGAATTTAGAAGACGATATTTTGAAAGTTCAGAACATAAATAATAATGATTTAATCTATGACTTCATTCTCACGAAGTAGTGAGGATGAAGTTTTTTATTCGGGTATAAATCAAGTAATGATTTTAGATAATATATAAAATGTGGTATCATTTTTATTTAAGTGTCGTGTTCTAAATAATGGTGCGCAATCATTTAAAAAATATAAGTATAAAAGGAGGATCATATCAACGTGAATCAAATGAAACAACTGTTTATTAAATTTGTTGAACCATTAACAAAGATAGAATTTTATCAAAGTTTACTAGCTAATATTTTAATTATTATTGCCTATATCTTATTAGGTATGATTGTGATTGCAATTTCTAGAAAAGTAGTAACGAAATTTTTTAAAGTCAATGAGAAGAAGAAGACACGCTATAAAATTAAAAGAAGTGAGACACTTTCAACGCTTGTTCAAAATTTAATTAGTTATGTTGTTTGGTTTATTGTTCTTACATCAGTTCTCTCTCGTTTTGGAATTAGCGTTTCAGCTATTTTAGCTGGGGCTGGTGTTGTTGGTTTAGCAGTTGGTTTTGGTGCACAGACTGTTGTAAAAGATATCATCACCGGCTTTTTTGTTATTTTTGAAGGACAATTCGATGTCAGCGATTATGTTCAAATTAATTCATCAGGTGTAACAATTGCAGAAGGAACAGTACAAACCATAGGATTACGATCTACTCGTATTCAATCTGATACTGGAGAAGTGTATACCTTACCTAATGGAACAATTAGTGAAATTGTAAATTATTCTAAGACAGATGTATCACCCCTTATTGCAATTCCAATTTCTCCAAATGAAGATTATGACGTTATTGAAAAAGAATTAAAAGCATTCTTACCAACATTAAAAGATAAATACGATATGTTCGTTGCGGCACCTGATCTACTCGGTTTAGATAGTATTGATGGTAATGAAATGGTAATTAAATTATTAGCTCATGTTAAACCGGGCATGCATTTCCCAGGCCAACGTTTATTAAGAAAAGAAATCATAAGTTACTTTAACGATGTAGGAATTCATACGCCTAAACCAACACTTGTGAAATTAGAAGATGAAGAAAAATAAACAAATGTTTATCATCATAGGTTTTTAAAATTTTTTCATAAGTTTTTTATAACAACTTTTAATGACCAAAAATTCATTTAATTATCATCATATAAACGGATAAATAATTAATAATTTCTAATTATTTAAGATTTGCCTACATTACACTTTGGGTGTAATATCAAACTGTAATAAATAGAAAGGGATGATAAGTAATGTGGGTGAAAGACTTTTATTATGATGGTAATGAGTACATCAATAAAACTGTATGGGAGTACATGTGTAAAGATAATGTGACGTTTGATAAAGCCATTGAGGTGCTTAATTTAAATTATAAAGATGCAGTTGCGAATGAGAGGGACATTCCAAATTTAGACATCGAGAGAAAAAGTATTGTAACAAGTGACTTTTGGTAAGCAATGGCTATATCAATAAACAGCAGTTTCTACGTCAAATACGTAGAAACTGCTGTTTTATTATGTTCTATATTTAAATTGTTCAATCGCATTTTTAATGTCATCTCGAACACGTTGGAATTCTGACCCATCTTTTCCGGCTGGGAACATCGAAGCCCCAATGTTCTTTTTTAACACCTGATGGCATAGTAGGACAATGCGCATCAGCATGACTGCATAATATGTTACTATTAAGTTTGATTGTTTTAAAATAGTATCATTAATTAAATCCGAGGTATGAGTTGAAATGTCGATACCACTTCTTTCATTGCTTTAATGTCTTTAGGATTAACATCATGTGTTTCAAGGCCTCCGGAATATACATTCCATTCATCACCTAAAATTGCTTTTCCAAAACCCTCAACCATTTGGCTACGACAAGAATTCCCTGTACAAATAAATGGTTTTTTTGGTCATGATAAACCTCTCTATCTATAAAATGAATCTGACTCATTTTACACTAAACCTAACCATTTCCAATACGTTAAGCTAAATAAAATCACAAGAATATAACCTATAATAGTGAGAGGAATACCTGATTTTAAGAAATCTTTAACAGTAAATGTATCCGTACCATAGGCCAACATATTTTGTGGTGCACTCACTGGTAATAAGAATCCAAAGCTAATCACAAATTGTTGTATTAAAACGAAACCGATAGAATGATCGCCTAAACCTAATGTTGAAGTTAATGAAATAAATACGGGTATCAGTGCAGAGGATAAGCTTGTTGCACTCGCAAAACCTAAATGAATTAAAATATTGAATAATGTAATGAGTGCAATCGTTGCGATAATTGGTAACTCTTTTAGTCCCATTAACCCAAATGTTTTATCACTGAGCCATTGGGCAGCGCCTGTTTTAAGTAAGACGTTACCAAGTGAGATGCCTACACCAAAGACGATAATTGTCCCCCATGGAATTTTCTTTTCAACGCCTTTCCAAGTAATCACACCGATTTTAGGCATGAGCATCATACCTAATGCAATTAAAGTAACACTTGCTGAATCGATAGGGTGAAGTACTTTTTCAGTAGACCAAAAGATCAGTAATAAGATAGAAATGACAATGAGTCGCCATTCTCTAGCACTAATTGGACCTAGTTCGTTTAAGTCATGTTTAATCAATTCTTTACCACCTTCAATGGCATCTCGTTCAGGTGGTATCACTTTCATCATAATGAAATATAAGGCAATAGACATCAGTATAGACCACGGTGCAGCGTATAAAAACCATTCACCCCAAGACACGTTATAGCCTAAGTTTTGATTAATGAAATTGATAGCGACGATATTTTGCGCAGCGGCAGTTTTAATACCGATATTCCAAATCGATACAGCTTGTACGGATGTAATAATTAAGAGTGATGCTAGTTTACTATCTTTACTCACTTTAAAGGCTGCAATCATCCCGAGTAAAATGGGTACAACAGCACCAGCACGAGCCGTAGCAGAAGGTACAAAAAAGGCTAATACAATTGATACTAAAATTGCACCGATAACAATATGTTTTGTTTTATTTCCTACAATAGAAAGGACATAAAGTGCTAGCCGTTTATGAAGATTGGTTTCTTGCATGGCAACTGCTAAGAATAAAGCGGCGGTCACAAGTGCTACTGCAGAAGTAGAAAAACCACTAAATGCGAGACTCAGAGCATTGTTTGTGCCTAATAATTCGCTTCCCTTCAGAATGGCGTTTCCACTTTTAGGATGACCAAGTTGTTCTGAGAGATGTTGAACAGGACTAAAGCCAAGTAATAATATAATAAGTCCTAAAATTAAAGTAGCTGAAACTGGATAAGATACTGCTTCAGTAACCCACATGATTACAGCAAAAGCAAGAATGGCAAGTGCTGCTTTAGCCATGACCGGTAAGCTACTTGAAGTAGGTAATAATAAAATCATTACTAATACGATAAAACTAATCACAATCCATAATGGTTTATATTCTTTATTAGATGTTTCTTTTTTAGATTGATTAGTGATTTGATTCCCCTTTGTCATTATCATCGTCCCCCTTAAAATAGTTACACTATTATTTTAACAAGAAAGCGCTTTATTTTAGGAGTTATATTTTAAAATACACAAAATTTTCAAAAAACTATTAATTAAAGCTAATAAACATAGAAATATTGAGATGAAAAGGAACGAAACAATGAATTTAATGGGAATTCTGTTTCACTCTGTTACTTATATATTAAAGTTGTCCGAAATCATTTTTCTTAATATTGTTAACTTAACAGTTGGTTCTTTAGGTTCAGTAATATGGATATGTTGATCATTTTTAATTTTATTTATAGCAATACATTCTCCACTCATTGTTTCAGGCATTACTTTACTTTTGCTATTAAATGTTTCAATAATGCCTTATTTATCTAGAAGAAATTTTTTCATAATAAAAATCCTTTTATAACTTTCGGTCCTTTTTCTGACTGTAGTAAAACAACAATTATATATAATTATTTAATCATTTTCATTTTTTTAAATCGTCCATTGACAATTTCGATATGAAATGCGATTATTAAAACGTAATAATTACGATTTAGGAGAGAAGAAAATGATTAAGAAAAGTTTAATGTTAGTCTTCATCAGTATTTTAACGTTGTCACTTGTAGCTTGTGGAACATCCAATAGTGGTAGTGATAAAGATAAAAAATCAGAGAACAATGAAAAGCTTGAGGTAAAAACGACAGTATATCCACTGAAATCTTTTGCTCAACAAATTGGTGGTAAATACGTTCATGTTGAATCAGTCTATCCGAATGGAATGGATCCACATACATATGAGCCGAGTCAAAAACAAATGGTCGATATTGGTAAATCAGATTTATTTGTATATACAGGGGATAATCTAGACCCAGTCGCTAAAAAAATTGCAAATGCGATGAATGATAAAAATAAAACATTATCATTAGAATCATCTTTAAATAAAGCCGATTTGTTAAAAGGCGAAGAGGATGAACATGAACACGGTGAACACGAAGAACATGGCGAGCACGAAGAACATGAGCATCATCATGGTAAATATGATCCTCATGTTTGGTTAGATCCTGTATTAAGTCAACAATTTGCGAAAGATATAAAGGATGAATTAGTTAAAAAAGATGCTAAACATAAAGATGACTATGAAAAGAATTATAAAAAATTAGTTAGTGATTTGAAGGATTTAGATAAAGATATGAAACGTGCTGTTAAAGGTCAAGAAGGTAAAACAGTATATATTTCACATGATTCTATTGGTTATTTAGCTGATCGCTATGGTTTTAAGCAAGAAGGAATCGAAAATATGAATGCTGAAGAACCAAGTCAAAAAGATCTTACAACTATTGTAAAACAAATTAAAGAGGATAAGGTAAACTATATCCTAGCTGAAGAAAATGTGTCGAATAAAGTTGCAGACACGGTTAGAAAAGAAACACATGCAAAAACAATTTCATTTTATAATATGGGTTCTCATACTAAACAACAAGATAATGACAGTAATACGTATCAATCATTTATGAAGAAAAATATTAAAGCTATTGAAAAAGCTTTAAAAAATGAATCTTAAAATTAAAGTATATTAAAGTAAAGAAGTAAGATATGAAGATCAAGTAAATTCTATCTTACTTCTTTTTTATAGGCTTCCTTTTTCAAAAAAAAGTGGTATATTAAATTTAAATAATATGTAGGGCATTATTTATTATTTTTATGAAGTAAGGGTTTATCACTAATAGATTGGAAGGAGACAGCGTCATGAATATTTATAGACTACGTTACCAACACCATAAAGACATTGTAGATGACAATATTTTAACGGTATTTGTATTGGCCAAAAATGAAGAAGATGTAAGGAAATTTGCGAAAACGGTAAATTACAAAGTTGAAGATGTTAAACATACAACATATGAAGCTTATGAAGAAGCTAAAGCAAAAGGTGAAACATATCGCCTTGAACATGCAGATACATATATTAGCTAAGTCTGTATAACTAAAAATTATATAATTAAGGATAAATATCGATGAGTATAAGGTTACACTTAAAACTTCTTTTTGCATAAAAAATGAATGTAATCATGCAAAGAGAAGTTTTTTTATATATTATTATCTAACTTTTTTAAAAATTCTAAAGAAATTGATTTTAAAAAAATGTATAATATCTATTATGACTTTAAGAGGGAAACGAGGAAAGACAATGAAACAGAAACTTACATTTAAAGAGAATCTCTTTATTGGGTCGATGCTTTTTGGTTTGTTCTTTGGAGCAGGAAACTTAATTTTTCCACTTCATCTAGGGCAAATGGCAGGCGCAAACGTATTACTTGCGAATTTAGGATTTTTAATTACAGCAATCGGTTTACCATTTTTAGGAATTATTGCGATTGGTATTTCTAAGACGAATGGTGTATTTGCAATTTCTTCACGCGTAAGTAAAATTTATGCATACATATTTACGATTGGTCTTTATCTTGTTATTGGACCCTTCTTTGCTTTACCAAGACTTGCAACAACATCATATGAAATTGCTTTT
Source organism: Staphylococcus sp. HMSC069E10 (assembly GCF_001809205.1). Lineage (NCBI taxonomy): Bacteria > Bacillati > Bacillota > Bacilli > Caryophanales > Staphylococcaceae > Staphylococcus > Staphylococcus sp. HMSC069E10. Next base: position 5,726 of record NZ_KV796478.1, on the reverse strand, counting down.
TCACCATTTGTTTCTCCAAGCAGTGGAAAATGGATTTTACCTGTCTTTAGTATGTTGTTCTTTATCGTAGCTTGGTTTTTTGCACGTAAACCCTCTAAAATCTTAGACTATATTGGCAAGTTCTTAAATCCAGTCTTTTTGATTTTATTAGGTATCGTGGTCGTACTTGCATTGATTCACCCAATGGGCAGTATAAGTCATGCACCAATAAGTCCTGACTACAATAAGAGTGTATTATTAAAAGGTTTTATCGATGGGTATAATACATTGGATGCACTGGCATCACTAGCATTTGGAATCATTATTGTAACGACTATTAAAAAATTAGGTATTACAAATCCTAATGATATTGCTAAAGAAACAGTGAAATCGGGGGCCATTAGCATTATTGGCATGGGTGTCATCTATACACTTCTTGCAGTAATGGGAACAATGAGTCTTGGAGAATTTAAAGTAAGTGAAAATGGGGGCATTGCCCTTGCACAAATTGCCCAACATTATTTAGGTGATTTCGGAATTATTGTTTTATCACTTATTATTATTGTGGCGTGTTTAAAAACGGCAATTGGTTTAATTACAGCTTTTTCAGAAACATTTACAGAACTATTTCCTAAAACGAACTACATTGTATTAGCCACTATGGTTAGTGTATTGGCGTTTATATTTGCGAATGTCGGATTAACAAAAATTATTATGTACTCATTACCCGTATTAATGTTTATTTATCCATTAGCCATTACACTGATTTTACTAACCTTAGTAAGTCATTTATTTAATAATTCGTCAATTGTGTATCGATTTACTACATTATTTACAGTGATTGCTGCATTTTTTGATGGTATTAAAGCGAGTCCAGAACCTTTTGTGAAAACGAACTTCGCACAATCATTAATCGGTTTTGCTGAGAATTATTTACCATTCTTTGATATTGGTATGGGATGGATTGTCCCAGCATTAATTGGATTTATTATCGGACTTATTGTCTATAAAGTTCGTGGCAACAAACACGAAGTTCAAGCATAATTAAGCCATTTACTATAAGCTATAAGAAGTTGAAATCATACGATCTTATAGCTTATTTTTTTATATATTTAAAGGTATAAATATATTTATAAAATGCATTAAAATGAAGATAATAATAATTTTGAGGAGAAATAAAGATGGACTATAAAATAGATAAAACATGGGCAATCTTTTATAAAGCCTTAGCGCATAAATTGTTAGAATATCAAAATTGTCGTGATCAATTGATTGAGAAAATACAAGAACTTTATATTAACACTCAAATCAATATGCCTAAATTAGAAATTAATAATGAAATGATAGATATGGATCCATTTACTGTGTTTGGATTATTTAATAAGAGTTCTATGACTAAAAAAAATAGAATTAAAATTATAGAAGAAATGGCCAAACTATTTGATGTGAAAGCAGATATACCACAAAATTTTGATGGTATTCCGACAGTGATGAATTTACGTGCTACATTTTATAATTTTAAGAATGATCGTGAAGCACAAGATATTGAAAATTTATGGTCGTTGTTTGAAATTGCTTTATTGTATTCAGCAGATAAAAGTGAAGATAATGAAAATAACTTTAAGAGAAAATTTAATCAAGTGATGGCTCAGCCTGGAATCGGTATGGGTAAGTTAACCAGTGGATTATTTTGGATTGATTCTGACACATTTGCCAATTTAGATTCTCGAGCGATTTGGTATATTTTTGAAGAAAGCGAAATCAGTACAAAGTATATCAATTTTGAGGTTAACTTAAAACAATCATTAACTGCGACCACGTATTTAATGATTATTGAAAAATTAAAATTATTTTTAAAAGAGGATAACTATTTGAATGATTTTATTGATTTAAGTTATGAAGCATGGCGCAAATCAAAGGAAGTCAAGCAAAGTTCAAAAGTAAAAGATATCGATGCAGATAAGGATTTAGAAGTCGTGAATTATTGGATTTATTCTCCAAAACCACAAGATGTTGATTTTGCTTCTTTTATTGAGAATGGGGAAATGTCTATTGGATATAACGAGTTAGAAGATTTCTCGAACTATGCATCTAAAGAAGAGATTAATCAAAAATTACAACAATTGAACCATAATCAGCATCATTATATTCATACGGTTAATGCCATATGGGAATTTAGTAAAGAAATGAAGCGTGGGGATATTGTTTATGTGAAAAAAGGACAGACTGATATTGTAGGATGGGGTGTTGTTTCATCAAATCATCAATATAAAAATCATAAAAATATCATTCAGCTTGTTTGGAAGGAGAAAGGAAACTGGAAGATTCCAAGCAAAACATTAAATAAGACGCTCACTAAAATTACGCCATATAGTGAAACGATTCGGAAATTTAATGAGTTATTTTCAGTGGAACATTCTGATGGATTGGTTGCTACACAAACGACTTATCCCGTTTATACAGCAGAACAATTCTTAGACGACGTATTTATGAATGAAGAAGACTATGACACGCTTGTACAATTAATTAGAAGAAAAAAGAATGTCATCTTACAAGGACCACCAGGTGTAGGTAAAACATATGCAGCTAAACGATTGGCTTATTCAATGATGGGTGTTAAAGATAAAGAACGTGTGAAACTTGTACAATTCCATCAAAGCTATGCATATGAAGATTTTGTAATGGGATATCGTCCTACTGAAACTGGCTTTGAATTGCGTACGGGTGCATTTTACAATTTCTGTAAGCAAGCAGAAGAAGATAGTGAGAAAGACTATTTCTTTATTATCGATGAAATTAATCGTGGCAATTTAAGTAAGATATTTGGTGAATTGTTTATGTTAATTGAAAACGATAAGAGGGGAATGGAAATAGAATTACTTTATGCAGATGAGAAATTCTGTGTTCCAGATAATGTTTATATTATTGGTATGATGAATACAGCAGATCGAAGTTTAGCCATTCTTGATTATGCACTACGACGTCGATTTGCATTCTTTGATATGAAACCTGCCTTTGAAACCATACAGTTTAAACAATATCAAGAAAATTTAAAAAATCCACAATTTGAAGCATTAATTGACGCCATCGAAGCATTGAATGTCGACATTCGAGAAGATGATATGTTAGGTGAGGGGTTCGTCATTGGTCATAGTTATTTTAGCAATATAGTTAATATCACAGAATCTGAATTATCTAATATTATTGAATTCGAAATTATTCCATTATTAAAAGAATATTGGTTTGACGATTCTTCAAAAGTGGATATTTGGAAGGTACGTTTAAGGGATGCGATTCAATGATTAACATTCATAATATTTATTATATGTTGTCTTATGCGTTTACAGTTTTGAATAAGAAAGGCTATCAACATATAGCAACAGAATCATTTAATAATGTGGCAGATTTGTATAGTGCACTTCTCATTAAAGGCGTATCGAGTCAATTAAAATATGGTCTTCAACATGACTATTTAGAACACAACGACTCGCTTAATGTGATACGAGGAAAGATTAATGTCACAGCATCCATAAAACAAGGAACGATGATGCATAAACGGTTAAATTGCACGTATGATGAATTTTCAATTAATACGTATATGAATCAAATTCTAAAAACAACAATGCTTAATGTTCTAAAATTAGATATTTCGCGCACACGTAAAAAAGCGTTAAAACGACTGCTGATATATTTTAAACACGTAGATATATTAGATTATCGACATATTGATTGGCAGTTACGATTTGATCGTCATCACGAAACATATCGTATGTTAATGGCTATTTGTTACCTTGTTACACAAGGACGAATTCAGTCAGAAAGAAGCGGTTCAAGAGAAACAATGATGTTCGAAGATGAACAACAGATGGCGCGTTTATATGAACGGTTTGTTAGGGCTTATTATAAAAAGGAATTTCCACAGTTAAAAGTCACCGCGTCTCATATTCCATGGGCCATTGATGATGATCATCGTCACATGTTACCGACAATGAGAAGTGATGTCATGCTCACTTATGGCAAACAATGCTTAATCATTGATACGAAGTATTATACGTCCACGTTACAACAATATTTTGATACAAGAACGATTCATTCTGGAAATTTATATCAAATATTTGCGTATGTAAAAAATGAAGCACTTCATTTAAAACCTAAGCAGATAAATGTTGCGGGGATGTTACTGTATGCGAAAACGGATGAACAACTTGTACCTGATAATACGTTTCAGATGAGTGGCAATACGATTAGTGTCAAAACATTGGATTTAAATCAAGATTTTATTCATATTGCTAAACAACTGGATAATATTGTATATAATTATTTTAAGATATAAAATAGTTAGTAGATATTGTAAAATTTCAACAATCCATATATGATATATGTAAATTAAAATGACAATTTTGACTTATAACAAAGGGGTTAATGACAATGAAACACATGCATTTATCTGTTTTAGCTTATAGTACAGGTCTACATCCTGCCTCTTGGAGACTACCACATTCATATGTTGAAGAAGTTGGAGATATTAATTTTCAAATTAAGTTAGCGAAATTAGCCGAAAAAGGTAAACTGGATGCTTTCTTTCTAGGAGACGGTCAATATATTTCTGGAGAAGAAACGGGACATATTTCTTATTATTTTGAACCACTAACGGCACTTGCTGCCATTTCACGTGAAACACATTCAATTGGCTTGATAGGTACCATTTCTTCTTCTTTTTATGAACCTTATCTTGCAGCACGTATGCTTTCAAGTTTACATCAAATATCTCATGGGCGTATTGGGGCAAATATTGTAACATCTCAATTTGATTTAGAAGCACAAAACTATTCGATGCAAGCTTTACCACATCTTGAAAAACGATATGAACGAGCAGATGAATTTATCAATGTAATGAAAAAATTATGGGAGTCATTTACTGTAGAGGCTATCGTTAATCACAAAGACTCAGGGATTGGCTTAAATCATCAGTATATTCATCCACTTCATTATCAAGGAAAGTATTTTCAAGTTGCCGGAGCTATTAACATTCCAACACCAAAATATGGTCGACCACGTTTATTTCAAGCAGGAACTTCCATTCCAGGGCGTGATTTAGCAGTACGACACGTGGATGCTATTTTTTCAATTGCATGGAATTTACAAGATGGCCAACAATTCAGACAAGACATTCATCAACGTGCCATGGAAGCAAATCGTCAACCACCTCTTGTATTACCAGGTCTCACCGTTTATGTTGATGAGAATGAAGAGGATGCTTATAAACTTAAGCAACAATTAGATGATATGATTCCACTTGAAAAACGCAAAAAACAATTATCTAAAGCCATTGGTCTAGATATAAGTGAATGGAAACTAGATGAAGTCGTACCATCATTACCACCTTATGATGCGTTAGAGAAAAAAGTTGTAAAATCTGTGTATGAAGCTGTACAGCGTGCTGTTATGACCGAACACCTTACCTTACGCGATGTATTAGATCGATTTGGTACTTGGGTAGGACATAAAACGATAGTGGGAACACCGGAACAAGTAGCGGATGAAATGATTGAATGGTTTGAAAAAGAAGCGTGCGATGGTTTTATGTTAATGTCACCAACATATCCAAATGCATTTGAAAAATTTATCGATTTAGTCATTCCAGTTCTTCAAGCGCGTGGCGTGTTTAGAAAAGAATATGAAAGCCATATGTTAAAAGATCATTTAAATATAAATACGAGGCTGGGACATAATTCCTAACAAAATAG
>NZ_KV796477.1:15198-351325 GCF_001809205.1 Staphylococcus sp. HMSC069E10 | reverse complement strand
ATCTAGATACTTTATGTCCCGGACTCTTTTGATTTATTTATTTGTTTTTAAAAGATCTCGAATTTCTGTAAGTAATACCGTATTTGTATCAATTTCTTCTTCTGGTTCTTCTTTTCTTATAATTGTATTGGCAATCTTAACAAAGATAAATAATGCAAAAGCAACGATAATAAAATCAATAATTGACTGAATGAAAAGACCATACTTAATGCCCCAAATCTGCCAATCTTTAGCAAAATCGACCGAACCGAACAGTTTACCAATCAATGGCATGATAATATAAGTTACTAAGGATGATACAATTTTATTAAATGCTGCCCCCATAACTACAGCAATTGCTAAATCTAAAACATTTCCTTTAAATGCAAACTCTTTAAATTCTTTTAGCATAGTAATCTCCTATTTATTTGATTTTTATATAATATATCATACAAAACATAAATAAATTAGTAAATATTAAAATTAATGAAATTTGATTAAGATTAAAACGTTTGTTATTATATTAAAGTGGTTTACCGAAAAATTAATTAATTATTTTTATAATTAATTGTGTATTTTTCATTTTGAAAAAATTTAATATTAGGATGAAGGGAGTTATATTAGTTATGAATTCTTCTTCTGAATCAAGTAAGAAAGGAAAGAAATTTTCGCCGGTATTTATTTATAGTGCGATTATCGTAGCGATTATTGTACTAATTGGGGCAATTGTTCCGGAACAATTCGATTCAATTACTAGTTCAATAAGTGGATGGATTACTGATAAACTTGGTTGGTATTATTTAATACTTACAACTATTATTGTTTTCTTCTGTGTCTTTTTGATTTTCAGTCCAATTGGGAAATTAAAACTTGGCAAACCTGATGATAAACCAGAGTTTAATACGATTTCATGGTTTGCCATGCTATTTAGTGCAGGTATGGGTATTGGTTTAGTATTCTATGGTGCAGCAGAACCTATGTCACACTTTGCAGCACCACCAACTGCTAGTCCAAAAACGACAGAAGCCTTTACTGAATCACTTCGTTCTACTTTCTTCCATTGGGGATTTCATGCTTGGGCAGTTTATGGTGTCGTAGCTCTTGCCTTAGCATACGCTCAATTTAGAAAAGATGAACCAGGACTTGTTTCTAGAACATTACGCCCATTGCTTGGAGATAAAGTAGAAGGACCTATTGGTACGATTATTGATGTACTTTCAGTATTCGCTACAGTAGTAGGGGTAGCTGTATCATTAGGTATGGGTGCATTACAAATTAACGGTGGTTTAAATTACTTATTTGGTGTCCCAAATAATGTATGGGTTCAATCACTTATTATTGTTGTTGTTACAATTTTATTTATTATTAGTGCTTGGTCTGGTCTAAGTAAAGGAATTCAATATTTAAGTAATGCTAATATTGGTTTAGGTACAATATTAATGATTGTTGCTTTAATTGTTGGACCGACTGTATTAATTTTGAACATGTTTACAAGTTCAATTGGTAGTTTGTTCAATACATTCTTATTCAACAGTTTTGATACAGCAGCATTAAATTCTCAAAAAAGAGAATGGATGTCTTCTTGGACACTATATTATTGGGGCTGGTGGTTAAGCTGGAGCCCATTCGTAGGTGTATTTATTGCACGTGTGTCTAAAGGACGTTCAATTCGTGAATTTATTTCAGGTGTATTACTTGTTCCGGCTCTAGTAAGTTTCTTATGGTTCAGTGTGTTTGGCGTATTAGGTATTGAAATGGGTAAAAAACATTCTGAGCTATTCAAGATGTCAGCAGAAACGCAACTCTTTGGCGTATTTAATCATTTACCTTTAGGAATGATTTTATCACTTGTTGCACTTATATTAATCGGTTCATTCTTTATTACATCAGCCGATTCAGCAACATTTGTATTAGGTATGCAAACAACATATGGCTCATTAGAACCATCTAACGTGGTAAAAGTAACATGGGGTATTGCACAATCTCTTATTGCCTTCATCTTACTCTTAGCAGGTGGTGGAGATGGCGCAGAAGCATTAGGCGCACTACAAAGTGCTGCAATTATTAGTGCATTACCATTCTCCTTTGTGGTCATACTAATGATGATTAGTTTCTATAAAGATGCTAACCAAGAACGCAAATTCTTAGGATTAACATTACAGCCTAATAAACATAGACTAAAAGAATATATTGAATATCAACAAAAAGACTATGAATCTGATATATTAGAAAAACGTCAAAATCGACGTAATGCAGAGAAAGCAGAACAATAATTAAAAAAAACGCCTAAGACAACTTATTTGTCTTAGGCGTTTTTTAATATGGTTAGATCGAAATATAAAGACTTTCAAAAAAATCCATATCCAATATAGGTTGATATTGGAGCCAAAAATTCAAAATAAATTTCTATTCTACTTTCCTTTTATTTAATTTAGCGTATTGAAAAAAATTCTCATTTAATAAAAAATACTTATAGTTTAAATGTAATATGATAAGTAATTCTTATATTAACTGATTATAAAACCAAAATTCAAATCACTCAAATTCTAGTGATATATAGTTGTTTTAAAAAACATATAATTATACAATTTAATTAAAGGAATATAATTATGAATGTTTAATATTCAAGGGGGATAATCAAATGGCTTCTAACATTAAAGAACAATCAAAAAAATCATTTGAAGTTCGAGGTAAATCATATACATATTATGATTTAAAAAGTCTTGAAGAACAAGGGTTAACTAAAATTAGTAAGTTACCTTATTCTATTCGTGTTCTACTAGAATCAGTATTAAGACAAGAAGATGACTTTGTTATTACAGATGATCATATTAAAGCATTAGCCCATTTTGGTAAAGAAGGTAATAAAGGAGAAGTACCTTTCAAACCTTCTCGTGTAATCTTGCAAGATTTTACAGGGGTACCTGCGGTTGTTGACTTAGCTTCATTACGTAAAGCTATGAATGATGTAGGTGGAGATATTAATAAAATCAATCCAGAAGTACCGGTTGATTTAGTCATCGATCACTCTGTACAAGTAGATAGCTATGCAAACCCACATGCGTTAGAACGCAATATGAAATTAGAATTTGAAAGGAACTATGAACGTTATCAATTTTTAAACTGGGCTACAAAAGCATTTAATAATTATAATGCTGTACCGCCTGCAACAGGCATCGTACACCAAGTTAACTTAGAATATTTAGCTAAGGTAGTTCATGTAAGAGACGTGGACGGTGAACAAACTGCTTTCCCAGATACGCTTGTTGGTACAGATTCACATACTACTATGATAAATGGTATTGGTGTATTAGGCTGGGGTGTCGGTGGTATTGAAGCTGAAGCAGGTATGCTTGGTCAACCATCATATTTCCCAATTCCTGAAGTGATTGGGGTACGCTTAACTAATTCATTACCTCAAGGATCAACTGCCACTGACTTAGCATTACGAGTAACTCAAGAGCTACGTAAAAAGGGTGTAGTTGGTAAATTTGTAGAATTCTTCGGTCCTGGTGTTACCGATTTACCATTAGCTGATCGAGCGACTATTGCTAACATGGCTCCTGAATATGGTGCAACTTGTGGTTTCTTCCCAGTTGATGAAGAGTCACTTAAATATATGAAATTAACTGGCCGTTCTGAAGAGCACGTTGAGTTAGTCAAAGCTTATTTACAACAAAACAATATGTTCTTTACATCAGATAAAGAAGATCCACAATATACAGATGTAATTCATTTAGATTTATCGACAGTTGAAGCTTCATTATCTGGTCCTAAACGTCCTCAAGATTTAATTTTCTTAAGTGATATGAAAAAAGAATTCGAAAAATCTGTAACTGCTCCTGCTGGAAATCAAGGTCATGGTTTGGATCAAAGAGAATTTGATAAATCAGCTCATATTCAATTTAAGGATGGTTCTGAAACAACTATGAAAACAGGAGATATTGCTATTGCAGCGATCACTTCATGTACAAACACATCGAATCCTTACGTTATGTTAGGTGCTGGTTTAGTTGCGAAAAAAGCAGTTGAAAAGGGATTAAAAGTGCCTGAATATGTTAAAACATCATTAGCACCAGGTTCAAAAGTAGTGACAGGTTATTTACGTGATTCTGGATTACAAAAATATCTTGATGATTTAGGATTTAATCTAGTAGGTTATGGATGTACAACTTGTATTGGTAACTCTGGACCGCTATTGCCAGAAATTGAAAAAGCTATTGCTAAAGAAGATTTACTAGTTACTTCTGTATTATCTGGTAACCGTAACTTTGAAGGTCGAATCCATCCATTAGTTAAAGCGAACTATCTTGCTTCACCTCAATTAGTCGTTGCGTATGCTTTAGCTGGTACAGTTGATATTGATTTACAAAATGAACCACTTGGTAAAGGTGAAGATGGTCAAGATGTATACTTAAATGATATTTGGCCTTCAATTAAAGAAGTCGCTGATACAGTAGATAGTGTTGTCACACCTGAATTATTTAAAGAAGAATATGAAAATGTATATAACAACAATGAAATGTGGAATGAAATTGATGTTACTGACTCTCCATTATATAACTTCGATCCTAATTCAACATATATTCAAAATCCAACATTCTTCCAAGGTTTATCAAAAGAACCAGGTACCATTGAACCATTAAAAGATTTACGTGTAATGGGTAAATTTGGTGACTCAGTTACAACTGACCACATTTCTCCAGCAGGTGCTATTGGTAAAGATACACCAGCAGGTAAATACTTATTAAATCATGACGTAGCTATTCGTGATTTTAACTCATATGGTTCTCGTCGTGGTAACCATGAAGTTATGGTGCGTGGTACATTTGCGAATATTAGAATTAAAAACCAATTAGCACCAGGTACAGAAGGCGGCTTTACAACATATTGGCCAACTGATGAAATTATGCCAATTTATGATGCTGCAATGAAATATAAAGAAGATGGCACTGGCTTAGCAGTATTAGCAGGCAACGATTATGGTATGGGATCTTCACGTGACTGGGCTGCTAAAGGTACTAATTTATTAGGCGTTAAAACTGTAATAGCACAAAGTTATGAACGTATTCATCGTTCTAACTTAGTTATGATGGGTGTATTACCATTACAATTTAAAGATGGAGAATCAGCTGATTCACTTGGTCTAAATGGTAGAGAAGAAATCTCTGTAGATATTAACGAAGATGTACAACCACATGATATTATTAAAGTTCATGCAAAAAAAGAAAATGGAGAAGTGGTTGATTTTGATGTCATTGTTCGTTTTGATTCACAAGTTGAAATCGACTATTATCGTCACGGTGGCATTCTACAAATGGTATTAAGAAATAAACTTGCTCAATAATACAATTATTCGAAAAAGTATTTAAAAATTTGAATGTATTTTGAATCCTTAGATGGCAATCTCATCTAAGGATTTTTTCTTCATTCGTGTCATTGAGCTATTTCAGTAATAAAAGTAGTAAATGGGAATTCTATAGCAATCATCCTTTTTATGTTAATATTGAAAGTGAACTTAATTGGAAAGAGGTACATAAATATGATTTATAGTATGACTGAAATTGAAGCGAGATACCAAGAAACAGATAAAATGGGAGTAATTTATCATGGGAATTATGCTACATGGTTTGAAGTTGCTCGTACTGATTATATTCGTAAATTAGGTTTTAGTTATGCAGATATGGAAAAAGAAGGTATCATCTCACCCGTCGTGGATTTACAAGTTCAATATAAGAAATCCATTTTTTATCCTGAAAAAGTTAAAGTGAAAACATGGGTAGAACATTATTCAAGATTGCGTTCAACGTACTGTTATGAAGTATATAATGAAAAAGGGGAATTAGCTACCACAGGTTCCACTCAGCTATTATGTATTAAAGCAAGTGATTTCAGACCAATTCGTTTAGATCGTTATTTTCCAGAATGGCATCAAGTATATAGTGAAGTCGAAGCATTGAATAACGAAGGTAAGGAATTAGAAGTCACACAACGTAGCGATTTGAATATATAAATATAAGACCATAAATATCTGTAAATATTAGATATTTATGGTCTTTTTTTAATTAGTTGTAGAATAAACAATTTCGTCTTCATGGTCTACTTTTTCAACTAGAACTTCATGATCTTCAAAATACCATAAGTCATCTTCTGAAACTACAACAATTAAATCATTATAATTTTCGTGATAACCTATCTCAACATCATTGCTCGGTTCCACACGAAATGCTGGGCTAAAACCTTGTTTAAGTTGAAATTCTCCACCATACCTCACATAAAATTGTAAGACTTTATTCTTTTCAGGTAAATCTAATTCATTTTTAAACCATTCAACTGCTTCATCAGTCAATTTGATTTTCATTGTAAGAACCATCCTTTATATTAATTATTATTATATTTATAATGCAAAAATTGTTTGAATTAAAACATATTGTTCTCACTATTAAACATGAACCGCTTATCATATTTAATTAATAGAACTAAACTGAATCTTCACATTTGGTGCAAGATCATCCATTTTACATCCATTTGATTTTTGGTTCTTCACCTTTAAAAATTCTAACAATATTAGAACGGTGTCTAAAAATTAAAATGATTGATACAAAAGCACTCATTCCAAATAATATGTAATCATGAATAATTAATGAACCTATCACACAGCTGATTGCCGCAATAATACTGGATAATGACACATACTTTGTTAAATATAAAATTCCAAAGAATATGACTGCTAAAATTAAAAGTAAGATTGGATTAACTCCTAACACAACTCCGGCACTTGTGGCTACAGCCTTACCTCCTTTAAATTTAAGATAAATAGGATAAACGTGACCAATTATTGCAAAAATACCGACAATTAATCCATGTGTGAAGAATGTACTAATTGGTCCCTGCGCATGCACTGGAAACCATAACGGGAAAAATACAGTAATGAATCCTTTAAATATATCTAAAAAAGTAACGATAAATCCAGCTGGTTTTCCTAAAACTCTAAAACTATTTGTGGCACCAGTATTACCGCTTCCAAATTCTCTAATATCTTTTTTTAAAAAAACTTTTCCTATAACATAACCATTTGGAATAGCTCCAATGAGATAGCTTAAAATCAACATGAGAACTATCATCATAATTTGTTTACACATCCCTTATATAATGTAGGTATATTTTATCACAAAGTATTCCTGACAACGATTAAAAATTGAAAAAACGTCTTATATATTAAGTTAAATGTTTATCTTATAGAACTCATACTTGCATTTTAATGCGTTTTATATAAGAATAACTATTGTAAAGCTAAAAAAACGAACGTACGTTTGTAGGAGGCGAACGCATTGGCAACAAAAATGACAAATCATTATTCAGATGATTCGATTCAAGTATTAGAAGGACTTGAGGCAGTTAGAAAACGTCCTGGGATGTATATTGGGTCGACTGATAAACGTGGATTACACCATTTAGTATATGAAATTGTCGATAACTCCGTCGATGAAGTTTTAAATGGTTATGGTAATGAAATTGATGTAACAATCAATAAAGATAATAGTATTTCAGTGGAAGATAATGGGAGAGGTATGCCAACTGGTATGCATGCGTCTGGTAAACCTACTGTAGAAGTTATTTTTACTGTATTACATGCTGGAGGTAAATTTGGACAAGGTGGATATAAAACTTCTGGAGGACTTCATGGTGTTGGTGCTTCCGTAGTTAATGCTTTAAGTGAATGGTTAGAAGTTGAAATTCATCGAGATGGACAAATTTATAAGCAATCTTTTAAGGATGGTGGTATTCCAACTTCTGGTTTAGTGAAAGCGGGAAAAACTAAGAAAACAGGTACAAAAGTCACATTTAAACCAGATTCAAGTATTTTTAAAGCAACAACGGCATTTAATTTTGATATATTAAGTGAGCGCTTACAAGAATCTGCATTCTTATTAAAAAACTTAAAAATTACATTGAAAGATCTACGTGATGGAAAAGAACGTGAAGATGTTTATCATTACGAAGAAGGTATTAAAGAATTTGTAAGTTATATCAATGAAGGTAAAGAAGTATTGCATGATGTTACGACGTTTACAGGTGCTGCAAATGGAATCGAAGTAGATGTTGCTTTTCAATATAATGATCAATATTCTGAAAGTATATTAAGTTTTGTTAATAATGTACGTACAAAAGACGGAGGAACTCATGAAGTAGGATTTAAAACAGCAATGACACGCGTATTTAATGACTATGCACGCCGTATCAATGAACTTAAAGATAAAGATAAAAACTTAGATGGTAATGATATTAGAGAAGGATTAACAGCAGTGATTTCTGTACGTATTCCAGAAGAATTACTGCAATTTGAGGGACAAACTAAATCTAAGCTTGGTACATCAGAAGCGCGTAGTGCAGTAGATTCTGTTGTTTCTGAAAAATTACCTTATTATTTAGAGGAAAAAGGACAATTATCTAAATCACTTGTGAAGAAAGCTATTAAAGCGCAACAGGCAAGAGAAGCGGCTCGTAAGGCACGGGAGGATGCACGTTCTGGTAAGAAAAACAAACGTAAAGATACATTATTATCAGGAAAGTTAACGCCTGCTCAAAGTAAGAATACTGAGAAAAATGAATTATATCTTGTCGAAGGTGATTCAGCAGGGGGATCAGCTAAACTTGGAAGAGATAGAAAATTCCAGGCTATTTTACCTTTACGAGGTAAAGTGATTAATACTGAAAAAGCAAAACTTGAAGATATTTTCAAAAATGAAGAAATTAATACAATTATTCATACAATTGGTGCTGGTGTTGGTAATGATTTTAAATTAGAAGATAGTAATTATAATAGAGTTATTATTATGACTGATGCTGATACAGATGGCGCCCATATTCAAGTGTTATTATTAACATTTTTCTTCAAATATATGAGACCTCTTGTTCAAGCAGGTCGTGTTTTTATTGCATTACCTCCGTTATACAAATTAGAAAAAGGTAAAGGGAAATCTAAAAAAGTAGAATATGCTTGGACAGATGATGAATTGGACAAACTTCAAAAACAATTAGGTAAAGGCTTTATTTTACAGCGCTATAAAGGTTTAGGTGAAATGAATCCTGAGCAATTGTGGGAAACTACAATGAATCCTGAGACAAGAACGTTGATTAGAGTCCAAATCGATGATGAAGTACGTTCTTCTAAACGTGTAACAACATTAATGGGAGATAAAGTTGCACCAAGACGTGAATGGATTGAAAATCATGTTGAATTTGGCATGCAAGAAGATCAAAGTATTTTAGATAATACAGAAGTTCAAATACTTGATACTGAAGAATATGATGAGGAGGAAGTCAATTGAGTGAGATAATTCAAGACCTATCACTTGAAGATGTTATTGGTGATCGCTTTGGAAGATATAGTAAATATATTATTCAAGAACGTGCGTTACCGGATGTGCGTGATGGTTTAAAACCTGTACAACGTAGAATTTTATTTGCTATGTATAGTAGTGGCAATACGTATGATAAAAATTTCCGTAAAAGTGCGAAAACAGTTGGGGATGTTATTGGTCAATATCATCCACATGGTGATTCTTCAGTTTATGATGCAATGGTACGTTTAAGCCAAGATTGGAAGTTGCGTCATGTATTAATCGAAATGCACGGTAATAATGGTAGTATTGATAATGATCCACCTGCTGCGATGCGTTATACAGAAGCGAAGTTAAGTCAACTTTCTGAGGAGTTGGTTCGTGACATTAATAAGGAAACAGTGTCCTTTATACCAAACTATGATGACACAACACTTGAACCTATGGTGTTACCGGCAAGATTTCCAAATTTACTAGTAAACGGTTCGACTGGTATTTCGGCAGGATATGCTACTGATATTCCTCCACATAATTTAGGTGAAGTAATTCAAGCAACATTAAAATATATTGATAATCCTAATATTTCAGTAAATCAATTAATGAAATATATCAAAGGTCCTGATTTTCCGACAGGCGGTATTATTCAAGGTATTGATGGTATTAAGAAAGCCTATGAAACAGGAAAAGGAAAAATTGTTGTTCGTTCAAAAGTAGATGAAGAAGCGTTAAGAAATGGACGTAAACAATTAATTGTGACAGAAATTCCTTATGAAGTGAATAAAAGTTCGCTTGTGAAACGTATTGATGAGCTTCGTGCTGATAAAAAAGTAGATGGTATTATTGAAGTACGTGATGAAACAGATCGTACAGGTTTAAGAATTGCTATTGAATTAAAAAAAGATGTTAATTCAGAGTCTATTAAAAACTATTTATATAAAAATTCTGATTTACAAATTACTTATAATTTCAATATGGTCGCTATTAGTGATGGACGTCCAAAATTAATGGGTCTACGTGAAATTATTGACAGCTATTTAAATCATCAAATTGAAGTTGTAGCTAATCGTACAAAATACGACTTAAATCATGCTGAAAAGCGCATGCATATTGTAGAAGGTCTTATGAAAGCTTTATCTATATTAGATGAAGTGATTGCGCTGATTCGTCATTCTAAAAATAAAAAAGATGCAAAAGATAATTTAGTAAAAGAATTTGACTTTACTGAAGCACAAGCAGAAGCCATTGTGATGCTTCAATTATATCGTTTAACTAATACTGATATTGTTGCACTTGAAGAAGAACATGAAGAATTACAAAAATTAATAGAAGCGTACCGAAATATTCTTGATAACCATGACGCATTATTAAATGTTATTAAAAAAGAACTTACAGAGATTCGAAAACGTTTTAAAACATCACGTTTATCTTCAATTGAAGCGGAAATATCAGAAATTAAAATTGATAAAGAAGTTATTGTACCAAGTGAAGAAGTGGTTTTAAGTGTGACTAGACATGGATATATAAAACGTACGTCTACACGTAGCTTTAATGCAAGTGGTGTGACAGAAGTAGGTTTAAAAGAGGGAGATAGTCTACTCAAATACCAAACTGTAAATACTCAAGATACAGCTTTAGTATTTACAAATAAAGGAAGATATCTCTTTATTCCAATTCATAAAATTGCAGATGTGCGATGGAAAGAGTTAGGTCAGCATGTATCGCAAATTGTGCCTTTAGAAGAAAACGAGAGAATTATAGATGTATTTAACGAAAAAACATTTGATGGTAAAGCATTTTATATTATTGCAACTCGTAATGGCATGATTAAAAAGAGTAATCAATCATTATTTAAAACCACGCGATTTAATAAGCCACTCATTGCAACAAAATTAAAAAATGAAGACGAAGTGGTAAATGTACTTCGCATAACTCAAGAACAAATGATTACTGTTATTACACATAAAGGCATGTCATTAACGTATTCTACAGAAGAACTTTCAGATACAGGATTAAGAGCGGCTGGTGTGAAATCTATCAATTTAAAAGATGAAGATTATGTTATTATGACTGATACTGTTGATCAGAATAATTCAATAATTATGGCTACCCAAAGAGGAGCAATAAAACGTATTGCTAAAGATATATTACAAGATGCCAAACGCGCACAAAGAGGTATTACACTTTTAAAAGAATTGAAAAAAAATCCTCATCGTATTGTAGCTGCATATGTTGTCAGAGATGAAACATACTATACACTTTATTCAGATAAACATGCTGAAACAGGTGAAATTTCTAATATTCATCTTTCTGAACAATATACAAATGGTTCATTTGTAGTTGATACAAATGAATTTGGAAATGTAAAATCAATGATAATAAATTAATATGATTTTAAAATTTTTGTTTTCAAGTAATTCATAAGATGATAAAATTAATTTAATATTTAACTATTTATAACTCACAAGAGATTTATATTGTTGATAAGTATATCAAAGTGATGACATGAAAAACATGTACATTTTGACCTTTAATACTACAATATAAATCTCTTGTAATGTATATCATAACAATAATTTTGATGAGAGGGATTTAATTGAGAGATTTTGATAGTTTAATACCTGATTGGTTTAAATCTGTTGTTCAAGTTGGAAATGATTTAATCTGGTCACAGTATTTAATAGGTTTACTATTGACAGTAGGTATCTTCTTTACTATTAGCTCTAAATTTGTTCAATTACGAATGTTACCTGAAATGTTTAGAGCATTAGTTGAAAAACCAGAAACTTTGAAAAATGGAGAGAAAGGTATTTCACCTTTTCAAGCATTTGCTATTAGTGCAGGTTCCCGTGTTGGAACAGGAAATATTGCTGGTGTAGCAACAGCAATTGTGTTAGGGGGTCCTGGGGCAGTTTTTTGGATGTGGATTATCGCATTTATCGGAGCTGCGAGTGCATTTATAGAAGCAACACTTGCACAAGTTTACAAAGTTCATGATAAAGAAGGTGGCTTCCGAGGAGGTCCAGCTTATTACATAACCAAAGGTTTAAATCAAAAATGGCTTGGTATCACATTTGCTGTGTTAATTACTGTTACATTTGCATTTGTATTTAACACTGTTCAATCGAATACTATTGCTGAATCTTTAAGAACACAATATCATATTAGTCCAGTCATTACTGGTATTATTTTGGCTGTCATTACAGCAATCATTATCTTCGGTGGTGTACGTAGTATTGCAACGTTGTCATCTTTAATTGTTCCAATAATGGCTATCGTTTATGTTGGTATAGTTTTATTTATCTTACTAATGAATTTTGATCAAATCATTCCAATGATTGGTACAATTATTAAAAGTGCGTTCGGAATGGAACAAGTCGCTGGTGGCGCGGTAGGTACAGCGATTTTACAAGGTATAAAACGTGGCTTATTCTCTAACGAAGCAGGTATGGGTTCAGCACCCAATGCGGCTGCTACTGCTGCTGTACCACATCCAGTAAAACAAGGATTACTTCAATCTTTAGGTGTCTTCTTCGATACAATGCTTGTTTGTACAGCAACAGCTATTATGATTTTACTTTACTCAGGCTTAAAATTTGGTGAAAAAGCGCCACAAGGTGTAGAAGTTACACAATCTGCATTGAATGAACATCTTGGTTCTCCAGGTGGTATCTTCTTAACTGTCGCGATTACGCTATTTGCATTTTCTTCTGTAGTTGGTAATTACTATTACGGACAATCTAATATAGAATTTCTATCTAAAAATAAAGCAATTTTATTTATTTTTAGATGCTTAGTTGTTGTATTAGTATTTATAGGCGCAGTTGTTAAAACTGAAACCGTATGGAGTACAGCGGACTTATTTATGGGATTAATGGCCATTGTAAACCTTGTTTCCATTATAGGTCTTTCAAATATTGCATTTGCTGTTATGAAAGATTATATTCAACAAAAACGTGCCGGTTTAAAACCGGTATTTAAACCAGAAAACCTTGAGATTAATTTATTTGGTATTGAATCTTGGGGACGCGAAGATAAAATATCTAAAAAACATTAATAATTTAAATCAACACTTCTTTTCTCCATCTCTTAGAGTAATGCGAGAAAGAAGTGTTTTTTAAAAGAATGACTTTTCAAATATAATGTTTAACTATATAATTTTAATAGTAAAAAAGGATGATAATGATGAGCAAATATCATATTTCAAAAATTTTAAATAATAACGTCATCATATGCATCAATAGTAATCAAGAAGTTATTTTAATCGGTAAAGGCATTGGTTTTAATAAAAAGCCTGGAATGGTCGTAGATGATAATGCTTCTATTGAGAAAGTGTATAAATTAGATCAAAAACAACAACAAGAATATTATAAATCTCTAGTTGAAATAGCTGATGAAGAGGTCTTACAGGCAATTATTGAATCAGTTAACTATATTACAAGTACAACTTATATGAAAGATGATAAACAACTAGTCATTGCCTTAACCGATCATATTACTTTTGCATATAAACGCTTAAAACAAAATCAAATAATTAGTAATCCCTTTGCAATGGAAACTAAACATTTATATAGTGAGGCATATGATATCGCCACACAAGTTATACAGCGATTAAATGAGAAATTAGACGTCACATTTCCTGATGATGAAATAGGTTTTATAGCATTGCATATTGCTTCAAATAAAGAAGATTTACCTATGAGTGAAATATCTTTAATTAATAAAATGATAAGTAAATGTGTATTAATTATCGAAAATGACATAGGGTATCCTGTAAATCCTCGAACTGTTCAATATCAACGATTTATTAGACATATTCAATTCCTAATTCGTCGTTTAAATAAAAAGGAATACGTTCATGCACAAGATGAGTTTATCAATATGGTCAAAACATATTACCCTAATTGTTATAGTACAGCATATAAGATTTCTAAAGTTATTCAAAAAGATCTAGATATTGATATAGATGATTCAGAAATTGTTTATTTAGCTTTGCATATTTATCATTTTCAATCTCAAAATAACACACAAAATTAATAAGCTACATGGTATGATATAATATAGATTATTTTATTTTAGATTAAAGGGTACGGTGAAAATGATATGTCAATGGACCACAAAAAGGTTGAAGGAAAGAAAGCTAATAAGCTAAGCTTTTCTGAAACACGCTTTATGAAGTTTCTGGGTGGTAAAGATTTATTATTTGCGCTAGTTTCATTAGTATTACTTGGTATTACTATATTCATCTTTGACAAAATTTCTTATGTTTTTCAGCCTTTTGTCATTATCTTTAATACTATTGCAGCGCCAATTATTTTATCGCTTATTTTGTATTATTTGTTAAATCCAGTAATTAATTTGATGGAACGTTATAATATTCCAAGATTATTAGCAATTACAATAGTCTTTCTAGTGATTATTGGAGGTGCAACATTAATTATTGATTTATTAATTCCTGTGATTGGTGATCAAATTAAACAACTTGCAAATAACTTCCCAAAATATATTGAAAAATTTAATAGAGCTATTGATAAAGTGACACATATGTCTATTTTATCTTCATTTTATAATCAAATTCAGGAATGGCTTGATTCTACTTCTAAAAAGATTCCATCGTTAACATCAGATTATTTTAGTGGATTTGGAACTAAAATTAGAACATTTGCAGAAGCTATTGTGAATGTCGGTGTTGTGATTGCAACTACACCATTTGTATTATTCTTTATGTTGAAAGATGGAACTAAATTTAGAGACTATACAACTAAAATTATGCCACCTAAATTTAGAAAAGACTATCATGATTTATTAGAAAAAATGAGTGTACAGGTCGGATCATATATTCAAGGCCAAATTATTGTATCATTTTGTATTGGTATTTTATTGTTTATTGGTTATTCGATTATTGGTTTGGATTATGGGTTAGTTCTAGCTTCAATTGCTGCAGTAACGAGTGTAGTCCCATACTTAGGACCAACAATTGCAATTTCTCCGGCAATTATTATTGCGATTATTACTTCACCGTTTATGCTATTAAAATTGATTATTGTGTGGACGTTAGTTCAATTTATTGAAGGTCATTTTATTTCTCCTAATATTATGGGGAAAACATTAAAAATTCATCCTCTAACAATTATCTTTATTTTATTAAGTGCGGGTAATTTGTTAGGTATTGTAGGAGTTATTTTAGGTATTCCTGGCTATGCTATTTTAAAAGTATTAGCTTCTCACATTTTCTTATTATTTAAACGTCGTTACAATAAATATTATGGTGACGATGCAGGTCAATATGAAATTAAAAAAGAAGAACATAAAAATTACACAGAAGCAGAATAAAGCACTATATTAAAAAGCCTGAGACATAATGAGTTGTCTTAGGCTTTTTAATATAGTACTAATCATCTTGCAAAAGTGGGACGATGAATTCTCTTCCACTCTCTTTTATCTTACAATTATGTTAGTTCAATAGTCTAAAGATATATAACTAGAATATGATATGATATATTTTATATTAATATAATGTAAAGGATAATAATGAATAATGACTGAAGAACATAAAAATAGATTAATATCTATATTAAAAGTGGTATTTGCTATCACACTTTTTATTGTAGTAGTTGCTACTTTATATCATGAATTGTCACATATTAACTTCAAACAAACATTAGAAGCATTTAGTAAAATCAATCGATGGTTTTTAATTGGTTTATTTATATGTGGTGGCGCATCAATGCTACTTTTAAGTTTATATGATGTCATTCTTGTTAAAACTTTAAAGTTGAGTATACCACTGAACAAAGTATTTCGTTTGAGTTATATTATTAATGCATTTAATGCTATTGTTGGATTTGGTGGATTTATAGGCGCAGGATTTAGAACATTTATTTATAAAAATTATACTTCTGATAGAAAAAGATTACTTCACGCTATTTCAATCATATTAGTTTCAATGTTAACTGGTTTAAGCTTCTTATCTATTTTAGTCGTACTTCATATTTTCGATGCTTCTCATATTCTTGATAAAGTACGTTTTGTAAAATGGGTATTGTACGTAGTCGCTTTATTTTTACCTATTTTTATAGTGTATACAGTCGTTAAACCGGTTACTGAACATAATAAATTGGTAGGGATATATTGCACGCTTGTTTCAAGTATTGAATGGATAGCTGCTGCTGTTGTACTTTACTTGTCGGCATGGATTATTGATATTCATGTAGCTTTTACAACATTACTTGGTATTTTTATTATTGCTGCACTCTCTGGACTGATTAGTTTTATTCCAGGTGGATTCGGGGCATTTGATTTAGTTGTTTTATTAGGACTAAAATCTTTAGATATTCCTGAAGAAAAAATATTGATTGCCTTACTGCTATATCGTTTTGCTTATTATTTTGTACCTATTATCATTGCTTTAATTCTATCTACGTTTGAATTTGGCAATTCTGCGCGTAAGTACTTTGAAGAATCTAAATATTTTGTACCCGCTAAAGATGTTACCTCATTCATACTGTCTTATCAAAAAGATATTATTTCAAAAATCCCAGCATTTGCTTTATCTATTCTTGCACTATTAACAAGTTTTATTTTCTTTATTAATAATGTGACGATTGTTTATGATGGATTATATGATGCTGATCATTTTATTTACTATATCATGTTGTCTATTCATACAAGTGCATGTTTAATATTACTTGTTAATGTAAGGGGTATATATAAGCAAAGTAAGAGAGCAATTATTTATTCAATGATTTCACTTGTGTTAATATTTCTTGCAACGTTATATACGTATGCTTCTATCATGTTACTTACATGGCTCATCATTATTTTTATCTTACTTATTTTAGCTTATCGACGTGCGAAAGTATTTAAACGTCCATTTAGATTAAAAAACTTAATATTTACCTTAGTCATTAGTGTGATTGTTTTATATATTAATCATTTCATTATTTCTGAAACTTTATATGCTTTAGATTTATATCACTTGGAAATGGATACGTCATTATTAAAATACTATTTCTGGTTAACTGTGATAGTTGTTATATTATTAATTGTTGGTATTGCATGGTTATTTGGTCGTCGCTTTGAACGCCCACATCAATTACAAGAATATTCTCAATGTAAATCAATCATAGAAACATATGGAGGGAATTATTTAAGTCATTTGATATATAGCGGTGATAAAGATGTATTTATGTATGACAGTGAACAAGCTTTTCTTATGTATAGATATAAATCAAATGCGCTGGTCGTATTGGGAGATCCAATTGGAAATACGGCATCATTCCAATCATTGTTGGCTGATTTCTATAGTTATGCTGAAAAGTTAGGTTATGATGTCATTTTCTATCAAGTATCTGATCGTTTTATGCCGTTGTATCATAATTTTGGAAATCAATTTTTTAAATTAGGCGAAGAGGCTATTATTGATTTAACACAATTTACTACTTCTGGAAAAAAACGACGTGGTTTTAGAGCAACACTGAATAAATTTAATGATTTAAATATTAAATTTGACATTATAGAACCACCATTTTCTAAAGCGTTTATAGAAGAGCTTAGAAAAGTAAGTGATAAGTGGCTCGATGGACGTACTGAAATGCATTTTTCTGTTGGGCAATTTACAGAACAGTATTTAGATAAAGCCCCAATTGGAATTATGAAAAATGAAGAAGGTAAGATTATTGCTTTTTGTACATTAATGCCGACATACTATAACGAAGCAATTTCAGTAGATTTAATTCGTTGGTTACCTGAATTAGATTTACCTCTAATGGATGGATTATATCTACATATGTTATTATGGGGTAAAGAAAAAGGGTATAAAGCTTTTAACATGGGTATGGCTACCTTATCAAATGTAGGTCAACTCGATTATTCTTATTTACGAGAACGTATTGCGGGACGTGTGTTTGAACATTTTAATGGTTTATATCGTTTTCAGGGGTTACGAAGATATAAAGAAAAATATAGTCCCCAGTGGGAACCGCGATTTTTGGTGTATAGAAAAGATAGTTCTCTCTGGTACAGTATGTTAAAAGTAATGCGAGTGATTAGACATAAATAAAAAAGATATCCGAAAACAATTTCGGATATCTTTTTTATTATGAGTTAGAACGAGGATCATAATTTGCACGATCTCGCTGTTCTTGTGCGTAACGTTCAGGATTTTTTTTATAGAAATTTTGATGATATTCTTCTGCTTTATAAAAATTTGAAGCGGGAAGAACCTTAGTAGCAATGGCTTTATCAGAATGCATCGTTTGTTCTAAATCTTTGATATAGTTAATCGCAACTTTTCTTTGATCATCATTTGTATAAAAAATAGCTGTTTGATACTGTGACCCTCTATCTTGGAATTGACCCCCAGCATCTAATGGATCAATGACTGAAAAAAATATTTCTAATAATTTATGATAAGAAAATAAAGCAACATCATACTCTATTTTAACAGTTTCATAGTGTCCAGTAGTTCCGCTCTTTACTTGTTCATAGGTTGGATTTTTAACTGATCCTCCCATAAAACCTGATGTTACTGATTCAATACCTTCAAATTGATCAAACGGTTTTGTCATACACCAGAAACAGCCTCCTGCGAAGTATGCTGTATTAATATTCATTTACGCCATCCTTTCATAACACCTTTGTAATATTTATTGAAAACACTTGATTTTTTAAGATATTTTATATAACTTATTTATATATTATAGTATATCCGAATATTATTTTGAAGATTTTAGAGAGTGTAAGGTAGGTAAATATGACAGAAGAGAAGGATAATACAATATTAAGACGACAAACGGGGACAACGATACCTTCTAAACGACGCAAGAAGAAAAAATTTCGAAAATTACCTTTTGTAATACTGATTATTGTAGTTTTACTTATTGCAATGATTACGTATGTCGTTCATGGATATCAAAGTGGTATGAAATATGCACAAGAACATGCAAAAGATATTAAAATTCATAAATTTAATGGAGCCGTTAAAAATGACGGGAAAATCACAGTATTAATGCTCGGTGCTGACCAAGCTAATGGTGGAAAATCAAGAACTGACTCTATTATGGTTGTACAGTATGACTATATTAAGAAAAAAATGAAAATGATGTCAATTATGCGTGATATTTATGCGGAAATTCCTGGTTATGACAAATATAAAATTAATGCTGCATACTCACTTGGGGGACCAGAGTTGTTGAGACAAACACTAAATAAAAATTTAGGTATTAATCCTGAATACTATGCAGTCATTGATTTCACTGGCTTTGAAAAAATGATTGATGAATTAGAACCTAATGGTGTGCCAATTGATGTTGAAAAAGATATGTCAGAAAATATAGGGGTTTCATTAAAAAAAGGACACCATCGATTAAACGGTAAAGAATTATTAGGTTATGCGAGATTTAGACATGATCCAGAGGGAGACTTTGGACGTGTGAGACGTCAACAACAAGTTATGCAAACACTTAAGAAAGAATTGATTACCCCAAGTACAATCGTGAAATTACCTAAAGTAGCTGGTATATTGAGAGGATATATTAATACAGATATGCCAAACTCAGCTATTTTCCAAACAGGACTAAGTTTTGGAATACGAGGCGATAAAAATGTGGAAACACTAACTGTACCGTTAAAAAATTCTTATCAAAATATCAATACTAATAACGATGGTAGTGCATTAGATATTGATAAAGAGAAAAATAAAAAAGCAATAGAATCATTTTTAGACGAATAATAAATAAGCAGGCCACTTTGGCCTGCTTATTTATTATCTATTTAACTACAATAATATTATTATGTAAACTTCAAAGATTATAATATTATTGATCTGATTTTCTTACGCCAGCTACACCGTAGTGATTTTTCTTCATTTCATCAATGACTACATGGATTGCTTCTCTATTTGCGCCTGTTGTTTTCTCTACTGCATTTGTAACCTCAGTGACTAAGTTTTTTAATTGCTCATCTGAGCGTCCTTCTAATAATTTTACATTTACAATCGGCATGATGTTTTCCTCCTTACATAATTATGTGCTTAGTATATCATTTTTAAAAAATGAACTTCAAGATATTTAAATAGAACATTTGTTCTTTTTAATGTTGTAAGAGAACAAGTGTTCTTATATAATTGAATTATCTAAGGAGGGGGTTGATATGTATGATTATAATTTACTTGAAGATAGAGACATACTATGTGTAGATCAGAAAAGTTTTTATGCTAGTGTGTCTTGTATAGAAAAAGGATTAGATCCTTTAATGACAAAATTAGCAGTGGTAGCTGACACTAAGCGACAAGGATCTGTTGTTTTGGCAGCAACACCTAAATTAAAAGAACTTGGTATTAAAACGGGATCTAGATTATTTGAAATTCCACAACGTAATGATATTTATATTATTAATCCAAGTATGAGAAGATATCTAGAAGTATCATTAGAAATTTCTAAAATTGCTCTTAAATATGTTCCAGGGGAAGATTTACATCAGTATAGTATTGATGAATTTTTTATGGATGTAACAAATAGCTACCATCTTTTTAATACTACAGTATATTCTTTTGCTAAGTGTTTTCAAAAAGAAATTTTGGATAAGACGGGAATATACTGCACAATAGGTATTGGATCTAACTTGTTACTTAGTAAAGTAGCTATGGATATCGAAGCTAAACACACCAAAGAAGGTATTACTGAGTGGCGGTATCATGACATTCCCGATAAATTATGGTGTATTTCACCATTAAAATCATTTTGGGGAATCAATAAAAAAACAGAAATAAAGTTAAATAAAAAAGGAATTATTACAATAGGTGATTTAGCCCATTATCCTCATAGATATTTGAAGAAAGACTTTGGTATATTAGGCACTGATATGCATTTACATGCTAACGGTATAGATCAAAGTAAAATAAGAGAAAAAAGTAAAATTAATAATCCAACTATATGTAAAAGCCAAATTTTGATGAGAGACTATCAATTTAATGAAACAAAAATTGTGATGCAAGAGTTGATTGAAGATGTTGCTTGTAGATTAAGAGAAAGAAAGCAATTAGCACGTACTATACATTTTTCATTTGGATATACTCAAGGTGGAGGAATACATAAACAACACACTTTAACTGATGCTACAAATCTAGAACAAGATATATTTAAAGTCGTTAATGATTATGCGAATCAGTTGTGTGATAAACAGGCTTTGTATCGTACGTTAAGTGTTTCACTAACACAGTTCATTAATGAAGAAAATCGACAATTAAATTTATTTGTAGATGAATATAAAAGACAAAGAGATGAAAATTTAGCTAAAACGATTGATACGTTACAAAAGAAATATGGTAAAGGCATCGTTTCAAAAGCAATTTCTTATACTGAATCTGGAACAAAACATAATAGATTAGGATTAATGGCAGGTCATAAAATGTAAATAAACGGAAGTAGGTCAAAACTTATTTTGAATTTTGGCCCACTTCTATTTTTATGGAATATAAGTATCAAATTCATTTAAAGCAACAATACCTAATTCACGATCTTTTGGAGTTTTAAAGGTAACTTGTAAAGCACCTAAAATATCCTCACGAACTTCTAAAATTTTTAAATTTCTTATAGAAATATTATGTAAACTAAGTATAGAAGTAACTTTATTAATCATACCCGCTTTATCTGGAATATCAATATATAAATCATACCCAACATTGACTACACCATGTTGCTTAAGAGGTAATTGATCTCTAAAAATTTTTGCATCTTCAAAGAATTGATATATTTGTTGTTCTTCTTCATTTTTAAGTTTAACTATCATATCCTTAATATTGGTTTGCATATCTTCTAGTAAACTAATGATATTTTGTTTATTACTAAGTGAGATATCCTTCCACATTTCGGCATTACTACTTGCAATTCTTGTAATATCTCTAAATCCACCAGCAGCAAGCTGTTTGACTAAAGCATGATCATTTGCATGGCTTGAACTCAAGTGTACTAAACTAGAAGCAATAATATGTGGAACATGACTAACAATTCCCGTTACATAATCATGTTCTTTCGCATTAGTAATAATAAATTTAGCTAGTGTAGGGGAGAGCAAATATTGTAATGTTTTAGCCGCTTGTGTATTACGTTCATCATCGTAAACTAAAATATAGTATGCATTTTCAAATAAGTGTTTTTTAGAATTAAGGACACCAGATTTATGGCTACCAGCCATTGGATGCCCACTAACAAGATGAATATTTGATTCTAATAAACGTTTTTCAAAATTTTGAATGATAAGTTTTGTACTGCCAGTATCCGTTACAATCAAATGTGATTTGGTTTCATAATTAGGTAATGAATTTAGATATATTGCTGTTTGATGAACTGGAGTAGCAAAGATAATAATATCCGCTTCCTTAACACCAAGAGCATAATCATTAATCTTTTTGTCAATTATACCAATAGACATTGCTTTATCTAATTGAGTTACATCAGTATCATAGGCAGAAATTATAAGATCAGATTGATAAAATTTTAAATTACTAGCTAAGCTTCCACCAATTAATCCTAAACCAACAAATAAAATATTTTTCATATGAGCCCTCCTTATTTCTAAATATTCAGAATATCTATATTTTAAATTAGTCATTCATTTTAAACAATACTATTCATTAGAGTTCACTATTTATCTAGGTTAAAATATATTTAAAGTATTAAAGGGGGAAGTTGAATGGAATCAAAGATATTAGAATTAATTCAAAACTTAACTAACATTAATAGTCCTTCGGGAAATGCTTATAATGCAATAAGTTATGTAAAACAAAAAGTAGAACATTTAGGATATTCAACTCAATTAACAAATAAAGGTGCATTAATTATCACAGTTGAGGGTGAAGATAATGAACGTCAACGTTGTATTACTGCTCATGTAGATACTTTAGGTGCAATGGTAAAAGAAATTAAAGAAGATGGTCGTTTAACAATCGATCTAATTGGTGGATTTAAATATAATGCGATTGAAGGAGAATATTGTCAGATTGAAACAGACTCTGGCGAAACGTACACAGGGACAATATGTTTACATGAAACAAGTGTTCATGTATATCGCGAAAATGAAAAAATACCAAGAGATATTGAACATATGGAAGTCCGTATAGACGAAAAAACGTCTTCTAAGAAAGAGACAGAAGATTTAGGAATAGAAGTAGGTAATTTTATTAGCTTTGATCCAAGAACAGAAATAACATCATCTGGATTTATTAAATCCCGACACTTAGACGATAAAGCAAGTGTAGCAATGATATTAGATTTATTAGAAAGAATAAAAAATGAACAAATTAAATTACCACATACTATTCAATTTTATATTTCTAATAATGAGGAAATAGGATATGGAGCGAATGCATCTATTTCTAATAAAATTGTAGAATTTATTGCTTTTGATATGGGAGCACTTGGAGAGGGACAATCTTCTGACGAATATACAGTATCTATTTGTGCTAAAGATGCGTCTGGACCTTATCATAAAGAATTAAAAACACATCTAGTAAACTTATGTAAATTTAATCATATTCCGTATAAAATAGATATTTATCCTTATTATACGTCAGATGCGTCTGCAGCATTAAAAGCAGGAGCAGATATTAAACATGGATTATTTGGAGCTGGTATTGAGTCCTCTCATGCACTGGAACGAACACATATTGATTCTATACATGCCGCTCAAAACTTATTATATGCCTATTGCTTGTCATCAATAAATTGAAATAAATATTGACAAGGAAGATTTATTTATGTATTATACTGAATTATAATAATATTTTAATAATTCTGAGAATTGAGTAGAAGATATGTGATGTAGCAAATAGAAAGCTAATGGATGATGTAAATTAGCACAGCATATGTTTGAATTGGACTTAGAAGATTAAATTTAATAACAGTAAAGTGAACATGTAATGTTAATTAAGGTGGCACCACGGTAACGCGTCCTTATCTATGGAACGTAATCGTGGTGTCTTTTTGGTATAAATATAGTAATTATTAGCTAGATAATCATAGAAAGTTAGTGGTTGATGAAAACTAACATCACTAATAATGAAATTGGGTTTATACTTATAAAAAATCAAATAAAAAATAAGTGAACTTTAAATATTTTGATAATTCGAAATATTTAGTTAATTAAGGTGGTACCGCGCGTCAGCGTCCTTTTAAATAAGGATGCTGATATTTTTTTGAGAAAGGATTAAAGCTTAATGAAACTATATTATGAAATACTTAGAGCAAATATTACACCCGAAGTTTTAGGAAAGTTAAAGAAAAATAAGATTATTTTAGAAAGTACCAGTCAAAAGCAAATTAAAGGTAGATATTCTATTGTAGCATTCGAAAGCTATGGTTCTGTTGTGTTAAATAACGACTTACTAAAGATAAAAACAAAAAAACAAAATGTTGAAATTACTGAAAAGTCTTATGAATATTTAAAAGATTATATCAATCAATTTAATATTCAGATTACAGATGAAAAATTAAAACATTTACCATTTGTATCTGGCTTTATTGGTACGTGTAGTTTTGACTTAGTAAGACATGAATTTCCAATTTTAAAACAGCAATCTATACAAGAAATTAAGGATAGCAATGATATTGAATTTCACATGATAGAAGATGTATATGTATTTGATCATTATAAAGATGAATTATATGTTATTGCTACAAATCAATTTTCAGAAGTAGAACAGAAAGATTTAGAAAAAAGAGTAAAAGATAGAATAAAGGAACTATCTCAAATTAAAGCTTATACAGATGATTATATTCGTCCTCCTACGCCTTCAAATATCATACCAAATGTATCAGATGATGAATTTATAAATACTATAAAGCAATTGAAAAAGCTTATAAAAGAAGGCGATATGTTTCAAGTTGTACCATCTAGAATATATAGCTACAATCATCATTTTAAAAATAATACATTGCAATTAAGTTATCAATTATACCAAAACTTAAAAAGACGTAATCCAAGTCCATATATGTACTATATTAATATGAATACACAAATTATTATAGGCAGTTCTCCAGAGAGTTTTGTAGCTGTACAAGATGGAACGGTTATTACGAATCCAATCGCTGGAACAATTAAAAGAGGTAAAACCATAAAAGAAGATAAACAAAATGCAGAGCAATTATTGAGTGATGAAAAGGAATTAAGCGAACATCGAATGCTTGTTGATTTAGGCAGAAATGATCTACATAGAGTCAGTAGAACCGGTAGTTCAAAAATTACAAAATTAATGGAAATTGAAAAATATGAGCATGTCATGCATATTGTAAGCGAAGTAAAAGGTGAGATTAAGCAAAAATTATCTCCTATGACAGTAATTGCTAATTTATTACCTACAGGAACTGTTTCAGGAGCTCCAAAACTTAGAGCAATTAGGCGTATATATGAGACATATCCATATAAACGTGGACTATATAGTGGGGGTGTAGGCTACATTAATTGTAATCAGAATTTAGATTTTGCTTTAGCAATAAGAACAATGTTAATTGATGATACTACTGTGAAAGTCGAAGCAGGGTGTGGGGTGGTTTATGATTCAGTACCAGAAAAAGAATTAGAAGAAACATTATTAAAAGCAAAAAGTTTATTGGAGGTAACACCATGATTTTAATCATTGATAATTATGATTCATTTACATATAACTTAGTTGATATAGTAAGTCAATTAGATGATGTCATTGTTAAATATCCGGACGATAAAGATGTGCTTAACTACGTTAACCAAAGTGATGGTCTCATCATATCTCCAGGACCTGGTCATCCTTTAGATAGTAACCATCTATTGAATATTATTGAAAGGTATAAATCTTTACCGATATTAGGCGTATGTTTAGGTGCACAAGCAATAACATGCTATTACGGTGGCCGTGTTATTCAAGGCGAAAAAGTCATGCACGGTAAAGTCGATATATTAACAGTTATTCAACATACTAAATTATATAACAACTTAGCAAATCAATTTAATATAATGCGTTACCATTCATTAATAAGTGATGAAATCTCTTTTCCATCACAATTAATAATTACTGGAAGGACAAAAGATTGCATTCAATCTTATGAGACAAAAAATGGATTACATTTTGGTATTCAATATCATCCTGAGTCGTTTGCAACAGATCAAGGACAACAAATAATTAAAAATTTTATCGATATCGTAAAGGAAAGAGGTAAATATGATGACCTTAACATTACTCAACCAAATTCAAAGTCATGCAACACTCTCACAACATGAAACTACTGAATTTATTCAATATCTCATCAATCCAGAATGTCATACTCAAGATAAAGTAAAGTTATTACAAGCTTTCACAAATAAGTCGATACAACAAAAAGAATTAACTTATATAGTGAAAAGTCTTATTCATACGATGTATTCAACTCAACCTGAATACAAAGGAAGTATATGCGTTTGTGGAACAGGAGGAGATAAATCAAATAGTTTCAATATTTCAACGACAGTATCATTTGTAGTAGCAAGCGCAGATGTTCCAGTCATTAAACATGGAAATAAAAGCATTACATCTAATTCTGGAAGTACCGATTTATTACAACAATTACACATTCCTACTACGAAAGTAGCAAATGTAGCCAAACAAGTATCTAAAACACATTTAGCATTTATCAGCGCTATGGAATCTTATCCAATTATGAAATACATTCAACCTATTAGAAAACGTATTCATGAACCAACTATTTTCAATATTGTCGGACCATTAATCAATCCTTTTAAATTAGATTATCAAGTAATGGGGGTCTACGATGCTTCCCAATTACCCATGATTATTAAAACTATGAAAGATTTAGGACGACGAAGAGGCATCGTACTTCATGGAGCGAATAGAATGGATGAAGCAACGTTATCTGGGGATAACGAAATATATGAATTACATGAAGATGGGGCTATTTCACATTATGTTTTAAATGCACGAGATTATGGCATAGCTCATGCAAATAATATAGAACTTCAAGGTGGCACACCTGAAGAAAATAAAAACATTACCATTGACATATTAAGTGGAAAAGATCATTCCCCTAAAAGAAATGTCGTAGTGCTGAATGCAGCATTAGCCTTATATATATCAAATAGAGTGGATAGTATTAAAAAGGGCGTTGATTTAGCAAAATATTTAATTGATAGTGGCAAAGCTTTAAAACAATGTCAGTTGATGAAAGGGGAATAAAATTGACAATATTAGATGAGATTGTACAGTATAAAAAACAGTTACTAAACGATGGGTATTATACAGATAAAATAAAACATATTAAAAAAGTTGATGTATCTTATAAGTCAGCTCTAGAAACCACTTTGAAAAGGGAATCAACATTGAGTATTATTGCAGAAATAAAATCTAAAAGTCCTTCTGTAAAAGCATTCAAGGACATTAACTTAGAGCATCAAATTGCTAAATATGAAAATCATGGAGCAAGTGCTATTTCAATTTTAACCGATGAAAAATATTTTGGAGGAAGTTTTGAACGTCTACAAACGTTAACACAACTCACACATTTACCAGTATTATGTAAGGATTTTATCATTGATCCGCTTCAAATTGATCTTGCTAAGAGAGCCGGAGCTTCTATTATTTTATTAATAGTAAATATTTTAACCAATGATACACTTCAGTCTTTATATCATTATGCAATATCTCAAAACTTAGAAGTCTTAGTTGAAGTTCATAACAAAGAAGAGTTAGAACGCGCTTATCAAATTAAACCTAAAATCATTGGTATAAATAATAGAGATTTAAAAACATTTATTACTAAAGTAGAACATACTAATGACATTTTGGAAATGAAAAAAGAAGGTTATTACTATATTTCTGAAAGTGGTATTACAACTTTAAATGATGTAAAAAAAATTGTAAGTAGTGGCATAGACGGATTACTTGTGGGAGGAGCTTTAATGAATAGTAATAATATATCATCGTTATTACCTTCATTAAAACTAAATAAAGAGAAATGAATATACTAAAATTTTGTGGTTTTAAAACAAAAAGTGATATTTTAAAAGCCAATTCCTTAGACATAGATATGATAGGTTTTATTCATTATCCAAAAAGTAAACGTCATTTAAATATAGAACAAATTAACTATTTAAATCAATTTGTAGCAAAGCACATTCATCGAGTTATAGTTGTTGTGAATCCTACATATAAAGAATTAAATACATTGTTGCAACAAACCAATGTGAACGGCATTCAATTTCATGGTAATGAAACAATTGAATTAATCCAAAAAGTTAAATTAAATTTTAAGAATATTAAGATAATTAAAGCGTTGCCGGCTACAGAAAACTTGAATAGAGATATGAATCAATATAAGCCATGGGTAGATTTATTTATTATTGATACCCCTTCAATTCAATTTGGTGGTACTGGTCAAACGTTTAATTGGAAAATATTAGAATCAGTAAGCCAAGACATTCCTTATCTTATTGCAGGAGGAATAAATATAAGTGCTATTCAACAGATTGAAAAGCTGGATTTATCACATAAAGGCTATGATATATCCAGTGGTATAGAGACAAATGAATGCAAGGATAAATTGAAAATGGAAACAATTATAAATTACGTTAAAGGGAGCTTAGAATATGAAACAGATACAAACGGAAGCAAATGAACTAGGTTTTTTTGGTGAGTATGGAGGACAATATGTACCGGAAACATTAATGCCAGCTATCATTGAATTAAAGAGAGCGTATAAAAAAGCAAAAAATGATCCTAAATTCCAACAAAAGATAGCATATTATTTAAAGGATTATGTTGGGAGAGAAACACCCTTAACTTATGCGAAATCATATACAGAAACATTAGGTGGGGCTAAAATTTATTTAAAAAGAGAAGATTTAAATCATACTGGTGCCCACAAAATCAATAATGCCATAGGTCAAGCATTGCTCGCTAAACGAATGGGCAAAAATAAACTTGTTGCAGAAACGGGA
Source organism: Staphylococcus sp. HMSC069E10 (assembly GCF_001809205.1). NCBI lineage: Bacteria > Bacillati > Bacillota > Bacilli > Caryophanales > Staphylococcaceae > Staphylococcus > Staphylococcus sp. HMSC069E10. The sequence continues at coordinate 322,046 of NZ_KV796477.1, read as the reverse complement.
GCTGGACAACATGGAGTTGCAAGTGCCACAGTGGCTGCATTATTTGATATGGAACTGATTGTTTTTATGGGAAGAGAAGACATCAAAAGACAACAACTTAATGTATTTAGAATGGAATTATTAGGAGCTAGAGTTGAAGCTGTGGATGAAGGTCAAGGAACTTTATCTGACGCAGTTAATAAAGCGCTACAGTATTGGGTAAGTCACGTGGAAGATACACATTATTTATTAGGATCAGCTTTAGGGCCGGATCCTTTTCCAACGATGGTTAGAGATTTTCAGAGTGTAATTGGTCAAGAAATAAAATCACAAATATTAGAGAAAGAACATCGTTTGCCAGATGCAATAGTTGCTTGTGTAGGAGGAGGCTCTAATGCAATAGGAACATTTTATCCTTTTATCGAAGATGATGTGAAATTATACGGTGTGGAGGCAGCTGGCAGAGGTAAGGATACTAATCAACATGCACTTGCGATAGGGAAAGGAAAGGCCGGTGTGCTTCATGGATCAAAAATGTATTTAATCCAAGATGAACATGGACAAATTGAATTGGCACATTCTATCTCAGCAGGATTAGATTATCCAGGTATTGGACCTGAACATTCATATTATCATGATATTGGAAGAGTAACCTATGAATGTGCTAGCGATGAAGAAGCAATGGAAGCACTTGTCCGCTTCACCAAAATAGAAGGTATTATCCCCGCTATAGAAAGTGCACATGCATTAAGCTATGTAGAAAAATTAGCACCTAAAATGAAACAAAACGATATATTAGTAGTGACAATATCTGGACGCGGAGATAAAGATATGGAAACGATTCAACAATATATACAACAGAGAAAGGAGGATAAAAATGAGTAAATTATTTATTCCTTACATCATGGGTAATAGACAATTTTTAGAAAATGTAAAATTACTTGATAAAAGTGGAGCAGATATTATAGAAATTGGTGTTCCATTTTCAGATCCTGTAGCTGATGGACCCATCATTATGAAAGCTGGTCATGAAGCACTTAAAGATCATATAACAATCGACTATATATTTGATGAGTTAGATAAACATCAAAATGAAATTAATTGTAAATGTGTTCTAATGACATACTATAATGTTATTTTAAGTTATGGAGAAAAACCCTTTTTTAAAAAATGCGATGATATTGGTGTTTATGGAGTAATTATTCCAGATTTACCATTTGAATTAATAGAGCAATTAAAACAACAATTAAATCATAATAGAGTAGTAAAAATAATTTCATTAATAGCAATGACGACAGATATAAATCGTATACAAAATATAGCAAAACATGCCGAAGGATTTATCTATACTGTAACGATGAATGCTACTACTGGAGAAGATGGAACGTTTCATCCAAAGCTTAAAGACCAGATAAAAATGATTAAATCTTTTACATCTCTCCCAGTTGTAGCAGGATTTGGAATAAGAACTACAGACCATATAAAAGATTTGGTAAAAGATGTAGATGGTGTTGTTATTGGAAGTGAAATCGTTCGAAGATTTCAAAATGATGACTTAAGTCAAATAGGAGAATACTTAAGGGAGATTAGACAAACTTTAGATAATGGTTAGCATAGTATAAAATAAAAATTATTTAGAGTATTCATAGCATGAAATACTTAAGAATTAGTAGCAATGTAGTATTAATTGATTTAAAATGAAATTAGATATGAATTTAAGAGCTGAAAAAGAATGATTTTCAGCTCTTATTATTTGGAGAAGATAGAAGAAGCCAAGAATTTAAGAGCATTTAGGTTAATTGGAAGTATATACAGGTTTATATTTTAGTTTTAACCTTATCTAGTGTATACTTATTGAGATTAGACCGATGCGTATTCACAACATATACATAAGCTAAAATTTTAAAATTAGTCAACTCAAATTAAATAAAGATTCTAAATTAGGAGTTATAGAGATAATGAAGTTTACAAATTTAACAGCTACAGAATTTGGCGATTTTACTGAAAAAATGCCATATAGCCATTTTACACAAATGACTGAAAATTATGAGTTAAAAGTTGCCGAGAAAACTGAAACTCATTTAGTAGGAATTAAAAATAAAGATAATGAAGTCATTGCTGCTTGTATGCTAACTGCTGTACCCGTTATGAAAATTTTTAAATATTTTTATTCAAATCGTGGTCCAGTCATTGATTATGAAAACAAAGAGCTCGTTCACTTTTTCTTTAACGAATTAAGTAAATATTTAAAACAGCAACGTTGTTTATACGTACGTATAGACCCTTATTTGCCTTATCAATATCGTAATCATGATGGTGATATTACAGGGAATGCTGGGAATGATTGGTTCTTTGATAAAATGAAGCAATTAGGATATCAACACGAAGGGTTTACAACAGGATTTGATCCAATATTACAAATTCGGTTCCATTCAGTTTTAAATTTAAAGGATAAAACTGCTAAAGATGTATTAAATGGAATGGATAGTTTACGAAAAAGAAATACTAAAAAAGTCCAAAAAAATGGTGTTAAAGTAAGATTTCTTACTAAAGAAGAATTACCTATTTTCAGATCATTTATGGAAGATACATCAGAGACTAAAGAATTTTCTGATAGAGAGGATAGTTTCTACTATAATCGATTTGATCATTTTAAAGATAGAGTATTAGTACCTCTCGCATATATAAAATTTGATGAATATCTTGAAGAACTTCATGTAGAACGTCAGACATTAAATAAAGACTTAAACAAAGCTCTAAAAGATATTGAAAAACGACCAGATAACAAAAAAGCACAAAATAAAAAAATAAATTTAGAACAGCAATTAAAAGCAAATGAGCAAAAAATTGATGAAGCAACACAACTTCAATTAGAACACGGTAACGAATTACCAATATCTGCTGGATTCTTCTTTATTAATCCATTTGAAGTTGTATATTATGCAGGTGGAACGTCAAATAAATATAGACACTTCGCTGGAAGTTATGCAGTTCAATGGACTATGATTAATTATGCAATTGATCATGGCATTGACCGTTATAATTTTTATGGGATTAGTGGTCATTTTACAGATGATGCTGAAGATGCAGGTGTTGTGAAATTTAAAAAGGGATTTAATGCAGATGTAATTGAATATGTTGGTGATTTCGTTAAACCTATAAATAAACCAATGTATTCACTATATACAATACTTAAAAAAATTAAAAAAAGATTGAATTAAGAGGGGAATAGTGCGAATATGAAATTTACAGAGTTAACAGTTAAAGAATATGAAACCTTCGTACAAAATCCATCATTAGAGAGTCATTACTTCCAAGTTACTGAAAATATAAAAACTAGAGAAAATGACGGATTTGAAGTTGTGTTATTAGGTGTAAAAGATGAAAGTAATAAAGTGATTGCTGCAAGTCTTTTCTCAAAAATTCCAACTATGGGAAGTTATGTATACTATTCAAATCGTGGACCAGTGATGGATTATTCCGATTTAGGTCTTGTTGATTTTTACCTACGAGAATTAGAAAAATACCTACACCAACATCAATGTTTATATGTAAAACTTGATCCATATTGGATTTATCAAATTTATGATAAAGATATCAATTCGGTAGAAGGTCACGAAAAAAATGATGCTTTAGTTAATTTATTTAAATCACATGGTTACGAACATCATGGTTTCACTACGAAATATGATCGCTCTAGTCAAGTGAGATGGATGGGCGTAAATTATCTAAAAGGTGAAACACCTGCATCATTGAAAAAGCAGTTTGATAGTCAACGTAAAAGAAATATAAATAAAGCGATAAACTATGGAGTAAAAGTAAGATTTCTTAAAAGAGATGAACTAAATATTTTCTTAGACTTGTATCGTGAAACAGAAGCACGTACTGGTTTTGTATCAAAAACAGATGAATATTTTTATAATTTTATAGATACATACGGCGATAAAGCATTAGTGCCATTAGCATATATTGATTTAGATGACTATATTAAATCATTGCAAACCTCTTTAAATGATAAAGAAACGCGTCGTGATCAAATGATGTCTAAAGAAAATAAAAGTGACAAACAGCTGAAAAAAATTGCTGAATTAGATAAACAAATAGAACACGACCAAAAAGAACTCTTACATGCAAGTGAATTACGTCAAACTGATGGACAAATTTTAAACTTAGCTTCTGGAGTATACTTTGCAAATGCTTATGAAGTAAATTATTTCTCAGGTGGCTCATCAGAAAAATACAATAATTATATGGGACCATATATGATGCATTGGTTCATGATGAATTATTGCTTTGATCATGGATATGATCGATATAATTTTTATGGTTTATCTGGTGATTTTACTGAAAATAGTGAAGATTATGGTGTTTATCGCTTTAAAAGAGGGTTTAATGTGTATATCGAGGAGTTAATTGGGGATTTCTATAAACCAATTAATAAACCTAAATATTGGCTATTTAAAACATTGAATCGTATACGTAAGAAGATTAAAAAATAACAATTAGAATAAAAAGCATATTGGCAATCTTGCCAGTATGCTTTTTTATAATTAGTGATAGAGACTAATTATAAATAGTGTAGGTAAATTCTAAGTTGTAAATACAAGTTGCATCCTACAAATTAATAATAGCATATCAATTATTTTTATCAATGATACACCAAAAGAAATTTATTTTTAATATTTTATAATAAATGAAATTTATAGTGTTTTATAATTTGAATAATAAATACATAGTTATGATATCATTAAATAACTAATCTAATTGGAATCATTCCGCTTTAGATTGTTTTGAGAAATAATTAAGAACGATTGTATAAATCGTAATGCCAATATCCATGATTCAATACTTTAGATAATGATTACCGAACTGTAGAAAAAATAACTTTAAATAAATACTACTAAAATTAGAATGCATGGGTATATGTAAACGAGTTAAGGTATATATTAAAACTTTAAATATGTTAAAAAGCTTAAATTGAAGATATTCATATAAAATACAGATTTCGACAATTTAGTTTACATAATATATATTATAGGAAGTTGTATATATAACGATCAGGGGACCTATTCTATTTTAATGACACTTCAATGATATATTTTAGTTATCATTCTTTGGTTAACATTGATCTATCTAAAATGATTGACTTAGTTATAATTTGTTATGATAAAAATCAACTACATTATATGTATTATATATAATGTAGAAAATACTAATATGAATTTAGTGTTCGATATTTGTGACATAATTTATTTTGATAATTAATATAGTAATGAATCAATTATTGAATGCTTAGCTAGTTTACATAATGCAAGATACCATATGAATTTGCAGATAAATAATTTATATCTTTTGTTCTACCTTATCAATTTAAAGATTATCGGTGATATTGGAACCATTATTTCTAATAACAATTATTTCAAAGAAAGACTTTAATATCATAAAAAGTGATCCATTCTTATAAGTTTGACTATCGTCTCGTCTATTAAGACGATTTTACTAAATATACCTTTCCAGTATTATGAGCAACATACCCCTTTTAAAATCATCAAATAAGTCAATAAGGCTACTTATTTTAAGTCTAATATACATGTTAAAGAAATCACCAACAATATAAAAGGAATATGTAATATTTTAGGTAAAATAAGATAATAAAATGTAAATATTTAATTGATAATAATTATCATTTTCTATTATAATACTTTCTAGGAGGTTAGAAAATGCAAAAATCATTTAAATATATTCTATTAATTTTATCAGTTATTTTAATCTTATCAGCATGTGATAAGCAATCGGATTCAAATTCTTCATCTAGTAAAGATACCATTACAGTAAAAAATACATATGAATTTAAGGATAAGAATCATACACATAGTAGAGGCAAAAATAAAACAGAAACAGTTAAAGTACCAGTTAATCCGAAACGTGTAGCAGTACTAGATTATGGCGCGTTAGATATTATGCAGCAAATGGGACTTCAAGACAAAATAGTTTCTATTGCTAAAGGACAAGGTGCTTCATTTTTGCCTTCTTCCCTTTCGGAATTTAAAAACAGTAAATATACAAATCTAGGCAATCCAGGAAGACCTAATTATGATGAATTAGCTAAATCAAAACCTAATGTTATCTTTGCTTCATTTAGACAAGCACATACGAAAACAATAGATGAAATGAAAAAAGCGGCGCCTAATGCTAAGATTTTATTTGTTAGTCCCGATAATGATAATTATATTTCATCAATTAAAGAACATACGACATTGTTTGGTAAAATTTTCAAAAAAGAAGAAAAAGCAAAAGCACTTAATCATAAATTAAGTGAAGAAGTGAAAGAGGCTAAAAAAGTAATTAATAAAGATACCGTATTACTTTTAAATGTTGATGATAAAGGCATTAGTGCCTTCGGACCAACTGGTAGATTTGGAGGCTTCTTAAATAAAGATTTAGGAATTAACCACGCTGATCCTAAAATGAAAGCAAATTCAGCTGGTAATATAGTTACTAATGAGTATTTAAATAAAATTAATCCTGATAAATTGTTTGTAATTAATCGAACTAAAAATGCGGATGACAAAACGTTACCTTCTGCTTTGAATAATCAAGTGATAAAAGATATGAAAGCAATAAAAAATCACCAAGTCTATCAATTTGAAGCTAATGCTTGGTATTTTAGTGAAGGTGGCATTGAAACAACTATTCATCAATTAAACAAAATTGAAAAAGCCTTTAAAAAATAATCCTTTTATACACTATTAAAAATATAAATGGGAGTGGGATAACGAATTCAAAATGAATTCTATCCTACTCCCTTATATTTATCTTCTATCACGACGACGATACATGTACTCGTCGTTATCATATTTTTTCATCTCTTTTTCCAATTGCTTTTCTTTACGTTCTCGGCGCCATCCTCTTGTAAAATACCATAAAAGGAAACTAATCATTAAACTGATAATGGCAAGAAAAGCGGCATAGCCTAATAAAGGCTGGAACGTTATATTATAAAAATTAGGAATAAAGAAAGCTAATACTGCTAAAACAACGAAGGTAATTACTGCTGCTGAAAACCATTTTTTCAGTACCAATGTACAAAAGACAGTTAATACCATCATTGCTAGGATTGTGATCCAAAGATAATTTGGCATATCAAATATCGTCATAAAAAACGCCTCAACTTTTATATTTTATAATATGTAATATACAATACTTTTATAAATAATTATACCTTCTTAATTATTAAAATGACTCAGACTAAAGGCTTAAAACTGAGTTTACAAATAATATTATGTATAATATATATGAGAATAACTATTTAGGAGTGAATAAAATGAACACAGGCTTACCACTCAGAAAACATGTTCCAGATAATGAAAAATGGAATTTAGAAGATTTATTTACGAATGATGAAGCATTTTATAATACTTTAAATGATGTATTAGAGAAATCCGCTCAATTTAATCAAAAATATAAAAATAATTTATCAGAAACTAAAATTATTCTAGATGCACTTAAAGAATATGAAGACTTACTTATACAATTTGATCGATTAGGTAATTATGCTGAACTTAGATTAAGTGTTGATACTACAAATGAATTAGCGCAAACATTAAATGCCAAACTATCAACATCTTATGGTAAGATATCTAGTTTATTATCATTTGTTGAATCTGAAATAATGATACTCTCTGATGATAAATTAAAAGAGCTAAAAGAGCAGTTCAATAGTCCTCATTATCTAGAAAAATTAATAAAACGTAAACCTTATCAATTATCTTCAGAAGTTGAAGAAGTGCTTGCCAGTTTGTCGCCTACTTTTCAAAGTGCTTATGAACTCTATGGAGCAACTAAAATGCTTGATATTGCGTTTGAATCGTTTGAACATAATCATGAAATGTATCCTTTAGATTATGCAACTTTTGAAAATGAGTATGAAGACAGTTCAGATCCAGAGTTTAGACGTAAAAGTTTCGAAGCTTTTAGTAATGCATTGCGTAAATATCAACACACAACAGCTGCAACATATAATCAACATGTACAACAAGAAAAAATTGAGGCTAATTTAAGAGGCTATGATTCTGTTATAGATTATTTACTACAAGAACAAGAAGTTACACGTGAAATGTATGATAGACAAATTGATGTCATCATGAGTGATTTAGCACCTGTGATGCAAAAATATGCTAAAATACTGCAAAGAATTCATAACTTAGATAAAATGCGATTTGAAGATTTAAAAATATCAGTTGATCCTAGTTATGAACCAGATATTTCAATAGAAGACTCAAAACAATATATTCACGGTGCTTTAGGTGTTTTAGGCGATGACTATATTAAAATGGTTGATAATGCTTATAATCATCAATGGATTGATTTTGCTCAAAATAAAGGTAAAGATACTGGTGCGTATTGTGCTAGCCCTTATTTTACGCATTCATATGTATTTATTTCATGGACAGGTAAAATGGCAGAAACTTTCGTATTAGCGCATGAATTGGGTCACGCTGGTCATTTTACATTGTCACAAAAACATCAACATTTATTAGATTCAGAAGCATCTATGTATTTTGTAGAAGCACCTTCTACAATGAATGAAATGCTGATGGCAAACTACTTATTTAGTAATAGTAATGATGCACGGTTTAAACGATGGGTGATTGGCTCAATTATATCTCGCACATATTATCATAATATGGTCACGCATTTACTGGAAGCAGCATATCAAAGAGAAGTATACAAAAAAGTTGATAACGGTGAATCTTTAATAGCACCCGTTCTTAATAAGTTAATGAGAAACGTTTATGAACAATTCTTTGGTGATGCGGTTGAACTTACTGATGGAATGGAATTAACGTGGATGAGACAACCACATTATTATATGGGATTATATTCATATACGTATTCAGCTGGATTAACTATTGGCACAGTGGTCTCTCAAAAAATTAAAAAAGAAGGACAAAAAGCAGTCGATGCATGGTTAGAAACGTTAAAAGCTGGAGGAAGTAAAAATCCAGTTGAACTTGCAAAAGTAGCAGGAGTTGATATAACAACAAATGCCCCACTTAAATCTACTATTGCGTATATTTCAGAATTAGTAGATGAAGTAGAAACACTTACAAATGAAATTGAACATAATTAATATATTATAAAGGAGTGAGACACGATTCAAAATGAATCGTGTCTCACTCCTTTACTTTGATTTTTTTAGTTTGAATAAAACTATCAACTATAAAGTAGTTTAACGATCATATTTATCAAAATGTTCACCAGTAAAGTAATAATAAATACTTTCTGCTATATTTCTTACATGATCCCCTACTCTTTCTAAGTTACGTGCAGCTAAATGCGCTTGACCAGCTACAAATGGATCATTATCAATTAGATAAGTTGTGTTAACAATATTCACGTATAAATCATCAATATCTTTATCACGTTCGATAATTTCTTTAATCAATGTTAAATCTTCACTTTTAACAGCAGTATTTAAGTCTTCTAACATTAATAATGCAAGTTTACCCATTGTTTTTAAACGTGTTAAGACATAATGATCTGTAATTTTTACTCTTAGTCGAATATGAGCGATATTTGCAGCATTATCCCCCATTCTTTCAAAATCAGTAGAAATTTTTAAAGCTGCCATCATCATTCTTAAATCAGTAGCAATTGGTTGTTGTTTCGTAATTAACATGATTACTTGTTCGTTAATGTCATAATCAAATTTGTTAATTTCTTTATCTTTTTCAATGACGTGTCTAGCAAAGTTTCTATCATCTTCACTTAATGATTCAATAGCATTGTTAACATTTGAATAAACACGAAGACCAAGACGACGAAGTTCTTTAATTAAATCGTCCAATTGGCCTTCATATTTTTGTCTAATAATTTTCATTAAGCATTAACCAAAACGACCAGAAATATAATCTTCTGTTTGTTTGTCTGAAGGATTAGAGAAGATTTTATCAGTATCGTCATATTCATTTACATAACCATTAAGGAAGAATGCTGTTTTATCAGAAACACGTGCAGCTTGTTGCATGTTGTGTGTAACCATAATGATAGAATAATTTTCTTTTAATTCTTGAACCAGTTCTTCAACTCTTAAAGTAGAGATAGGATCTAATGCTGATGTAGGTTCATCCATTAAAATAACATCTGGTTCAATTGCTAAACATCTAGCAATACAAACACGTTGTTGTTGTCCCCCAGATAATCCATACGCATTTGTATGTAATCTGTCTTTTAATTCATCCCAAATTGCAGCACCACGTAATGACTTTTCAACAATTTCATCAAGTAATTTTTTATCTTTAATACCATGGATTTTTGGACCATAAGTAATATTATCATAAATTGATTTAGGAAATGGATTTGGTTGTTGGAATACCATTCCTACATTCGTTCTTAATTTTTCTTTTGAATAGTTGTTATCAAAAATATTTTGTTCTCTGTATAAAATTTTACCAGCAGTTTTAACTGATGGTACTAATTCAACCATACGATTTAATGTTTTAATATACGTTGATTTACCACAACCAGAAGGACCGATAATAGCAGTGACATTATTTTCTAAGATATCTAAATTGATGTTTTGTAAAGCATGATTTTCACCATACCATAAATCTAAATTTTGAGTTGAATAAACTACTTTTCTTTCACTGTCAGGTTTAATATTTTTTTTATTTTCGCTATTAGTTGTTACAATTGTTGTCTTTTGAGACTGATTGTCGTTTGTTGGATGAGTGTGATTTGAGTGTTGATCAACAACATCATTTGTATGTTGTTCAATGTTCTTTTTCTTTTCATCTACGTTGATTTTTGCCATATATAAAACTCCTTTTATTTTAAGAGAGAAAGCAGAAATCTTTCTCTCTATCCCAAATAACTTTAATAATAAAATGCTTAATATTTTCTAGAAAATTTATTACGTAAGAAAATTGCTAAACCGTTCATTAATAATAAGATAACAAGTAATACGATAATACCTGCTGAAGCCACGTTTTGGAATTCAGCTTGTGGCATTTTAGCCCAAGTATAAATTTGAGTTGGTAAAGCAGTAAACATTGAGAATAAACCAGATGGTACTGCTAAGAAAATAGTTGGAATACCGATTAAGATTAATGGTGCTGTTTCACCTAATGCACGTGAAAGTGATAAAATAAATCCCGTTAAAATACCAGGTAAAGCAGCGGGTAAAACCACTTTTCTAATTGTTTGCCATTTATTTCCACCTAGACCATAAGATGCTTCTCTTACAGAATTAGGTACGGCACGAATCGCTTCCTGGCTTGAAACGATAATAATCGGTAAGATAAGTAATGACATTGTTAAAGCAGCAGCGATAACAGTATTTCCTAAAGATAATGATTCAATACCAGCGCCACGTACAAATAATGTTAATCCTAATAAACCAAATACAATTGAAGGCACACCAGCTAAGTTAGAAATACAAATTTTAACGAAACTTGTAAACATATTATCGCGTGCGTATTCTTCAAGATAAATTGCTGTACCAACACCTAAGATAATAGAGATTGGGATGATAGTAATCATTAACCATAATGTACCAGCTAATGCGCCTTTAATCCCAGCTTGTGATGGTGTTGAAGATGAGAAACTTGTAAAGAATTCAGGTGTTAAATGTCCTACACCTTTTACAAGTGTTTGAATCAGTAATGCGGCAAGAACGATTAAAGCAAATACAATACATGCAAAGAATAGCCATTTATTAAGACTATTTTTTTTATCGCGACTAGATAGGTTTTTTTCGACTTTACTTTTGTCAACTAAACCTTTAGCTCTTGGATCAGTCGTTGCTGTCATATTAATACTCCTCTCTATAACGCTTAGAAATCCAGTATGAAATTAAGTTCATAATTAATGTGAAAATGAATAATGTGAAGCCAACTGCATAAATACTATAGTAAATATCTGAACCGAATGTCGCATCACCTGTAGCAATTTCAACAATATAACCTGTCATTGTTTGAATAGAACTTGTTAATGTTAAAGATGATGTCGGTGAACTACCTGCAGCTAATGATACGATCATTGTTTCACCAATAGCACGAGAAATACCAAGTACAATTGAAGCAATTACACCAGAAGCGGCAGCTGGTAATACGACTTTAGTTGCAACTTCAAATTTAGTTGAACCTAAACCAAAAGCACCTTCACGCATTTTATTAGGTACAGAAGCCATTGCATCTTCACTCATACTTGTAATAATTGGAACAATCATTATTCCAACCACGATACCAGGACTGATAGAGTTAAAACTATCGAGTTGAGGTATAAATGTTCTTAATAAAGGTGTTACAAAAGTTAAAGCAAAGAAACCGAATACGATAGTTGGAATGCCAGCTAAGATTTCAAGAATAGGTTTAATAATACGTCTTGCTTTATCGCTTGCATATTCACTTAAGTAGATTGCAGCGCCTAATCCGATAGGAACAGCTACTAAAGTACCAATGAAAGTAATTTTTAAAGTACCAAGAATTAATGCCCAAATACCATATTTAGGGTCAGAACTTGTAGGATTCCAATCTTTAGTAAAAAGAAACTCAGTAATTGAAACACGTGTAAAGAATGTGATTGTTTCAGTGATTAATGTAAATAATATACCGATAGTTGTTAAAATAGAGATGGCAGCAATAATTCCTAAAATAATTGGCACGATTTTATCAGAAAATCCACCTTTTTTAGCGTTATTTTTAGCTATCATCTCTCTAACATTAGTGTTAGAAGCCATATATAACCCTCTCTTTTTATTTCTCCCAATAGATTTTAAAAAAAGAGCAGGAAATTATCAGGTAACGAATGAGTTCAAATTAATTTAAAACACTTTAACAATCACCCATGTATATATCCTGAACAACTCATGTAAATGAATGTTACATGAGTTGTTAATTCCCAGCCCTTTATATTAATAATGATTATTATTTGTCAGAATCTTTTTTGTATTTATCTAATTCTTTAATTTCATCTTTATAAACTTTGCTTGGTGAAGCAACGTATCCAGCATCTTCAGCTGATTTACCTTTGTCATCTAAAGTGAATTTCAAGAATTCTCTCATAACATCATTATCTTCTAATGATTTTTCTTTAACATATAAGAATAATGGTCTACTTAAAGGATAAGAACCATCTTGGATAGTCTTTTTAGTAGGTTCTACAGATTTACCATCGTCACCTTTAATTTTAACTTCTTTTAATTTATCTTTATTTTGTTTATAGAAGTTATAACCGAAGTAACCAATACTTTCTTTGTTTTTCTCAACTGATTGAACGATAACGTTAGTATCTCCATTTTTTTGAGCTTTGATATCTTGTTTATCCATAACTTCTTCTTCCCAGAAGTCATAAGTACCATGACTTGAGTTTGGAGAGAAAGCTTTGATTTCTTTGTTAGGCCAGCTAGAATCTACATCTTTCCAAGTTTTAGCTTCGCCACTGTAGATTTTTTTCAATTGATCTTTAGATAATTCTTTTACAAAGTCATTATCTTTATTAACAGCAACAGTTACACCATCTTGTGCAATTTTAAATTCTTTATATTTAATGTTTTTGTCTTCTAATTTTTGTTTTTCTTCATCTTTGATAGGTCTAGAAGCTTGTGAGAAGTCAGTTTCACCAGCGATGAATTTTTCAAAACCAGCACCAGTACCTGCTTGACCAGATGAAATAGTTGCGCTTGGATGATCTTTAGACCATTTTTCATTTAATTTTTCAACGATTGGAGCAACAGTAGATGAACCTTCACCTTTTGCAGAACCTTTAAGGTCTTTTCCATCTCCTGAACCACTGCCGCCACTATTTCCACCGCCACATGCGCCTAAAAGAACAGTAGCACCTAAAACAGTTGTACCAACTAATTGCCATTTCTTCATTAAAACATCCTCCTAATTATAGATAACCCAAAATGTTATATGTATTTCTTACAATGCTTATATTACATACCTTTTGTTAATATAAAATAGAGTAATTGTAAATATTTTGTTAATTTATAAAAAACTTATGTTTTATATAAATAAAATCCATAAAAAAACCACTGAAAGTGTGACCTTTCAATGGTTTTAAACTATCTATATAATATGGAAGAAACTCGATTTTCATGAACTCATTATTCTTGAATAAGACTTTTACCTTTTTTAGTTAATGTGATTTTTCCAGTTTCAATATTTATAATTTTTCTTTTATATAAATGACCAATTGCACGTTTAAATGAACCTTTACTCATGTTAAATACTTCTTTAATTGCTTCCGGACTTGATTTATCCCAAAATGGAAGTTCTCCATCATACTCTACTAACAAATCAAAGATAACTTGACCATCCTCATCTAAACGTTCATGTGCGAGGGGTAAGAATGAACCGTTCAATTCACCTTTTTCATTATGTCCGATAATACGTACTTCTACAGCTTCGCCTAATCTTGGCTCATGTTTACGTTCAGACTCATGTACAAACACTTTGTAACCATCCTCAGTTAATAAAAAAGTCCCGATACGTAATAAACGATATGGTCTTGCTTTTAATACTTGATTTTGCATATCATCATTAGATACAGGTGTAAACATTTTTTCCACAATTGTTTCACTAGCTAAACGTGCGAACATTTGATGATTTCTATCGATTCTTAATGTGACTAATACATAATCTCCTGATTGAGGCCATAACGATTTAACTTTAGGTAAATCTTCCCATGGAATAAGCACCTCTCTTGGTAAACCAACATCTACTCTTGCACCATCTCTATCTGTTTTTAATACTTTTGCAAAATCATATTTATCTTTTGTAATGTCAGGCATATTTTGAGTAGCAAATAATTCACCTGAACGGTTTGGATAAATGAAGAAACTGTATTCTTCTCCAATTTCGAATTCATCTTCCTCATTGATTTCTGACTGATTTAACTTCACTTGTTCACCATTTGGACCTTTTAATAAATAAGTAGAGCCTTCCAATCCAAGAACTTCTAGAAATTCAATTGAACCAACGATATCTTTGTCTAATGCCATAGTTGTCTCCTTTAAGCAGTTTATTTCTAAGTATTATAACATGAGTTTTATAAAGTATCATTGGCATAAATGATATAAGGTCGAATATAGGAACATTATATGATATAATTTTTTGCGTTAGATAAACGATGAATAAAGGAGTAAATGAATGTTACAAGTTACGGATGTAAGTTTACGTTTTGGTGATCGTAAACTATTTGAAGATGTAAATATTAAATTTACTGAAGGTAATTGTTATGGACTTATCGGTGCGAATGGTGCAGGTAAATCTACTTTCTTAAAAATCTTATCTGGAGAAATTGATTCACAAACGGGTCATGTTTCTCTTGGAAAAGATGAACGTTTAGCAGTATTAAAACAAGATCACTTTGCTTATGAAGATGAACGTGTATTAGATGTAGTTATAAAAGGACATGAACGTCTATTTGAAGTGATGAAAGAAAAAGACGAAATTTATATGAAACCTGACTTCAGTGATGAAGATGGCATTCGTGCAGCTGAATTAGAAGGTGAATTTGCTGAAATGAATGGATGGAATGCCGAAGTAGATGCAGCTTCCCTACTATCAGGACTTGGTATTACCCCAGATTTACATGATAAGCAAATGTCAGAGTTAGAAAATAATCAAAAAGTAAAAGTATTATTGGCACAAAGTTTATTTGGAGATCCAGATGTTTTATTACTCGATGAGCCTACCAATGGTCTTGATATTCCTGCCATTAGTTGGTTAGAAGATTTCTTAATTAACTTTGAAAATACTGTCATTGTAGTATCTCATGATCGTCATTTCTTAAATAATGTATGTACACATATTGCAGATTTAGATTTTGGTAAAATCAAAGTCTATGTTGGTAACTATGATTTTTGGTATCAATCAAGTCAACTTGCTCAAAAAATGGCTCAAGAACAAAACAAGAAAAAAGAAGAAAAAATCAAAGAATTACAAGACTTCATTGCTCGTTTCTCTGCGAATGCGTCAAAATCAAAACAAGCAACAAGTCGTAAGAAGCAATTAGAAAAAATTGAACTTGATGATATTCAACCATCTTCAAGACGTTATCCTTATGTGAAATTCACCCCAGAAAGAGAAATTGGTAATGATTTATTAGTAGTTGATGGTATCTCAAAAACAATTGAGGGTGAAAAAGTTTTAGATAATATTTCATTCACTATGAATCCAAATGATAAAGCTATTTTAATTGGCGATAGTGAAATTGCTAAAACTACCCTATTAAAAATACTTGCTGGTGAAATGGAACCAGATGAAGGTTCATTTAAATGGGGAGTGACAACTTCATTAAGCTATTTCCCTAAAGATAATTCTGATTTCTTCGAAGGCGTAGATATGAATTTAGTTGAATGGTTACGTCAATATGCTCCTGAAGATGAACAAACTGAAACATTTTTACGCGGTTTCTTAGGACGTATGCTATTTAGCGGTGAAGAAGTTAAGAAAAAAGCAAGTGTATTATCAGGTGGAGAGAAAGTACGTTGTATGTTAAGTAAAATGATGCTTTCAAGTGCCAATGTTTTACTACTTGATGAGCCAACGAACCATCTTGATTTAGAAAGCATTACAGCTGTTAACGATGGATTAGCTTCATTCAAAGGATCAATTATCTTTACTTCATATGACTTTGAATTTATTAACACAATCGCTAATCGCGTGATTGATTTAAACCAACCAGGTAGTTTATCTAAAGAATTGCCATATGAAGAATATCTAAAAGAAATTGGTGTGTTACAAAATTAAAATAATAGGATTTTAATAAAGCATCTTCTATTTTTAAAATTTAAACTATGCATAACACTGTCGCTAAATAACGAACTTTAGCGACAGTTTTTTTTATAAAATACTATTATTTTCGAATTATTGTTATTATTTATACAAATTACTTATTATTACTATCTCTTTTCTTTAACAGTAATATTACTTCAATAATTTTCAGTTTATTTCAAAAAATCACAATAATCGGTTTACAGTTAAAAGGTGCTTATGTATAATTAAAAACATAGTAATTGAATAAGAAATTGATGAGGCGCATCAATCATTAGTATATATTAGAACACTGTCTGCCACGGCTAATATAGAAAGGGTGCGATGCCGAAACGAATTGCAACCGCAGTAAGCGTTCGTTGGACTTTGTGGTTAAGAGCTGAGAGTTTGTCATTATTATTTAATAATGGAGTGCATCACTTGTATATAAATTACGAGCAAGTTCGCACATTCCGAACTTGCTCTTTTTTATGACGTGTGCCCCTAAATTCTAGGAGGTAAAATCTTGAAACGACGTGTTTTGAAGTTCGGTGGTTCATCTGTCGCCGATTTTACAAAGATAAAAAATATTGCAGAAATGCTTAAACGCCGTGTAGATGACGGTGAACAACTTATTGTTGTCGTAAGTGCTATGGGCAAAACAACAGATCAATTAATGGAAAATGTTTCTCATCTTACAACAACTCCAAAAGATGAAGAACTTGCTCTATTATTAACAACTGGTGAACAACAAACAGTTTCTTATTTGTCGATGGTATTAAATGATATTGGCGTAAGTGCTAGAGCTATGACTGGATATCAAGCAGGTATCAAAACAGTAGGTCATCATTTAAAAAGTCGAATTGCAGAAATTAATCCTGAAACATTTAATAAGGAATTTAAAGACAAGGATGTTTTAGTTGTAGCAGGTTTCCAAGGAGTGAACGACGAATTAGAGTTAACTACACTTGGTCGTGGTGGTTCAGATACGACTGCTGTTGCATTAGCAGCTAGTAATCAAATCCCTTGTGAAATTTACACTGATGTTGATGGCGTTTATGCTACTGATCCAAGAATTTTGAGTGAGGCAAAACGTTTAGATTATGTGTCTTATGAAGAAATGATGGAAATGAGTGCTTTAGGTGCTGGTGTGTTAGAAACAAGAAGTGTAGAACTTGCTAAAAATTATGATATCCCCTTGTATTTAGGTAGAACGTTATCAAATGTGAAAGGAACATGGATTATGCCAAGAACAGAAATATTAGAAAAAAAAGCCGTAACTGGAGTTGCATTAGATACACATATGATGCATGTAACAATTAGTTACCCTCTTCCAGATAATCGCCTTCTAACTCAATTATTTACTGCTTTAGATGAAGGTTCAGTTAATGTGGATATGATTTCTCAAATCGTAAATGTTGAAGGTTTACAACTATCTTTTTCTATTAAAGATAGTGATGTACAACAAATTTCAAGTATCTTAGAGGAACTTTCTACAACATTTGATGCTTTAGATTATAAAATTAATGAAGCTTACGTCAAAATTTCGTTAATTGGTTCAGGAATGCGTGATATGTCTGGTGTAGCTTCAAAAGCATTTATTACGTTAATTAATTCTAATATTCCATTTTATCAAACAACAACTTCTGAAATTAGTATTTCTTATGTTATTGATGCAGAAAATGGAAATAAAGCGGTTGAAGTTCTATACGATGCTTTTGATATTTAAACTTAAGTTAAAATAAGTAATTCAAAATTCAATTAATATTTAAATGGAGTGATTCTTTTATGACAAGATTAGCAGTAGTTGGAGCAACAGGATTAGTCGGAACAAAAATGTTAGAAACAATTGATCGTAAACATATCCAATTTGATGAGTTGGTATTATTCTCATCAGCAAGATCAGCAGGTAAAGAAATTGAGTTTCAAGGGAAAACATATACAGTTCAAGAACTTACAGAAGAAGCAGCAAGTGAAAAATTTGATTACGTGCTAATGAGTGCAGGTGGCGGAACAAGTAAACAATTTGCCCCTATTTTCGAAAAAGCTGGAGCAATTGTTATTGATAATTCAAGTCAATGGCGTATGACAAACGATGTGGATTTAATTGTACCAGAAGTTAACCAACCAGAATTTAAACGTGGTATCATTGCTAATCCTAACTGCTCAACAATTCAGTCGGTCGTGCCACTTAAAGTTTTATACGATGCTTTTGGATTAAAACGTGTAGCTTATACAACATATCAAGCAGTTTCGGGTTCAGGGGTTAAAGGTAAGAGAGACTTAGCTGAAGGTGCGAATGGTAAAGCTCCAGAAGCTTATCCACATCCTATTTATAATAATGTTTTACCACATATTGATGTTTTTTTAGAAGATGGATATACAAAAGAAGAGCAAAAAATGATTGATGAAACACGAAAAATTTTAGGACAACCTGACTTACGTGTGACTGCAACATGTGCACGTGTACCTGTTCAAGATAGTCATAGCGTAGAAATTGATGTTACTCTTGATAAAGAGGCAACAGTTCAAGAAATTAAAGATTTATTTGAAAACGATAATCGTGTTGTTTTAGTAGACAATCCTGAAAATAATGAATATCCTTTAGCTATTAATTCAACAGGTAAAGATGAAGTGTTTGTAGGTAGAATTCGTCGTGATGACTCACTTGATAATACTTTCCATGTTTGGTGTACTTCAGATAACCTACTTAAAGGTGCAGCTTTAAATGCAGTTCAAGTGTTAGAACAAGTCATTAAATTAAAAGGAGCTAGATAATATGGC
This sequence comes from Staphylococcus sp. HMSC069E10, assembly GCF_001809205.1. Taxonomy (NCBI): domain Bacteria; kingdom Bacillati; phylum Bacillota; class Bacilli; order Caryophanales; family Staphylococcaceae; genus Staphylococcus; species Staphylococcus sp. HMSC069E10. Next base: position 302,517 of record NZ_KV796477.1, on the reverse strand, counting down.
ACATATTTTTGAAGGTGTAGGTGTAGCGCTTGCTACTCCATTTACTAATAATGAAGTTGACTATAAAGCATTAGAACGACATGTTCAATTTTTACTTGATAATAATGTTAAAGCAATTATTGTAAACGGCACTACAGCAGAGAGCCCTACTTTAACAGAAGAAGAGAAAGAAACAGTACTTCAAGCGGTGATTAAACAAGTTAATCATCAAGTGGCTATTATCGCTGGAACTGGTACAAATAATACAGCTAAATCTATTCAAGCTTCATTACGTGCTAAAGAATTAGGTGTAGATGGTATTATGTTAATCACACCTTACTATAATAAAACGAATCAACGTGGCTTAATTAAACATTTTGAAACCATCGCGAATGAAGTTAAGTTACCTGTTGTTTTATATAATGTACCTTCAAGAACGAATATGACAATTGATCCTGAAACAGTCGAAACATTAAGTCATAATGATTACATTGTAGCTATTAAAGATGCTACAAATGACTTTAACTATTACGAAGAAGTGAAAAAACGTATTCATCAAGATGAATTTGCTTTTTACAGTGGTAATGATGATAATGTCGTAGAATTCTATAATCGTGGAGGTAATGGCGTAATTTCTGTCATTGCTAACGTTATTCCGAAAGAATTTCAAGCACTTTATGATGCTAAACAAAATGGGAAAGAAATTGAGAAAGACTTTGAACCGATAGGTCAATTGTTAGATGCACTTTCAGTTGATGTCAACCCTATTCCAATTAAAGCTCTAACAAGTCATTTAGGATTTGGAAATTATGAATTAAGATTACCTTTATTACCACTAGAGAAAGAAAAAGCAAATGTATTAGTGAATGCTTATAAAGCATTTAAAACGGAGGAATAAAAATGAAAATTTTACTCATTGGATATGGCACAATGAATCAACGCGTTGCCAGATTAGCAGAAGAAAAAGGTCATGAGATTGTTGGTACAATTGAGCCAGAAGAACATCAACATTCACCATATAAAGCTTATCATCATATTGCAGACGCACAAAATGAAGCCGATGTAGCGATCGACTTCTCTAATCCTAATCTATTATTACCTTTATTAGATGAAGAGTTTGAATTACCTTTAGTGATTGCTACTACTGGTGAAAAAGAAAAACTGATTCAAAAATTAGAACAATTAAGCGAACGTATGCCTGTTTTCTTCAGTGCAAATATGAGTTATGGCGTCCATGCATTAACTAAAATTCTAGAAGCAGCTGTTCCCCTTTTACAAGATTATGATATTGAGTTAACTGAAGCTCATCATAATAAAAAAGTGGATGCGCCAAGTGGCACACTCGTCAAACTTTATGATGTTATTAAAGAATTACGTGAAAATGTAACGCCTGTTTACGATCGACATGAGCGAACTGAAAAACGTGAAAAAGATGAAGTCGGTATTCATTCAGTTCGTGGCGGTACAATTGTAGGCGAACATGATGTTTTATTTGCTGGCACAGATGAAACAATTACCATTTCTCATAAAGCGCAATCTAAGGACATTTTTGCAAATGGCGCAATTACAGCTGCTGAAAAATTAAACACAAAATCAAATGGTTTCTATACATTTGACAACTTATAAAATAACTTAAGGAGACTCTAAACTATGGTACAACACTTATCTGCACAAGAAATTATTCAATATATTAGTGATGCTAAAAAATCAACACCATTAAAAGTATACGTAAATGGACAATTCAATGACGTCACTTTTCCTAATACATTTAAAGTATTCGGATCTGATGATTCAAAAGTAATATTTTGTGAAGCGGATGATTGGAAAACATTTTATGAAACCAATCAATCATATATTACTGACTTAGAAATTGAAATGGACCGTCGTAATTCTGCTATTCCTTTAAAAGACTTAACTAATACAAATGCACGTATTGAACCAGGTTCATTCATTCGTGAACAAGCTATTATCGAAGACGGTGCCGTTGTGATGATGGGAGCAACAATCAATATTGGCGCTGTTGTAGGTGAAGGTACTATGATTGATATGAATGCAACATTAGGTGGTCGTGCGACAACAGGTAAAAATGTTCATGTAGGTGCCGGTGCAGTATTAGCGGGCGTTATTGAGCCACCTAGTGCTTCTCCAGTAGTAATCGAAGATAATGTATTAATTGGCGCAAACGCAGTTATTCTAGAAGGTGTAAGAGTTGGCGAAGGCGCTATTGTAGCTGCTGGTGCTATCGTGACTCAAGATGTTCCTGCTGGTGCGGTTGTAGCTGGTACACCTGCTAAAGTCATTAAACAAACATCTGAAGTTCAAGACTCTAAACGAGAAATCGTTGCAGCGTTAAGAAAATTAAATGATTAATGACAAACTTGAATAATTGAATGCTAAAGGCTGGGACAACATGTTCTCAGCCTTTACGATTAAATGAATACATAAGTTGAATAATAAATGAATAAAGGATTGATTAAGATGAGCGAATTAGAATTTGTCACACAACATAGAAGACATTTACATCAACATCCAGAATTAAGTCTTCATGAATTTGAGACAACTCAATATATTACTCGATTTTTAGATGAATTAAATGTATCTTACGAGCAACCTCTTGAAACGGGTGCTATTGCATATTTAGAAGGTAATAGTGACCATACAATTGCATTTCGGGCAGACATTGATGCCCTACCCATTTTTGAAGAAAATAATGTCGATTATCGTAGTCAAACAGATAATGTGATGCATGCTTGTGGTCACGATGGTCATACAACAGCATTGATGTTATTTGTTAAACGATGTAAGGCGATGGCTGATCAACATCAATTACCTCATAATGTCGTGTTTATCTTCCAACCAGCTGAAGAAACAGGCGGTGGCGCAAATCGCTTAATTAAAGCCGGTGCTTTTAATCAATATCCTATTGAAGCAGTATTTGGCATTCATGTAAATCCTTTCGCTGACGAAGGACAAGTCGTGATACGCGATGAAGAAATTACAGCAAGTGCCACTGAATATCGTTTTTTCTTAAAAGGATTATCTAGTCATGTAGCTGATAAAGAGCAAGGTCATTCATGTGGCGAAGCACTGATTCATGTTTTAAATCAAGTTGGTCAAATACAGCAATATCATTTAAATGGACTAAAACGTAATATTGTTCATATGGGCCACTTTAATGCAGGTGAAGCAATTAATACGGTTCCTAGTAATGGTTATTTAGAAGGAACTATTCGTACTTATGATGCCACTGATTTAAATATCGTGAAAAATCAAATGAATAAAATTGCAAAAAGTGTGAAATTATTATTCAATGTTGATTGTGAAGTCAAATTTGAAGAAGGATATCCTGCTACAATGAATAGTCCTAAACTACGTCATATCGTTGAACAATCTATTCTATCTGCTAATTTAAAAGTTATTGAAAAGCCTCTGCCATTTTTATTCGGCGAAGACTTTAGTTTTTATGGCCAACAATTAGCACCGTCTTACTTTGCTTTTGTAGGAACTCGAAATGAAGATAAAGGCTTTATCACAGGCTTACATACATCGCATTTAAATTTTGACGAAAAAGTGCTTATTGATGTTGCCAATTACTATGAACAAATATTGAACCATTATGGAAAGGAGTAAATTAAATTGACAGCAGTTTGGTCAGTTGATTCAAAAATCTTTTTAAGAAATGCAACTAAAGTAAAGAATAATCAATCAATAATGGCAGTTGTAAAAAATAATGCTTATCATTATGGATTAGAGTTTGCAGTAAGAACATTTTTAGAAGCAGGTATCCATACATTTAGTACGACTTCCTTAAAAGAAGCAGTGAGAGTTCGTAAACTTGCACCTCATGCTACAATTTTTTTAATGAATGCAGTTTATGACTTTGATACAGTTCGAAATAATAATATTCAAATGACGCTTCCCTCTTTAGAATATTATTATCAGTACAAAAGTGAATTAAAAGATATTAATGTTCACTTAGAATTTGAAAATTTACTCCATCGTTCAGGTTTCAAAAATCTTGATGAAATTAAAGAAGTACTTCATCATCATGAAAATGATAATGGAAGTGAAATGAATATCGTTGGCCTATGGACACATTTTGGATATGCAGATGAATTTGATGTTCCAGAATATGGGATTGAACGTGAAGCATGGTTAAACGTCGTTAATACATTATTAAATGAAGGATACCAATTTGAACTTATCCATGCGCAAAATAGTGCGAGTTATTATCGTGAAGGACAACAACTTCTTCCCTATCATACACATGCACGTGTAGGTATCGCTTTATATGGTTCAAGACCATATAGCAAATTAGATGAACATGAGATTGAACAAGCCTTAACCGTAAAAGGAAATGTAATTCAAGTTCGTGAAGTAAATAAAGGTGATTATTGTGGTTATAGTTTTGCATTTGAAGCAACGCATGATCATACACATCTTGCAGTTGTTGATATTGGCTATGGTGATGGTATTTTAAAAAAACGTGCAACACACGAAGCATTAATTAATGGTAAACGTTACCCTATTCGAGCATTAATGATGAGTCATATGTTTGTTGAAGTCGATGATGATGTTCATGCACAAGATGAAGTGATACTATATAATAATGATATACGCATTGATGAATACACATTCAAAGGTGTTGGCGCTAATTCAGAACAACTTAGTGCGATGAATCACGATTCTCTTATAAAGGAGTTTAGATAAAATGTCAGTTAAATATAATGATTACGGTGAATTAACAATGGCGGGTACAAGTTTGAAAACACTAGCTCAAAGTTTTGGTACGCCTACCATTGTTTATGATGAAGATGAAATTCGCAATCAAATGCGTCGATTTCATAATGCTTTTCAAAAAAGTGGATTAAAATACAATATTTCATATGCTTCTAAAGCCTTTACTTGCATTCAAATGGTAAAGTTAGTTCAAGAAGAAAACTTACAATTAGATGTCGTATCTGAAGGCGAACTTTATACAGCATTAGAGGCTAAATTTGATCCTAGTCGCATCCACTTCCACGGCAATAATAAAACGAAACGTGAAATACAATATGCTTTAGAAAGTGGCGTTGGCTACTTTGTTATTGATTCTTTAGAAGAAATTGAATTAATCGATCGCTATGCAAGTGATAGAGTTAATGTTGTCATTCGTGTGAATCCTGGCGTAGAGGCGCATACCCATGAATTTATTCAAACTGGTCAAGAAGATAGTAAATTTGGTCTTTCAATTCGCCATGGTCTTGCAATTCAAGCAGTTGAAAAAGTCGAAGCATCAAAACATCTTCATTTAAAAGGAATACATTTCCATGTAGGATCACAAATTGAGGGTACTGAAGCTATGATTGAAACAGCTAAAATTGTTTTAAATTGGCTTAACGAGCATCATATCCAAGTTGAATTACTTAACTTAGGTGGCGGTTTTGGTATTAAATATGTCGAAGGTGATGTAAGCTTCCCTATTGAAGAAGGTATTGCTGAAATTACAGATGCGATTAAATCTGAATCAGAAAAATTAAACTATGACGTTCCTGAAATTGGTATTGAACCAGGACGTTCAATTGTTGGCGAAGCGGGTATTACGTTATATGAAGTTGGAACAATTAAAGACATTCCTGAAGTAAATAAATATGTTTCTATTGATGGTGGTATGAGTGATCATATTAGAACTGCTTTATATGGAGCCAAATATCAAGCATTACTTGTAAATCGTCATGAGAAGGCAGACGAAACGGTAACTATTGCCGGAAAATTATGTGAATCTGGAGATATTATTATCCGAGATGCTATGTTACCTTCTTCTGTAAAACGTGGAGATTATTTAGCCATTTTATCTACTGGCGCATACCATTACTCTATGGCATCTAATTATAATCAAATGCAAAAACCACCTGTTTTCTTCTTAAAAGATGGAAAAGCACGTGAAGTTATCAAACGTCAATCATTACGTCAATTAATAATTAATGATACAAAATAAAATAACGAGAAAGTTTATATTTACCCGTTCAAGTTGCACCATAATAAAGAAGCCAGTAAAAGAGTTTTTAAAAACTCTTTTACTGGCTATTTTTTCTGAGATTTATGTCCCAGCCTCATTTATATATAAAAAACACCCTACATCTTGGTAAGGTGTTACTAAAGTCAATTTTTGCAATCTATAAATTATAGTTTAACAACGTTTGCAGCTTGAGGACCGCGATCGCCTTCAACTACTTCAAACTCAACTGATTGACCTTCTTCTAATGATTTATAACCTTCTTGGTTAATTGCTGAGAAGTGTACGAATACGTCGTTTTCTCCTTCAACTTCGATGAAGCCAAAACCTTTTTCAGCGTTAAACCATTTAACTGTACCTTGTTTCATAATTGTGAAACCTCCAAGACTAAAATTCATTCAATATGCATTATTCGCATATTACAAAAAATACGTGTTATAAATATGTATAAATAACAAAATGCTATCAATCAATATTACAGATATTCTTTGCAATATGGAATAAAACTATTGCTTGATAACTATTATATGTTAGTTTGAACTAAATTGCAATACAATTATAGAAAATTCTCTTTTAATTAATTTTTGGTAGATTATAATAAACTTCTTTATTATTTAAAACAATAAAACTATAAAATATTTGTAAATCTTCATCACAATCTTCACAAAAATTTAAATCACAATTATTATAAAATGCATAAATATTATATTTCCCAATAACATAATTATTATAATATTTTTTACTTTTTTTAATAATTGATTGATAATCTTCTAACATTTCTTCATAGTTACTATAATGATGTTGTTCTACGATTTTTTCTGTCCAGTCGCTAAATAACCACCATCCCTCGTAGTCTGCACGAATCTTTGCAACTGTCCACATGACTAAGTCCCCTCTCAAATTAAAACTCTAATAAATATTGTAACTTTTTTTTAGACGAATTCAAGCTTAAAGACTCCGTTCTTTTAATTGAGATAAAGATGATATGTATATTAATTATTAGTTTTTTGTAGGAAAAATACGTATAATATAATGTAGAGGTGATAATGATGCAACATAAACATATACAAGTATTTGGAACTGTCCAAGGTGTAGGGTTCCGTCATCATACTGAATTAATTGCAAAAAAACTTGATATATTTGGTACTGTTCAAAATGTTGAGGATTATGTAGATATATATGCTCAAGGTGACGAGGAAAAAATAAAATCATTTATTAATAAAGTGATTGCTGGTGCTTCTCCTGCATCTTCAGTTTCTGATTATAGTATTGAAGATTTAGACGTAACAAATAGATACTCAGAATTTAAAACGATTTATTAAATAAAGGAAGATGAATATTGAGATATAACCTTTCTCGGCTTCTGGGTGTTTTAGTAGGAATTCCAATAGCTATTATCTCATGGGTGACAAGTGTATTTGGATTTGATTTATCCTTTATACTTGATGCCCTAATAGGTATTGGAATGTTTTTTGTATCTTATTTTCCTACTCAAAGATTGACATCCAAAAAATATTTAAATGAAATTGGATTATCACGTAGAGACTATCGTTTTGTTAATCAACAACTCAATCAATCACATAATAAAATTCGTAATATTTTAAAATCATATATTAATATCAGATCGATTAAAGATTTTCGTCAAATTAATGATATTTATAAAATTTCTAAGTCTATTCATTTTGCTGTTAAACAGAGACCTTCATCATTTTTCAAAGTAGAAAGTTTCTTTTATTCGCATATAGATAATGCACTAAATTTAATTGATGCATATACCCGTTTATCTAAAATGCCAAAAAAATCTGCTGAAGAAAAGCAAAAATTAGAGCAAACACGTATTACTTTAGATGAGGTGAAACGTACACTTATTGCAGATTTAAAAAGACTTAATGAAGATGATTATGAGCGTTTAGATATTGAAATGGAACTTAATCGGTTACAACACAAGCGATATAAAAAATACTAATTTAAAGTTAAGATAAGAATGGAGAGAATTTTTAAATGAATCAAAAAGACCAATTTATTAACTCACATCCATTAGATGATTATATAGATCATCAAACGCATGATGTTTCAACTCAAAATGTTAAGCAAGACTTTGAACAACAATTTAACGAACAAGATTTTAAAAAAATTGATTCAATTAGTCAACAAATCAAACCACTAGATAGTGAAGGCCTATTATCTTTTGGGACACATCTACAACAGAACATGTCTCAATTTTCACATCAAATGTTAGATGAAGTTCAATCGAAAGATGTGGGTCCTATTGGTGATACTTTAAATCAATTAATGTCTAAGTTAAGAGAAGTTAATCCTGATGACTTGAATCAAGACAATCAATCTAAACTTAAACGTTTATTTAGACGAACAAAAGCTTCAATAAATGAAGTATTTTCTAGAATGCAATCTGTAAGTTCACAAGTTGATAGAATCACCATTCAATTGGATAAGCATAAAGGAAATTTAACTAAAGACATTCAGTTACTCGATCATCTTTATGAACAAAATAAAGTATATTTTGAGGATGTTTCTCTATACATTGCTGCTGCACAGCGTAAAAAACAAGAAATAAATGCTAATGAATTGCCTAAATTGCGTCAACATGCAGAACAATCTGGTAATCAAATGGATATTCAAAGTGTCGCTGATATGGAGCAATTTGTTGATCGATTAGATAAAAAAATTTATGACTTACAATTATCACGTCAAATTGCAATTCAAACAGCGCCGCAAATTCGTATGATTCAAAATGTGAATCAAGCATTAGCTGAAAAAATTCAAAGTTCTATTCTCACAAGTATTCCTTTATGGAAAAATCAGATGGCTATTGCCCTCACTTTAATGAGACAAAAAAATGCTGTAACAGCTCAGCGTGCAGTTACTGATACCACAAATGATTTACTTACACGAAATGCAGCCATGTTAAAACAAAATGCAATTGAAACGGCTACTGAAAATGAACGTGGTATCGTAGATATTGAAACGCTTAAAGCGACTCAAAATGACATCATTGAAACGATTGAACAAACACTGCAAATTCAATATAATGGACGTCAAAAACGTCAACAAGCTGAAAGAGAATTATCACAACTCGAGAATGAATTAAAAGAACATTTACTTACTATGAAAAAAGAATAGATAAAATTAAAACACCGATTGCTCTCATTTAAAGAAGTAACCGGTGTTTAGTATATCTATTCCTTTTGATAAACAATATACGATTGATTTATAAACTTAGATACGATATACCCCATTATGATTGAAATGATAGCTATAGGTAACCATTCTAAAGAATATTGCTTAAGGGGTAAATGATTTATAACATTTAATTTTATTAAACCTAATGTATTTATTGTACTTACAATTGAAACAAGACTAACAATAATAATAGGTATTTGTTGCGCAATAGGTTTAGTTGGAATAAAACGCGCAAGTAAAATTAAAATAATCATAGTAATGGCTACAGGATAAATAATACTTAACACAGGAACAGACATGTTTATAACAGTATTTAATCCTAAATTAGCCAATATAAAACTGATAATTGTAAAACCTATAACATATACCTTATAACTAATTTTTGAAAATATACTATAAAAGTATTGACTCACAGATACAATAAGTCCACAAGCTGTAGTTAAACAAGCTAAAGCAACAATGATACCTAGTAAGTATTTTCCTAGAATACCAAAGCCGTTTGTAGCCATGGTAGTAAGTAAATAAGTTCCTATATTTTGATTTTTAGCCATTAGAGATGTAATCGTATTTTGACTTATTCCCATATGATTACCAATATAGCCTAAAGAAACATATATAAAAATTAATGCTAAAGCGGCAATAAATCCAGCTATAACTGTTTGTTTAAATATTTGATTGGTGTGTTTAACTCCTGTTGCTTTAATGGCATTAACCACAATCATTGAAAATGCAATTGCTGCAATTGCATCCATTGTTAAATACCCTTCAATAAAGCCGTGTGAAAAACTTTCTATATTTGAAGAATATATCTCTGGATTTCCATGAGATGAACTGTGTCCCTTATAATCTACAAATCCTTTAATAATCATGGCCAAAATTGTAATTAATAATAAAGGAGTTAATAAAGATCCAATTCGATCTACTATTTTACCAGGATTAATACATAAATATAAAACAACAATAAAATAAATAAGTGTAAAAATGAATAAAGACATATTACTATTTGAATGCGTAATGGGTGTAATAGTCATTTCAAAAGACGTAGATGCAGTACGTGGTATAGCAAATAGAGGTCCAATGGTTAAATAAATAATAATGAGAAAGATAACTGAAAATCTCGGTGACAGTTTATTAAAGGCACCAATATATCCTTGTTTATCAAGTGCCCCAACGACTACTCCAAGTAATGGTAAGCCTATTCCAGTCAAACAAAAAGCTAAAATTGCTGGCCAGAAATAGGCACCACTTTCTTGTCCTAAATTAGGAGGAAAAATTAGATTACCTGCGCCAAAAAACATAGCAAATAGCGTAAAGCCGATAATCCAAGTATGTTTATTCATAGAATTGCTCCTTTTTATGTATATGTTTGCAATATTTAACATTCTAGCACAAAAAGAATTGACAAGTCTATGTATGTCACAAAAATTTGAATATTATAAATCAATATACAGTTTAATTATTAGAAAGATTTTAATAATAATTTTTTTAGCAATGGTGATAAGTGACTCGGTAAATTTTCAACACCTTCTACAAATAATGCAAATTGTCCATAAATATTATGAATGGTTTCTTCAATATCTTCAGTAATAGGATCTTGGCTTAAAAAGACATTAAATACTTCGATTCCAAATTTACGCGCCATTTCCACAGCTTCATACGTATCTAAAATACCGTCTTGAGCATAGTTATATGCTGAAGGTTCCCCATCTGAAAAGATAATTAAGAAACGTTGTTGATGACTTCTTCTTAATAAACGTTCACTTGCAATTCGTATAGCTACGCCATCTCTATTATCATCTTGAGGATGTAATGACATAATGCGTGGTCCGCTTTTTTCCATAATTGAACGATCGTAATGAACGATTTCATCAATGATATTGGGTTGTTTTCGATCATCAGAGTCAAAAGCATCTTCGTTAAAAGCAAGTATCTCATGTTTAACGTTGAGTGCTTTTAATGTTTCATGAAATAATACGACGCCTTTAATCGTTTCTTCCATTTTATCAAACATACTAGCAGATACATCAATCAGTAATGTAAAAGTCGCATCGAATGTTTTACTAAGGTCTTGTTTTTTATAAAACAATTTATATTGATCATCAATAAACCAATTGGTTAAATCACGTTGAAGACGACCTTTAGTCAAATTATGACGTTCGTCAACATGTTCTCTATCGATGGTTTTCTTTATAATCTGAATTAAATCTTTAGTTTCAAATTGTACTTCATTTTTAACTTGCTGGTAGCTTGAAATATACTCTGGCTCTATATCAGGCACTTTCCATTCTATTTCGACATTTTCATTAATACCACGTAAAGCAAATGATGGATTAGAACCTATAGAACCGCCTTCATCACGATCAAGTGAATGATTAGAGCCACGTCCTTTTTTCGTCATCATATCTGTCATATCATCAGTTGAATCACCTTCACGTGCAGTGTCGTTATCACTCATAACATCACTATTTTCACCTTCATGTAATTCCATTTCAAGATAAGCGCCACCTTCAGATTTACTATCTTGAGCGTTTGTTTCAGCTTCGGCTGATGTAGTGTCAGTTTCTTCGTTTGTATTATCTTGGCCATCAACATTACTTGCATCCATACGTTTAATATCCTCGTAAGACATTTCGTGAATAGCTTCGTATACTTTTCTAGGAAGATGATAATATTCATTTAACATATCATGTGATAACATTTCATCGATTTGGAACATGATACGTTGTGCAAGATACATATTATCTTCAGATGATTCATTTTGGAAAAAATCAGGTAAATATTGAAACATGTGATTTAATATGTCATCTAATTGTGGATGTATCGTGGGTATATCAAAGAAGTTTTGACTTAAAAATGCGTGCTCTAAATATAAGAAAAGTAAATCTGTATATACCGTTTTTGTTTTATAGAATTTAATTTGTGATTCCGTATAAGATAATCGAGTTTTTACTCTTAAATCAATTTGTTTAGCAGTGCTAGGTCGCTCCTCTTTAATAAAATTAAAAACGCGCATATCTTCTAGCAATCTAAAGAGTTGATGATAAAATTTGGGATGGCTAAATTCATTATCATGAAGAACTTCATTTACGATAGCTTCGTCCATCATTTTATAACCGTATGCAGCGAGCATGACATCTGTTTTTAACCCTGCACTTTCAATATCTTTTGGACGATGAGACCAAAACCAACTTGTAATTAAAGTATTATTAATAGGATCATAATAAGGGAACTTTTGAATTTTTACTTTAGTTTGTTCGTTTTTCAGTAGTAAGCGCGCTAAATCTTGTAACATCATGACTTGCTTAGCATCTAGCTGCTCATCATTAAATTTTATAAAACGATCACTCATAATAATCCCTCTCTAAAAGTTTAGTTCGATTGCATTTCTGATGGCTTGCTGTTCGCGTTCATCTTCAAGTTTATCGATAATTGTACGCTGAATTGCTCTCTCTATTGGCATAACTGTAATTAAGTCACTTAAGTCAATTAACGCACGAATACTAGCTGCTTCTTCTGAAATTTGTCCTTGTTTTGACATTGTACGTAAGTCTTCATTAAATTTAATGATTTTTTTAATTATATCATCATCTTGAAGCTGGCTTTGTTGTTTAATGACATCTTTAAGAATGTCTCCTCCAATGTAATCAACTTGTATGACAATAAAGCGGTTTTTTAATGCTTCATTCATTGGTAATGTACCAACATAGCCTTCATTTATCGCAGCAATTACATTGAAACCAGGGGCTGCTTTAATTACTTCTCCAGTAAATGGATTGGTTAACTGACGTCTATAGTCTAATACGCCATTTAAAATAGGTAATGTTTCAGGTTTAGCCATATTGATTTCATCAATATATAAGATATGACCTTCTCGCATGGCTTTTATAACTGGGCCGTCAATAAAAATAATTTCTTGTTGACCTTGTTCATTTGTTTTTATTGTTTTAAAACCTAATAAGCTCTCTGCGTCTAAATCAACAGAACAGTTAACTTGATGCATCGGCGTTTGGACTACTTCACTTAAAGTTTCAGCTAATCGTGTTTTACCAGAGCCTGTAGGGCCTTTTAATAAAATATTTTTATTTAAATTAAACAATGCTTGTGCATCATTGAATACAGATTGATCTGAATTGATATAATGATTATTTGGCATTTTAATATTCTCCTTTATAAGATGAAAAAATAGACCGAGAGCGTGTATAAATGTATAGATATTGGTACATCACTCTGAGTCTTAATTTAATCGTTATCTTTTAGAAATTGAATGTATTTAAACTTCTTTAAAATAATCTTTGTAATAACCACCTACTAGACCAGAGTTATCAATGATTTGATAATATTCTTCAGTTTCATTGATGACATCATATTGTTTTCCAATAGTAAGCATATCTGATACTGTGAATTTTTTTGCATCAGTATTAACTACCATCACTTGTTTAATTGGTGTGCGTGATTTCCAATCTTCATGTAACATTGCCATTTTAAATCCTCCAATAAAATGAATTATATTATTTTTTTTCTAAAGTATATATGAAAGAGATGCCGCTACCTTCAGTAATGCGTAACGATTGAGCATCACCTTGATTTAATATTTGATAAGGAATACCAATTTCATCCAGTTCTTTTCGTGCATGTTCAAAGTCTTCAGTTGAATTTATACTGAATTCAATTTGTTCCACAATTCCTTCTTCTTTTAATTCAACTTGTTCATTAGATTGATATAAATGAATTTCTCCACCAAGTCCACCATCTCCGATTTTAAATACCTGGACAGTTTGATCAGGAAATTCAGTAGATTCATATTCAGCATAATGCGTTAAATTAAATACATTTTTAAAGATAGAAGTTGTAACCAATAATTCGTTTACTTTAATAATTACTGGTCCCAACCCTTGAATTTGGTGAAGAGGATTAACAGCACTTTCAAAAGTAGGTGTGCCTAATCCAATACCAACATTCAGTTCATTAGAATAGATATCAAAAATTTGATGATTATCATCTTTAAAATTAAAGTGCTGATTACCGTTTAATTCAGTGATTGAACTAAATTGAATATTATTTTTTTCTAATATTTGTTGATATTCTTCTAAACCAGCATTCGATGGTGTTCTTAATCCCACGCTTGATATATGTACATTTCTATAATTAGGATTAGGAACTTCTACAAAGTGAAGTCTTGTACCAGGATTTAATTCAGCATCACCAAAACGTAATGCCTGTCTTTTTGTTGCAACATTAAGACCTAAAATATTATGAAATAAATTCTGTGTTTTTGAGAGATCACTTGTTCCAATCGTAACACTTCTTAGTCCACTCATTCATCGACACTCCCATTTATATATCTTTTCTTAAACATTATAACGTATTTTATATATGAATAATATGTTGAACGCTTAAATAAGAGTATTGTTTTTTATTATAAAATATACGTAAATAAAAATATTATAAATGATTAAAGTTTGTATAATAAATAACATATATATAAGATAATATATATGATATACCCCTCCCCTACCTTGTTTTATAAAGGTAGGGGGTATATCATAGGTTATTTAATTGTCTAAAAATAAACTTGATAAATTATATAAAGTTCGTTTTTAACTTATTGTAGTTTTAATAATTATTATTTTTTAATAGATTCTTTTGTAATACTCTTAAGAATATTTGTTGTTTTTTGTCCAAATATAATACTTAATTTATCATTTTTATACATGTTAGCATCTGCTTTGGAAAAGTCATAAATGGATAATGAGGGATGCGCTTCTCTGCTATTTTTTATATTCTCATTATTAGGATACATTTACGTTATCTTCTTTTATTTCTATATTACATATTTATTTTTAACTAATGATAATATCGAAATATTCTAGCGTAATTTTTTTAATGCTAATATAACTAAAACTTAAAAAGAGTAGAATAAATTCATTATGAACTTATTCTACTCTTTATCAATTTATGATTAAGATTTCAATATATTTAGCGCTTTAATAAATGAAATTAAGATTCTAATAATAAGTCTTCTGGGCTCTCGATCAGCTCTTTAATTGTTTTTAAGAATCCAACTGCTTCTTTGCCATCAATAATTCTATGGTCATAGCTTAATGCAATGTACATCATTGGTCTGTTCTCGATTGTATCTTTATCAATAGCAATTGGACGAGTGATAATTGAATGCATACCTAAGATAGCAGCTTGATTACCATTAATAATTGGTGTACTCATCATAGAACCAAATACACCACCATTAGTGATTGTAAATGAACCATTTACCATATCATCTAATCCAAGTTTTTTATCACGTGCTTTTACTGCTAAATCTGCAATTGATTTTTCTAGTTCAGCAAAGTTTTTCTTATCACAATCTCTAACGAATGGTACTAATAATCCATCATCTGTTGAAACAGCAATACCAATATCATAGTATTGTTTAGTAATCATATCGTCTCCATCAATTTCAGCATTAACTTCTGGATATTTTTTGAGTGCTGCTACTGCTGCCTTAGTAAAGAATGACATAAATCCTAATTTAGTGCCGTCATGATCTTTAATAAATTGTTCTTTTTTACGTTTTCTTAATTCCATTACATTTGTCATATCAACTTCATTAAATGTTGTGAGCATTGCGGTATTATTAGATACTTCTAATAATTTTTTTGCAGCTGTTTTCTTTCTTCTAGACATTTTTTCACGAATCACTGGTTTATTAGGCGTATTAGCAGTTGATTTTTTAGATGTTTCTTGTTGTGAATTAGGTTGAGTATTTTGATTAGATTGACTTGTTTTTTGACGATTATCAACATCTTCTTTTCTTATCACATCGCTACCTTTTCCAGCTACTTCATTTAAATCAATACCATTTTTACGAGCATGACGACGTGCTGATGGCGTTGCATTCACTCTTTTATTATTGATTGATTCTGAGTCGTCATTTGAACTTGTATCGCTACCTTGTGCTTCAGTAGAAGTGCGTGGTGTTGAATGATTAGTTTCTGCAGAATCTGTTTTTATGTTTTCATTTTCAGAAGTTGAATCGTTATTTTGTGATTTGCTTGAACTACTTGTACTACCTTTACCTTCACCGACAATTGCAATAGCTTGGCCCACTTCTACAGTGTCGCCTTCAGATGCAAGTTGTTCTTGAAGTATACCATCTTCTTCAGATACAACTTCAACATTCACTTTGTCAGTTTCTAATTCAAGAATAGCGTCTCCTTTTTCAACATTATCCCCTATGTTTTTTAGCCACTTTGCAACTGTACCTTCTGTAATTGATTCTGCTAATTCTGGAACTTTTACCTCTGCCATTATATTTCCCCCTAGTTATTTTTGACACTATTTTCAATAATTTTATGTTGAACAAGTTTGTGAATTTCTCCATCACCTTCGGCAGGTGCTGCACGTTGTATTCTACCCTGATAACTTAAATTATATTGATGTCCAACAATAGATTTAAGATATGGGTAAACAAATAACCATGCGCCTTGGTTTTTAGGTTCTTCTTGAACCCAAGCAACAGATTCTAAATTTGGTAATTCTTCTAAAGCTTTTTTAATGTCTTCCTCTGGGAAAGGATATAATCTTTCCACAGCAATAAGTTGTATATTTTCATTAGGTTCTTTTGCTAATGTTTCTTTTAAATCAATAAACATTTTTCCAGAAGCTAAAATGACTTTTGTTACTTTAGCTTTTTGAGCATCTTCAACAATAATTGGTTTGAAACTGCCAGTTGTAAATTCACTAATTGGCTTAGCCACTGTTTTATTTCTTAACAAACTCTTAGGTGACATCACAATTAATGGTCTCATCGCTTCAGTATTTAAACTTTTAGCTTGTGCACGTAATAAATGGAAGTAGTTACTAGAACTTGATAGATTGACCACTGTACTATTATTTTCAGCCGCCAGTTGTAAGAATCTTTCTAAACGTGCTGATGAATGTTCAGGACCTTGACCTTCAAAAGCGTGTGGTAAGAATAAAGTTAGACCACTACGCTCGCCCCATTTGGCTCTGGCAGATGACATAAAATTATCAAAAATCATTTGTGCCATATTTGAAAAATCTCCATATTGGGCTTCCCAAATATTCATACTATTTTTATTTTCAACATTATATCCATATTCAAAGCCTACGACTGCAGCTTCTGATAATGGACTGTTATGCACTTCAAATGTTGCTTTTTGATTTGGTACATGGTGAAGCGGTGTATACGTATTGCCATTGTCTTCATCATGTAGTACAGCATGTCTGTGACTGAATGTGCCACGTTCACTATCTTGACCTGTCAAACGAATTGATATGCCATCTTGAACAATTGTTGCAAAAGCTAATTGTTCTGCTTGAGCCCAATCAACTAGGCCATTTTCATTTTCAAAAGGTTCTCTACGTTTTTCTAATACTTTATTTAATTTTCTAAATACCTGGAAATCTTCAGGATAGTTCAACATTGCATCATTAATTTCTTTCAAATGTTCAAAGCTAAACTCTTTTTTATCACTTTGTAAAGGTAACTGAAGCGATTCAGGTTTATTCATTACAGTACTATTCATTTTATCTGATTTATCAATTTTATCTTGAGCAGTACGCATTTCTTTTTGTACAGAATCAATGATTTCAGACATTTGTTCTTTCGTTAAAATACCTTCATCTACAAGTTTATTTCCATAAATCACTTCAACTGAATCATGCTGTCTAATATTGTGATATAACGTTGGATTTGTAATAGATGGTTCATCCATCTCGTTATGTCCATATCGACGATAACCTACTAAATCAATGACAAAGTCTTTATGGAATTCTTTTCTAAATTCCATAGCAATATCAATTGCTTCAATTGTCGCTTCTACATCATCTGCATTCACATGAAGAATAGGTACATCGTACCCCTTAGCGATATCTGATGAATACGTTGTAGAACGACCATCAATAGGTTCAGTTGTAAAACCAATTCGGTTATTTGTAATTATATGTAGTGCTCCGCCAGTTGAATAACCATTTAAATTACTTAAATTCATTGTTTCAAAATTGATACCTTGACCAGGATATGCAGCATCTCCATGAATAATAATTGGCATACCGTGATGGAAATCTGTAGTTGGTCCACCCGCATGATGTGTATCATCTTGAGCAGCACGTGTTTTTCCTATAACTACAGGTGCTACAATTTCTAGGTGACTTGGATTGTTTGCTAAAGAAATACATTGTTCAATACCATATGAAGAAGTAGTTTTAACGCCACCTAAGTGATATTTAACGTCTCCTGTCCAACCAGCAGTAAGTTTTAAACTGCCATCTTCAGGTAAGAATTTCATTGGATCCGTGTGCATAAATTCTGAGATCATCATTTCATAAGGTTTTTCTAATACATGTGTTAAAACATTGAGACGTCCCCTATGTGCCATTCCAATTTGAATATTCTGAATGTCCTCTTGAGCAGCACGCTTCAATGTATGTTGTAACATTGGCACTAATGTATCTACACCTTCAATTGAGAAACGTTTTGCTCCAACAAAATTCTTATGTAGATATTTTTCAAAACCTTCAACATGAGCAAGTGTTTTAAATAAGTTAATTTTTTCATCACTATTAATGGTAGCTTTATAAGGTGTTTCAATACGACGTTTTAACCAAGTACGTTCTTTATTATTGTTAATATGATTGTACTCAAACGCAATAGAGCCTTTATAACGCTTTTCCATACGCTTTAACGCTTCATAAGCATTATCGTATATATCACTAAAGTGATCTGATACGATACCAGATGAAATATTTTTTAATGTCTCTTTATTTAAATTAAAATCTTCAATTTCTAATTTTGGGATATGCGTTCTTTTAGGCGCATTTACAGGATAAATATCAGCCTTTAGATGACCATATTGTCTAATATTATCAATTAATCGCATGACACGTTTGATTGTGCTATCATCTGCTGAAGTACCACTCCCATCTGTGGTAAACTTAGCTTTAACTTGTGCTTCGCCATTTTTTATTGTACTAAAAAGCACTTGTAAATCATCTGAGACAGAAGTTGGGTCTTGAAGATAATCATCATATAAATCGAGCATAAGACCCAAATTTGCCCCAAAATTTACTGGAGCTTCTGTAACATCCCTTTTATCCTTTGCCATATTATACCCTCCACAAAATAGTTAAACCGCTTACAAAACCATCATAGCACTATTTTAACTATTGATAAAGACTATTGACTGAATATTATGTAAAAAGAAAAAATTCAATAAAGATAAACTTTTTTAATTTTATATTAATAAAAAAACACAGATGATAATCATCTGTGTTTTTATTTAAAATTGATTTTGAATGTTGTGAATTTATTAAGTTCACTATCTACAGAAATGTAACCTCCATATTGACTCACAATCTTTTCGGCAATTGAAAGCCCTAAGCCATTACCACCTTGGCTTCTTGCTCTAGATTTATCTACTCTATAGAAACGATCGAAAATAAATTCTTGATCTTCTTTTGGTATGCCTAAGCCATGATCGGTAATTTCAATACTTATTTGTTTATTACGCAATTGTGTTTTAATACATATATGCTTTCTCTCTTTATCATATTTCATAGCATTGTCTATAAAAATTAAGATTAATTGTTCAAATTGATGACGATTAATTTGTAAAACTAAAGGTTTTTGTTCTAATTCAATCTCAAATAGATAATCTGGATGCAATTGTTGAAGTGCCTTAATTCGTGATTGAATTTCTTCATTGATATCAACGTCCTCTTTTTCTAAGGATTGCATATTTACTTTATCTTTGGTTAATAATAATAATTCTTCTACTAGCTTTGTAATTCGATTCATTTCTTCTAGTGAAATATTTAAAGACTCTTCTAAAATAGCAGGATCTTTCTTACCCCAGCGTTTAATTAAATTTAAATGGCCTTGAATGATTTGAAGTGGTGTTCTTAACTCATGAGAAGCATCTTCAACAAATTGTCTTTGTTGATTAAAAGAGGCTTCAATTTGATACATCATTTCGTTGAAAGTTTCTATTAAATTGTCTGTTTCTTCATAACTTGTATCAAGTTCTAATTTATTTTGAAAACCATCGCGTCGTATTTGATTCATTTTATTAGACATTGTTACTAGCGGTTTTGTAATATTTTTAGAAATGAAATAGCTAATACATGCAGTAATCACTGTAGCAAGTAGACCAAAAACAACAGCAATAATATAAAGTGATTTTACTAAGTTGTTATAATGCTCAAGAGAATGAATGAGTACGCTATAACCTTTAAAGTTTGGACTATGAAGTGGTTCAGTAATAACTAAATACTCTTTTCCATTATTTCGCATTACTTGAATTCGATCGGTCTTTTGTAAATTATTATTAGGTATAAACTGAATCGTACTTTCATTAGATGATTTCATTATTCTTTGACCTGTATGATTGTAAATAATGACTTCTTCATAATTTTCTAATGAAGCACTTAAATCTAATATCGATATATTATTAATCGGACGCGTTTGAATTAAATTGACAATATCACTTAAACTATGTTCTGCTTCATCCACTTCTCCTTCTCTTAAAGTATCTTTTAAGAAGAATATAATAATAAGACAAAATAAAATAATTGTCGTAAACATAATCAATGTAGTGATAGTCATCCATTTATATTGTAATGTATGATTTTTCATTATCGAATCACGTATCCTACACCACGAACAGTTTCAATGACTTTTTCTTTATTGAAAGGTTTCAATTTATTTCTTAAATATCTGATGTATACATCAACCACATTCGTTTCTACTTCACTATTATATCCCCATACATGATTTAAAATTTGTTCACGTTGTAGTACGTGATTGCGATTCGTTGCTAATAGATACAATAAATCATATTCAGTTTTAGTAAAATCTAATTGCTTACCATCAACAGTTACTTTAAATGCATCAATATCTATTCTGATACCATTAATATCGATAATATCCTTATGAGGCTGACGACGTAATACAGCACGAATTCTTGCAAAAAGCTCCTCAATTTCAAAGGGCTTTACTATATAGTCATCTGCACCATAATCTAATCCAGTCACTTTATCGTAAGTATCACTTTTAGCAGTGATGATAATAATTGGTGTTGATTGCACTTGGCGTACACGTCTACAAATTTCTAGGCCATTTATATTTGGTAACATTAAATCCAAAATAATCAAATCAAAATCGTTATTTAATGCTTTTTCTAAACCAGGTTCCCCATCATATTCGATGTCCACCTTATAACCCTCATGTGTTAATTCTAATTCAAGAAATCTGGCTAAATTTTGTTCATCTTCGACGATTAAAATATTAGTCATTTTTTCAGACACCTCTTTTTTAATAAACGTATGACTTCTCATAACATAACCAATATTCTATCACAAAAATTATTTGTTAATAGAATGAATAAAATAAAAGTAAGATTTTAATTGACAATCGTTATCAATAAGTTATAATATTAATTGAAAATGATTATCAATTAAATCTAAGTTTCCCCCATAATTTAAAATACTTAGAATTATAATCATTTTCAAGCCATTCCCCCCTTAATTTATATGTCCGTAAATACTAATAAACGTTCGTTTTAAAACGAGACGTAAATAATAAATAAGTGCGCCAAATAAGGCGCACTTATTTATTATTTATAAGGTTGTAGGCTCATGTAATCCTTTTAATACTAAAGTTGAAAGAACGATACAGAAAGCACCTCCAATGATTCCTGCAATAATATCAGTTGGATAATGCACGCCTAAATAAACTCTTGAAATAGAAATGAGTAAAATAAGTGCCGCACATAGTCCAATAATGACGCCTTTTGTACTTCCTGATGCTCTACGCTGAGCAATATACATTGCACTTCCAAAAAATGAAGTCGAACCCATTGCATGTCCACTAGGAAAACTAAATCCAGAAATATCAATTAAACGTAGTAATGTTGGACGTTCACGATCAAAAATATTTTTTAGTAAGGGATTTAATATACTTGATAGTGACATTGTGATAACAAAAAATAAAGCTTCAATTTTGTAACGTTTAAGCATTAAATAAGCAACAAGCATTAATGACAAACAAACCATTGCCCATACTTCTCCAATTTTTGTTGCACCTAATAAAATAGATGTAGTAATAAAACTCTCCGATGCATAAATAAATTCATATACTTCATTATCAATCCATTTGCCTAAACGTGATTCATGGAAAAATGCAATGATGCCAAAGATTAATGTAAAAACAATGAGCAATGTAATGCGTTTCGTTCTATTCATCAATTGGTCCTCCTATATTAAAGCGCGTCGTTCAAGATTTTATTAAATAAGTCTTCTTTAGTATAACTTTCTTTATAAGATTCCATTTGATGAGTAATATCAGTACGGTGAGATTCAATTTGTTTTAATTGTTCGAGTAATTTGAATTGTGTAAGTTGATCTTCTGGAATCATTTTTCCATATCCTTTGGATTCAAAATATTTAGCATTGTCAATTTGATCCCCTCTAGATTGATCAAGTCCTAGTGGTATGAGCAACATTGGGATTCTTAAAGTCAAGAATTCATAGATAGCATTAGAACCTGCACGACTTACGACTGTGTCTGTAATAGATAATAAATGCGTTAATTCTTCTTTAACAAATTCATATTGAATATATCCTTTTTGTTTATAAGACTCATCTACTAATCCATGCCCTGTTAAATGAATGATTTGATAATCATGTAGTAAAGCTTCAAGATTTTCTCTAATAATATCATTTAATTTTTTACTACCTAGGCTACCACCCATAACAAGTAATACTTTTTTATCTGAATCAAACCCTGTTATTTCATAACCTTTTTGTTGATTACCTTCTTTTAAATCTTCTCTAATGGTTGCCCCTACAAAATCAGCTTTATCTTTAGGTAGATATTTAAGTGTATCTTCAAATGTTGTATATATTTTTTTTGAAAATTTTAAAGATATTTTGTTTGCTAAACCAGGAGTTAAATCTGATTCATGAATAATAGTAGGAATATTCAATGAACGTGCTGCTATAACAACAGGAACAGAAACAAATCCCCCCTTAGAAAATAATAAATCAGGCTTTTCTTTTTTTAGAACGCGACGGGCATCTAAGATACCTTTTAATACTTTAAAAACATCTTTTGCATTTTCAAATGATAAATAACGACGTAATTTACCACTTGAAATTGGGTAATATTTAATATTCGAAAGTTGTGATTCAATCATTTCTCGTTCAATTCCGTTTTTAGAACCAATATAAAAAACTTGATGTCCTTTTTCTAATGCAGTTGGAATTAAACTTAAGTTCACAGACACATGGCCTACTGTGCCGCCTCCGGTAAACGCAATTTTAGACATGATTATTAACCTCTATTCTTATATGTTTTTATAATATGCATAGAATGGTGCGCCTCTATCGAATGGATGATAGTCAATTTCTGTTTCTCCTACTTTTTGGAAACCAAATTTCTCGAATAAACCTTGAGCGGGTTTATTTAATGCAAAAGTATCTGTCAGAATCACATGGATATGATGTTCTTCTGCTAATTTAACTGCAAAATCAAATAATTGAGTTGCTGCACCTTTATAATCTTTAGAACCAGCTAATCTATGAATAACATAAGCGTTATTTCTATCAACTGGCCATTCTAAATCATCATACCACTCTGATTGTTGTTGGTCGACAACAATAAATCCATAAATAGTGTTATTTTCTTCTAAAACATATAACGTCTCTGTATCAATATCTTCCTTAAAATGTTCAGTAGCTGGGTATTTATCGTCCCACTGATTATTCCCAAATGATTTCATTAAATCTTTTGCTTCTGACACTAATGTTTCGATTTGATTAATATCTTCATGTTTACCTAGTCTAATCATATAATAGTTATTCCTTTCTATTTTATTAATTTTAATAATTTGTCTAAGACTGTGTCTTCTTTATTTGATTTTTCAACTAATAATTGAGTGAATTTTTCATTTGTTTTGGTGTCAAATTTTCCCGTTTCAGATAGTTGATTATCTGATTGGAATAGTTTAATAGCATTAGCTAATTGATTATCAAATTGGTTTGATTCATCTCCGTTATAATAACCTAAAGCATCTAAACCAATTTTTATCGATTTAACGTTTTTATTATTATCGCCAACAGAATATGTTTTATCAGACGGAATAACACTTAATGATTGATACTTAGGAGAATCAATTGTAACATCTGGTCTAATACCTTTTCCATGAATATAATGATCATCAGGTGTTAACCATTTCATTTGTGTATATTTTAATAATGACCCATCTTTAAGTTCTCGTGTGGTTTGAACGATTCCTTTACCAAATGTTTTTGAACCATACACTTTAGCTTTATGGTGATCTTTCATTGCCCCTGTAAAGACCTCTGACGCACTTGCGGAACCTTCATTTACTAAAATACTCACTTTCATATCTTTAACATCTTTTAAAGCATCATTTGAAGTTTTAATTGCTTCTTTATCATTGCCTTTTTCAAGTTGAACAACAGTTTGACCTTTATCAATAAAAATATTAGCCATTTTAACTGCTTCATCTAATAATCCCCCTGGATTATTACGCAAGTCTAAGATGATATTTCGAATACCAGCATCATGAGCTTTTATAATTGCAGATTTTAATTCACCCGCAGTATTTTGTTGGAATTTAGTAATCGTAAATACAGCTATGTTACCTTTTTTCTTATACTCCACACTTTTGACATGAATTTTACCACGTTTAATATTAATATCTTTTTCTTCAGAACCGCGTTTAATAGTTAACCTAACATTTGTGCCTTCTTTACCTCTTACCACTTTAACAACTTGATCTAAAGGTTTACCTACTACAGACTTACCATTAACTTTTGTGACAACATCTTTAGGTTGAAGGCCAGCTTTTTCAGCAGGAGAATCTTTCATAGGACTTGTAATCATAATATCTTTATTTTTCTTTTGCATTTCTGCACCAATACCTACAAAATCTCCAGATACATCTTCATTAAAGCTCTTTGTTTCAGACTTTGTCATGTATTCAGAATATGGGTCTTTTAATTCTTTTACCATACCATTAATTGCAGCTTCAGAAAGTTTACTTGAGTTTTGTTTTTTGTAATAGTCTGTATCTAACGTTTTATATGCAAATTCTATTTTTTTCATTTCTTGACGCTCTTCTTTAGTTAAACCACTTAACTTATGACTGATTCCTATCGTTGCAAATACAGCTATAATTGTTGTAATGATAATAACACTTAATAAAATTAAGATAAACTGCCATATTTTCAAATGCATCTTTTTTTTAGGAGATGCATGTCTTTTTTCATCTGATTGTCCGTCATGGTGCTCCTCAGAATGATTATTCATAAAATCACTTCCTCTAATTACATCTTGTCTCTTATCATTTTATATAAAGACATACCTAGTATGTCTTTATTTTTAAGCAAACGCAAATTATAAGAAATTGTATTCTTAATTAGATAAAAATAAAAAGAGTGGCATATAAATCTAAAATTAAGATTTTATAACACCACTCCATATCATATTTAGACATAAAATGAATTTAAATTAGAATTTTAACCATTCTGTATATTCTTCATATAAATCATCAAATACGGACATAGGTAACGTAATGTCACTTTGCATTTCGATATAGTCTGATAATACGTTGAAGTCACTTTCATGTTTTGGAAACGATAAGTCATTGAAAATGTCTTCGGCTAATTCACCTTTATCATCTTTACGTCCTCTAGCCGTTAAGGCAAATTGATAAAATGAATGATCTTTCATTAGCTCATTGTCACATCGACAACTTTAGTTTCGCCTTTAATAACAGCTTTAACATCATCGAGTGAAATAGATTCTGTTTGATCAGAATTTGTAATAATAATAGGTGAAATAACTGATTTGGCATTATTTCTAATAAATTCTAAATCGAATTTGAGTAAAGGGTCGCCTACTTGTACTGTGTCACCACTGCTAACCAGTACATTAAATCCTTCTCCGTCTAACTGAACAGTATCTAATCCAATGTGTACTAAAATTTCAAGACCATTTTTAGTTTTTAAACCAATTGCATGTTTTGTTGGAAAAACATTATCAACTTTTCCAGCAACTGGGGAAACTACCTCACCTTCAGTAGGATTAATACCGAAACCTTCACCCATCATTTTTTGGGCAAATACAGGATCTGGTATATCTTCAATTTTGACATATTCACCTGTTAATGGTGCATATAGTTGAGTTTCCTTATTGACTTCTTTATCTTTACCAAATAATTTTTTAAACATTATTCATCGCTCCTATTTATTAAAATGTTGTATCAAATCGCCATATCCTAATTCTTCTAATTTTTCGTATGGAATAAATTGAATAGCTGCAGAATTAATACAATAACGCAATCCGCCACTTTCTTTTGGGCCATCATTGAATACGTGACCTAAATGACTGTTAGCATCTTCTGATCTAACTTCAGTTCGAATCATACCAAATGATTTATCTACGAGTTCAACAATTTCATCATCGTCTAATGCTTTTGAGAAACTTGGCCAACCACAATCAGATTCAAATTTCTCTTCAGAAGTAAATAAAGGCTTACCAGAAATTTTATCTACGTATATTCCTTTGTCAAAATGATTCCAATATTCATTTTGAAAAGGAGGTTCTGTACCATTTTCTTGAGTAACGAGATACTCCATATCATTTAATTCGCTTTTATCTTTTTTAATCATTTTGAGACCCCCAATGTGATTCTATAAATGCTTTTCTACCAGAACCGCGTTGATATTGCTCATAATGCATAGGATTTTTTTTATAATAGTCTTGATGGTAATCTTCCGCTGGATAAAAGTTTTTGTAAGGAAGAACTGGTGTGATGATTGGTTTTTTAAAAATACCTTCTTCATTTAGTTGTTGGATTTTTAATTCAGCAGCTTTTTTTTGTTGTTCATCATGATAAAATATTGCTGGTTCATAGCTTTCGCCTCTATCAAAAAATTGCCCTTTATTATCTGTCGGGTCAAATAGTTTAAAGTAAACATCCAAAATATTTTCAAATGACGTAATATCTGGATTATAAGTAATTTGAACTGCTTCTCTATGACCAGTTTGATTTGAACATACTTGTTCATACGTTGGATTTTCTATATTTCCGCCACTATAACCTGATACGACATCTTCAATACCTGGGTAAGATGTAAAAGGTTTAACCATACACCAGAAACATCCTCCTGCTAAAGTTGCATATGCCATTATATTACCTCCTCTATCTTTCTTTAAATTTACGATATAATGATATGAAATTAAAGTAATTAACTCAGAGATCAATAACTTAAGTCACCTATTATTATCTATTATCCTCTAACTACGACAAGACCGATAGCGCCTTGACCAGTGTGTGTAGAAATGACTGGTGTCGTTACATTAACATCATAATTTTGTTGTCCAAATGCTTCATTAAATTGATGTTTTACTTTTTCAATGAATTCAATCGTATTTGCATGTGCAATACCAATCGATTGAATAGTATGATTTTCAATAAATTTAGCAATTTCTTTTTTTAGATATTGAATACTAGAGTTTTGTGTACGAGAATTATGTACGATTTCTAAATATCCCTCTCTAAGTGTTCCTATCGGTTTTATTTTCATAATATTTCCGATTAAACCTTTTGTTTTACTGATGCGTCCACCTTTAATTAATTGATTGAGTTGGCCAATAACAACAAATAGTTTAATATTTTTCTGCAATTCTGAAATATGTTTAATAATTTCTGCACTTGAAAGATTAGTGTTTACAAGTTCTACTAAACGTTGAATTTGGTATGCTAATCCAAAAGAAATTGATTTTGAATCAATCACATTTACTTTTGCTTCAATCATATTGCTCGCTTGTAAAGCAGTCTGATATGTTCCACTTAATCCTGAAGACATATGAATGCTAAAGATTTCTACATCGTCATTGTCTTTATCAAGTTGTTCATATAATTCAATAAATTTACCAATTGATGGCTGACTCGTTTTAACGTCAGCGTCTTCTTCAATACGTTTAATGTACTCCTCGGATGAGATATCTACTTGATCTACAAATGATTCTTTATCAATGGTTAAATTTAATGGAACAACATGGATGTTATGTTGATTTAAATATTCAGCTGATAAATCTGAGGTAGAGTCTGTAACGATTACTTGTTTAGTCATAATTTCTCCTGTTAATTTATTTTATTTTCGTACTAAATGTAAAAAGGTATGTGGAATAGTATTTTTTCCATCAAGTTGACCCTCTTCAGAAGATACAACCGTCCAATCTTCAAATGTATAGGGAGGGAAAAATGTATCACCTTGATGTTTTCCATCTACTACAGTGATATACATATCGTCAACTTTATCAATCATTACTTCAAATAATGTTTGGCCACCAAAAATAAATACATGACCCTCTAAGTTGTAGATATCATCAATTGTGTGAATCACTTCAACGCCATCAGGTTTAAAATTGTTATCACGAGTTAAAACTACATTTTTTCTATTTGGTAATGGTTTGCCAATGGACTCAAATGTTTTTCTACCCATTACAAGTGTATGGCCAGTTGAGAGTTGTTTTACATGTTTTAAATCATTTGGAATATGCCATGGTAGAGCATTTTTATAACCAATGACACGTTGTTGATCATGTGCCACTAAAATTGATAAGGTCATTTATCATATCCCCTTTTAGTTTATTTTTAATTAAAGATAGATTACACAGCAATGGGCGCTTTAATTGCTGGATGAGATTGATAGTCTACAAGTTCTAAATCTTCATAATTAATATCAAAGATTGAGTGTTCAGAATTTATTTTTAATGTAGGAGGTGCAAAACCTTCTCTAGAAAGTTGAGTCTTAATTGCCTCTATGTGATTAGAATAAATATGTGCATCTCCAAAAGTATGAATGAATTCTCCAACTTCTAAGTTACATTCTTTAGCAATTAAATGCGTAAGTAATGCATAACTTGCAATATTAAAAGGCACACCTAGGAAAATATCTGCACTACGTTGATAAAGTTGACAACTTAATTTGCCATCTTGTACGTAGAACTGAAACATTGTATGACATGGTGGTAATGCCATAGTATCAATTTCAGTGGGATTCCATGCTGAAACTATGTGTCTTCTCGAATTAGGGTTTGTCTTAATTTGCTGAATAACTGTTTTAAGCTGATCGAAATGATTACCATATTGATCTACCCAATCACGCCATTGCTTTCCATAGACATTTCCTAAATCACCATATTTTTTAGCAAAAGTATCATCATTCAACACTTTCTCTTTAAATTTTTTCATTTCCTGTTGATACATTTTATTGAAATTTTCATCTTCTTGAGAACGATGTCCAAAATTTGTCATATCTGGACCATGATAATCTTCAGATTGAATATATTTTTCAAAAGCCCATTCATTCCAAATATTATTATTATATTTTAATAAATACTGAATATTAGTATCTCCTTTTATAAACCACAATAACTCAGTAGCAATAAGTTTGAAAGATATTTTTTTTGTAGTGAGTAAAGGGAATCCCTTCGTTAAATCGAAGCGGATTTGATGTCCAAATTTAGAAATGGTACCTGTATGTGTTCTATCATCACGTTGATTACCAATTTCTAAAATGTCATTACATAAATCGTGATACGCCGAATCAAAAGGATTGAGCATATGTACATCTCTCCTAAATTTTATATTAATTATCATTATACTAGAAAATAGAAAGATATTGAATGAATTATATTATTTCAAAACATTTTTATATTTAAAAATCTCCAATAATAAATTATCAAACTGAGATAATTTATTATTGGAGATGCATATTAAGATAGATTAATTTAATATAATCATATTAACAATTTTCGTCGAAAGCATCTTTAATATCCATACAAATATCTTGAATATCTCTACCTTCAATATGTTCACGCGGAATAAAATGCTTTAATTCTGTACCTTTAAATAAAGCATACGAAGGGCTTGAAGGTACTTGTTGGATATAATCGCGCATTGTTTGCGTTGCTTCTTTATCTTGTCCAGCGAATACTGTGACTTTATGTGTTGGCTTTTTATCATTTTGATCAGCAACTGCTACAGCAGCAGGTCTCGCTAAACCAGCAGCACAACCACATGTAGAATTAATAACAACAAATGTTGTTTCGTCATCTTTAACATTGTTCATATAGTTTGATACATCTTCACTTGATTCTAAACTTGTAAAACCATTATCAGTTAATTCAGAACGCATTTGTTGTGCTAGTTCATGCATATATTGTTCATACGGATTCATATAAAAAACTCCTTTAATGTTTATTACGATTAGCAATTTGTTTCCATACGGAACCTAATGCTTCATCGCCATTTTCAATTCTAGAAATTGCCATTTTCACTTGAAGTTTTACTTCGTAAGCATTGTCGTTTGCATGCGCTCTTAGAGATGCTAGTTGCGCTTCGCCACCTTCTTCAAATAAAAACATTGCAGCTCTCCAACGAACAATTTTTTGTGGATCATCAAGTGCTTTTTCCATTTCTGGCAAAGCTTCTTTATAACCTAAATCACTGATACAGTCTCCAGCTGTACGTCGAATAGCTGGATGCTGATCATTTAATCCTTTATACAAATATGGCAATATTTCTTTACTTTCAATCATACCAAATAAAACAATCGCTTGACGTCTTAATGGTAACTTATTTTCATTTAGGGCTTGCTCTAAGAGTGGAATATCCTCAAGTGTTGGTGTTGGGAATTCTGTTAACATTCTGAGACGTACTTTCCAGTCTGATTCATTCAAGTACTCCTCGTATGAAACATGTTGATAAAAATGAGATGTACTTTTCGTTTGTGTAGATAAAGCTTGAACGACTAATTGTTCCAATCGACTTTTTGGATATAATGCAATGATTTCTTCATAAACTTCTTCCATAACTAGAGAAAGTTCTCCATAACGTAAACCAAGCTCTTTCCATTTTCTAAGAAAAATAACATTATCATCATCTTCTTGTGCTTTAAGCATACTATTAATAAAGATATCAGGTAGTTGTTTACGTACTTCTTCATGAGCATTTGTTAATTTAATTTGATATGGGATATTTTTAAAAGTGAGTATCTCTGCTTTCACTTCTCCATAGTGTTCATCAAACTGAGATGATTGACTAATAGTTTCCTCTTTTTGAAGTGACGCAGTAATTTGAGGTAATACCTCTTCCCAATTTGCTTTCGGATACTTATCAATAGCTAAAAAGTCAATTACATGAAATATAGATTTAACATCTTTAATTTGTAATAAGTCATTAATAAAATCAGGTTGAGATGTTTTGACTTCTGTATATGTGTTCGACTGATTATCAGCACGCTTTTCACTTAAAACGATTTTCATTGTATTTGGGCTTGGTGTTGGTTCAATTTTTAATATTTCCACTACTGTTCCTCCTAAAATTAAAATGTGTCTTCAATTTTAGGTACAAGATCATCCCAATTGGCATATTCCTCTTTATCTACTGAAATAAAATCCATGACATAAAAAACTGACTTTACTCCTTCGATATCAAATAATCGATTAATAAAATCAGGTTGCCCATCTTGAGCAGATGTATACGTATTTGATTGATTATCTTTACGTTTTTCACTTAAATTAATTTTAATCGTATTATAATTTGGTGTGTCTTCAATTGACTTTATATGCATAAAATTCCCTCCTATTGAAGTTCATTGCCTAATTGCTTAATTTGCTTACCTATTGAACATTCAGAAATACAAAAATGATGTGCTTGTGTTTTTCCTTCTGTTTTTCTAATGTGTGTTTTCAGTAAACATTTATCACAATAAGTATTCATTAATTCATCAATTTTTTCTATTGCATTTTGTTCGGAATGTGTAAGTATAACTTTCACTCCTTATACTTAATTTTATAAATATGGAGTTATTATAACTTATATGATGATCATTTTAAAATAATCGATTTTATTTTTTATTATTTATAATATGAATTGATTAATGAGTATTGAATTTGAATTACTTTTACTATAAAATATTAAAGTTGCTTAGCGGTTTCTAAACACCCGCATTATCAAAATTTAGGAGGAATAAATGATGTATAATGAATTTTTTGGTATTGCTACTTTTTTTGTAACATTTATTGTAATGGTTTTAATGTATCGTTGTTTTGGTAAACAAGGTCTTATCGCTTGGGTAGCTATCGGTACAATTATTGCTAATATCCAAGTCATCAAAACGGTTGATATTTTTGGTATCTCAGCAACTTTAGGTAATGTAATGTTTGCCTCTATCTACCTAGCTACAGATATTTTAAATGATATTTATGGACGAAAAGTTGCTAAACGTGCTGTATGGTTAGGCTTCTCATCAACTCTTGTTATGATAATTGTAATGCAAATGTCATTACATTTTATACCCGCACCAGAAGATATATCTCAAAAAGCATTATCTACGATTTTTGATTTAGTGCCGAGAATTGCTTTAGGTTCAATTATTGCTTATATTATAGGGCAACATGTAGATGTGTTCATCTTTTCAATGATAAAAAAAGTTTTCCAATCAGATAAAACATTTATTATTAGAGCTTATGGAAGTACGGTATTAAGTTCAATTATTGATACTGCATTATTTGTAACTATCGCATTTATCGGTACATTGCCTGCAAGTGTTGTATTTGAAATCTTTATTACTACGTATGTTTTAAAATTAGTCTCAACGATTTTCAATGTTCCATTTGGTTATATTGCGAAGTCTTTCTATCGAAAAGGAAAAATTCAAAAATTAG
This sequence comes from Staphylococcus sp. HMSC069E10, assembly GCF_001809205.1. NCBI lineage: Bacteria > Bacillati > Bacillota > Bacilli > Caryophanales > Staphylococcaceae > Staphylococcus > Staphylococcus sp. HMSC069E10. The sequence goes on along the minus strand of NZ_KV796477.1, from coordinate 269,554 downwards.
ACGAAGGTTATTAAAACAATCATACATGCATATTGTTTAGGTTTACTAAGCAATATGCTATTTTTAAATAGACAAATAGTGTTTAATTAATGCTTAAACTAGAGGTGTTTTTAATGGCTAAAATATTTTTTGATGCTGCGACGAGTGGCAATCCGGGACGTAGTACGTGTGGGATAGTAATTAAAGAAAATGATATTAAATATACGTATACACATGATTTAGGAGAATTGGACAACCATAGTGCTGAATGGTCTGCATTCATTCATGCATTAGAACATGCTCGTGAATTAAATGTTTCAAATGCTTTATTGCATACAGATTCTAAATTGATAGAAGATAGCGTGAATCAAGGTTATGTAAAAAATGCGCGTTTCAAACCATTTTTTGAAAATATGGAGATTTTAGAAGCAAGTTTTGATTTGCTATTTGTAAAATGGGTTCCAAGAGATAAAAATAAAGAAGCAAATCAATTAGCACAACAAGCTCTATACAAATTAATTAAGAATAAACAATAATAATGTAAAAAAGAAGATAAAAGAATTTATGTTGAATTCTTTTATCTTCTTTTTTTATCTGTTTTACATTAAAATTTTTGAAGCAAGATATTTACCAGAGACATAAAGTTCGTGTTCATTACAAATTGAAAGAATATGATTCAATGAATGTGTATATTCCATTTCTTTATATAATGCAGTTGTATCGATAGGCACATCCGTATAGATTTCCGCTAATTGTTTGGATAAAATCAAATTTTCTTTATCAGTTGCAATTTTTTTCTGTTGACCAGGTGTAAGTGATTCGATATGGTCTAGTACGTTTTCAACGCTACCATAAGATTGTATTAATTTAATGGCGGTTTTTTCCCCAATACCTTTAACACCAGGATACCCATCTGCTGAATCTCCCATAAATGCTTTAATATCAATAAGTTGAAGTGGATGTAATGCATACTCTTCATTAAAACGATTAAGAGTATAATGATGATAAATATTAAAACCTTTTCTGATTAACCAGACTTCTACTTGTTCATTGATACATTGTAAAATATCTCTATCTCCAGTTACAATATGTACTTCATTATCTTTTGAATATATTTTAGCGAGTGTTCCTATGACATCGTCTGCCTCATAATTTGCAACACCGATATTCACAAAACCAAATTGTTCTGAAATGTCTTTTACGTAATCGAATTGAGGTATCAATTCTTCTGGTGGCGCAGGTCTATTTTGTTTATAAGAAGTATACATAGCATTTCTAAAGGTTGCTTGCCCCATATCCCAACATATCGCAACATGGCTTGGTTTAATATCCTTAATTGCCGTAAAGATATGTCTAACAAAACCTTGAATCCCATTGGTTGGCATACCTTTAGAATTATACATAAATTGATTGTGTAGACTTGTAGCATAAAAATGTCTAAATAAGAGTGCCATTCCATCTACAAGTAAGACACGTTGAGTCATATTAATCCTTCTTTCTAATTTAAAAGTGGTTCCAATTGTTGATTTACTGTTTCTAATTGTTCAATGAGTGAATTATCGATACGTTTAGATAATAAGTCATTGATTTGCTCTAAAACATTATTATTTAACTGATTAAGTTCGATGTTCGCGTCGTGAGTTAAGTTAGATACATAATAATTTAATTGTTGTTTTAATACGTTTAGTGATGGTTGTAGCAGTTCTAGTGTATTTGTACAAATCATTTCTTGCAGTTCTCTTTGCGCATTTGCATTTAAAATTTTACGTTTAGACAACTGTTTAGGTAAAACTGAAAGCATCTCTTCTAAACTAATACGTAATAGTGCATCATCAGTAAACGGCGCTGTTATTTTAAAATGAGGTTGGATAAGTACATGAACTGAGTTTAATTTTTGAATTGTTGGTGCTATTTGTTGATCTAATTGAGAAGTAAAGTATGTTTTTATTCTTTCGACTAATAAAGTTTGTTCTAAATATAATCGTTGATGAACTTGATCTAAGTACATTTTCGTAGCACGTTTCTTTTCATCATTAAAATCATTATTTTGTGTCATTTGACTATTATATACTTTTTTAACCTCATCTAATAATTGAAGCTGTAATCGTTTATTTAAATGATAGATTTGTTCTTCAACCTCATTTTTAGTATGCTGCTCACTTGTATGAATAATTTGGTTAGTTAATGGTGTTTTATTTTTATAAGTTTCAAGTTGTTGTTGTTGTTCTAACATACGTGTTTGATTTGTTTTAAATTCATAGATGATTTGATTAAAGTTATCGCGCATTTGCTCGATTTGATGAATCATTTGCTTCTCTAAAATCGTTTTCGATTCAGTTTCGACAAAATGATTAATACTTTCTTTTAATTTAAGAATGCCTTCATCTTTAGTCTCCAATGCACGTTTACTTGATACACCGAATAATTCAGATGGCAGATTCACTTGAGATAGAGCATCTTTTACATACTGCTCCACTGCTATTAAATCTTCATTAGTTTCAGCTAAATCTATCGCATTAATAATCATTTTAAATGTCTGTGCTTCATTTAATTGGTTAATATCTTTCATATGTTCAATAAATGCTTTGTCATTATCAGTAAATGAGTGATTAAAATAGCTCACATATAAAATTAGATCTGAAGAAGTTAAGATGCGTTCAGTTTCATTTGTATGTCGTTGATTATTAGAATGTAACCCTAATGAATCAACGATAATTTTGTCTTTTAACCAATCCAGTGGAAGTTGTATATGAACGGTTTTAACAAATGTAGCGTATTCGTCTTCAGCACTCCATTGCTTAATTTCATTTTGTGAAATAGTATGTGTTATACCTTCTGTTAGCATATCTTGGTACATTGAAAAGTGCTTCTCTACTGATGTTATAAAAGCCAATTGATTTTTTTCTAATTGTTGTTTTAAAGACTCAATATTACTATTCATAAATTTTTCTAACGAGTTAAAAGAAACGTTTTGATATTCAAGTAATTGGTTTAATTCATTTAACAATTGCGTATTTGTTTTCAAAGTAATTTGACTATCATGACCATATGAGATTTCAGTCGTAGCTGCTGTTGTTGGATTAGGTGAGCTTACAAGATAATGATCTCCAAGTAAAGCATTAATCAAGCTACTTTTTCCTGCACTAAATGTACCAAAGACGCCTATTTTTACAATTTTATTATCTATGCGTTGCAATGTTGCTTTGATGTCTTGCTTAGTTTTATTGAATAAAGGAACAGGTTCAATGATAGCCAGAGCTTTCTGAATATCAAAGTGATGAGTTGTCGTATCCTTAGTTGATGTAATATCTTCGTCTAAATCATTTGTTGAAGATATGGTTGATTGATTAAGTTTATAATGTGTTTCTGTTCGATCAATTAATTTATCGAGTGAGTCATTTATATGAATATAATAATGTTTATAATTTTCAGTTGTTAATGACTGTTTTAAATTCTTGAACTCAAGATACTGTTCATATAAATGTGCATCATTATCTTCTATGTTAGATAATTCCGTTGCTTCAGTATGTTCAATAATGTCTTTAAATAATGAATCTGATTGTTTTTCGATAGCACGTGCAATTGCTTTTAAAACGTCATCACTAAATGTGAGCACATAGGTATTATTAATGCTTGTTTGTACTTGATATAAATTAGAAATTAAAGTAGGTTCAATTTCATAATGTTGATTTAAAATTCGTTGATTTACTTCAGAATGATGAATAAAGCGAGTTACAAAAGATAAATCTTCACGCATTGGTTGACGAATGTGTCGATTCACTTTTTCTTGTAAACGGTCTACAACAATTTGTAAACGTTTTGCTCTCTCTTCTTCCGTTTTCTTTTTTTTATTTAGAAGACCGCCCACTTTGAAGTCTAAAGCCATGCTTTCAAGATAATAACGAATATCTTCTCGCATATCATGAGTCATAATATAAGCATTATCTAATATATTTTTCCGTTTTTCTTTTAAGTACGTTAATAATTGAGAAGAATGATTTAATAATTGTGCTTCTTCACTTATAGCTTGATTCTGTTGAAATTGTTTATAGGATTCTTCAAATTCGGATTCATTGATATTTAAAGCGTCAAGTATATTTTGCATATGCTCTTGAATATATGAAAGCTGAGTACGATGTATAAATTCAATGATACGTGTTACAAAATCTTCAATAGGTTCACGTAGTTTATCTTTTTCTTCTAAAAACTCTGAGAATAAATGAAGTTGATTGTTTGGATGATCAAATTTACTAACATAAAATAGTTGATCGACTTTAATATCCCAATCTTGTATAGATTGTTCTACTTTTTGTTTAAATGTATCAAAAGAAATTTCATTCTCATTATGCTTATCAATTTGATTGATAACAAAAATAATAGGTATGCCTACTTGATTCATGCGTTTCATAAATTGGAAATTGAGTGCAGACTGAACATGATTATAATCAACTGTATACACAATCATATTGCTTGTATATAAAAATTGTTCAGTAGTGGATTGGTGTGTAGAAACATTTGAATCTACTCCTGGAGTGTCTTGTAATGTAAAACCAAGATTAAACTTATTTGAAGGAAACTTTATTTCAATAGATTCCACATCAATATTTAATCGGTTCATTATTTTTACATCATCATACGTTTTTAACTTAGCATATTTTTGATATTCTAAATTAGCAATAATTTCTTCTTCTTTTGAAACAGAAACTATAGCCGTATTACTCGTTGTTGGTACAGGTGAGCTAGGCAATATATCTTGTTCTAATAATAAATTGATTAATGTTGACTTACCAGCTGAAAAATGTCCAACAAATGATAAAGTATATTGATTTAAATATACTTTTTTAATCACTTGATTTATTGTATGTACTAATGCTTCGTTATTCGATTTTTCTATTTCTTTTTTTAATTTGTATAATACATCTAATTGTTCATTATTTTGCATAATGCTATCCCCTTTATTTCACTCACTCTAAAATATAAAAAAATTAAGGTTATAAAACTAAAAAGAATTATAACCTCACTTTTAGGGTGATAAAACTAAAATATCTTTAGCTATGTTTATTAAATTTTATCATAAGAAATAATAAAAACCTATATAGAATGAATTAGTTAAACCAAGCTGGTTTATCGCCATCAGTATTTGGTTTATTTACTCCAATATTTTGTCTAGAATAAAGTTCAGGTTGTTTCGCTATACGCACTGCTAAATTGGCTACACTTCTTCTAGAAACTTCTGTTCCTTTAAAGGTATCACCTTTTTGAGTAATTTCATAATCTGATTCATTTTTAAATGTTAACCAAGCAGGACGAATAATTGTATAATCTAAGTCAGACGCTTCAATTAAATCAGCTGCTTTACGATATTTAGTTAATTTTTCACCAAATTGTTCTTTGTTAAATGTATTGAATTTATCTGGTAATTCGTCATAAATACCAGGAGCTGCCACAAATATTAAACGTTTAACATTCTTTTTGTTCATGGCATCTATAATGGCTTGTGCTTCTCTATCTAGTGATCCTGATAAACTTGCAAAAACAATATCTACTTGATCTAATGCTTTTTCTAAATCTTCAACATTTTTAGCATCACCTTCAAAGACAGTGATACGATTAGATGCGTAATCAGGAATACGGTGGGCATTTCTTAAAAATAAATCAACGTTAAAACTAGAATTCTCTAAGAAAATTTTAGTTGCTTCAATTGATACTTTTCCGTTAGCCCCTACAATTAAAACTGTTTGCATAACTTATTCTCCTTACTATACTGTTTAAATGTGCTATGTTTTTAACACGCTTACTAATAACTTTACAATAGTCACTATTATAGTGCTAATAAATACATAAATTTTAAATAAATATTATCCAATTTATTAAGAAAAATTTACAAAATTAATTATTTTCAAATAAATCTTCAAGTCAAATTTATTTATCAATATTAGGCTTTTTTCCCCAGTATTGATAATACGTACATTCGATATAACCGTTAAAAAGTTTTCGACGTTTAGTTGCTTTACGATCTACTAAATACTCAAATTCTTTATTACTTGTAAGGATATATGTTGATAAATAAGGATGTTGTTTCATTAGTTTACCTACATATCGATACATTTCTTCAACTTCAGCTCTACCTCCAATACGCTCGCCGTATGGCGGGTTACCAACTAACGCTACAGGTCCTTCTTGGTCGATAGTTAATGTATTAACATCCTTAACACTAAATTGAATAATATCACCTAGGCCTACTTCTTCAGCATTACGTTTAGCAATTTCAACCATTTCTGGATCGATATCAGACGCATACACTTGAATGTCTTTATCATAGTCAGCTTGTTGATCAGCTTCGTCACGCATGACGTCATAAATATTAGGAGGCATAATATTCCATTCCTCTGATACAAATTCTCTATTAAAACCTGGCGCAATATTTTGAGCAATTAAACATGCTTCAATAGCAATGGTTCCAGAACCACAAAATGGATCAATAAAGGGTGTATCACCCTTCCAATTTGCTAAACGTACTAAGCTAGCTGCTAATGTTTCTTTAATAGGTGCTTCACCTTGTGCAATACGATACCCTCTACGATTTAGTCCTGAACCTGACGTATCAATGGTAAGTAGGACATTATCTTTAAGAATAGCTACTTCAACAGGATATTTCGCACCACTTTCGTTTAACCATCCTTTTTCATTATAAGCTTTTTTAAGACGTTCAACGATAGCTTTTTTAGTAATGGCTTGACAGTCAGGAACGCTATGAAGTGTAGATTTTACACTACGACCTTGGACAGGAAATTGTCCTTCTTTATCGATAATTGTTTCCCAAGGTAATGCTTTTGTCTTTTCAAAAAGTTCATCGAATGTTTTAGCATTGAAGCGTCCTACTACTATTTTTAATCGGTCAGCTGTACGTAGCCATAAATTACATTTTACAATGGCATTAGCATCACCTTCAAAGAAAATGCGTCCATTTTCAACTTGAGTATTATAACCAAGTTCTTGTATTTCTTTAGCAACTACGGCTTCAAGACCCATTGGACACACGGCTAATAATTGATACATTATTTCATCTCCTTTGTCTCATATCATATTAGTATATTAACAAATATTAAAATAATTATGTATACAAAATAAAAAAAGCTCTCCATAAAAAGGGAGAGCTAAACTAGTCTGTGATATCTCTATAAGCCATGTTCTGTACCATTGTACTCATAACGTACACTAGTTGTACTGGTACTTTGGTGGTAATCATCTGTCTACAGATCTTTACTATGCGAGTAAAGATGTCTCGTTTATACGTTGAATTCCGCTAAACAAGTGCTCCTACCAAATTTGGATTGCTCACTCGAGGGGTTTACCGCGTTCCACCTTTTATATTTCTATAAAAGCTACGTCACTGTGGCACTTTCAAACTATTTTAACCATATCAATGAATGACTTAGGTTATTTCATTGCCGTCAAATTAATGCCTTGACTTATTGTTTCATCAAGCACGAACACTACAATCATCTCAGATTGTGTGAGCATGGACTTTCCTCTATATTTCTATAGCGATTACCCAAAATATCACTTTTGTGAGTATAACATAATTTTAAAATATTTAATAGAATTTTAAATAGATAAATAATTAGCTATCAAAATCAAACATAATAGCAATCAAACATGCTTCGTAACAAGCTTATATCTTTAAGATATCAATGTATTATTTGCCAAAAACAGCTTTTTCAAGATTAGAAATTCTTTTTAAAATGTCTACGTTGTTATTCGCTGATTTCGAATTGCTTGAAGCAAATGACTTATTATCAGAAGGACGTGAAGTTGCAACTCTGATTCTCAATTCTTCAACTTCTTTTTTAAGTTTATTATTTTCTTCAGATAGTCTGACTACTTCATTATTCATATCAGCCATTTTCTGATAATCAGTAATGATATCATCTAAAAAAGCATCAACTTCTTCACGACGATAACCGCGAGCCATCGTTTTTTCAAAGTCTTTTTCATAGATATCTTTTGCTGAAAGCTTTAAAGAAACATCTGCCATTAATTTCCACCTCATTCAAAACTTTGGTCTTGTTGCCATTGTAAATCGTTAATAAAGTCAGTAAGTTCATCAAATGTCACAATATCACAATTATAAGTCGTTTTTTCCATAAAATCAACTAACATCCTCTTAAAATATTTTGGACTTCCTTCTTGTTCATCATCATAAATTAATAACGTCATATCTGTATGATCTAATATAAACTGGTCTGTTTGTTTAAATTGAAAAGGTCCTTGATATTCAGAATGAAATACACTTTCTAGAAATTGTGCATTACTAGCAATAGATTCATACTTTGCTATATTGTGTTCATTCCATTTGGAGGTATGACCATAAAATGGTGTGATAATACCTAATTTTAACTCAGGATATGTGTCTTGTAATTTTAATACTACTTCAGCTGCCCATAATTCAATACCAATTTGTCCTTGAATGAGTACCCATTCTAGCCCTTCGTCAATATACTGTAATAATTTATGTTCTATAAATTGTTTAAGATAATCCACTTCTTTCATATCATCTTTAAATATATTTAACTCAAATGATTTATATCCAGTCACATATACTGTTTTCAATGTATTGATTCCTCTTTATCTTTTATATGTTTAAGCAAATTGGTAAGATCATAATTAGCAGATTTCAATTTTTCATTAAATAACTTCTTACTTGTTTTATTGTAGTGACACTCTACAGATAATTCCTTAATATGTTTAACTAAAATTTCTAATTTTTCCTTATTCATATAAGGAAATTGAATTAGTTCATCATGATAATGAGATAATTCTTCAGTTAAACCATCAATTTTTTTTACATAAGGAACAACATCTCGATGAAATTGCTTCTCTGACTGTGTCAATTTTATTTCATTATAGCTTGACGCCATGTACTGTAGTTCTTTAAGTATTTCATTAATTAATGTGTACATAACGAGGCCTCCTATATTCTTACAATTTATTACAATTATTTTATAGTATTGTTTAGATATAAATTTTACATTATTACAAATTTTTAAACATATTGTTTTCACTGTTAAAGCACGTTAAAATAGAATAGATAATTAATGAATATATTTAATTATGTGTAGTATAATATAAATATTATGCTCATTTCATTATTATCGTATTATAGTTTAATATTATTCTCTGAGAAATTGAAAGTGTAATATTAAATTTGTGTGGTGAGTATGATAAATTATCCAAATGGAAAACCATTCAAACTAAATCCTACTAAGGTTGGAAGTAATCAAAGTGATGCTTCTAGTAACATTAAATATGGTGGACGAGGTATGACTCTCGAAAAAGATATTGAACAATCTAACAATTACTATTTTAAGCATGGTGTGGCTGTTATACATAAGAAACCTACTCCTATTCAAATTGTAAATGTTCATTATCCTAAAAGAAGTAAAGCTGTAATTAATGAAGCATACTTTCGAACACCTTCTACAACTGATTATAATGGCGTTTATCGAGGCTATTACATTGATTTTGAAGCGAAAGAAACGAAAAATAAAACGTCTTTCCCTTTAAATAATATCCATGATCATCAAGTAGAACATATGAAAAGTTGTTTTCTACAAAAGGGACTCGTCTTTTTACTGATTAGATTTAAAATGCTTGATGAGGTATATCTATTACCTTTTTCGAAGTTTGAACCTTTTTGGGAAAGATATAAAAAGGAAATAAAAAAATCAATAACAGTTGAAGAAATCAAAAAAAATAGTTACTATATTCCTTATCAGTATCAACCTAGATTGAACTATCTCAAGGCTGTTGATAAGTTGATATTAGATGAAAGTGAGGACCGCGTATGACGGAAAATAAAGGATCTTCCCAACCAAATAAAGGTAAAAATGGGAAATCCAAATCAAAAAAGAATAAGAATGTAAAAAGAACGATTATTAAGATTATAGGCTTTTTATTCATTGCCTTTATCGTGTTACTTCTACTCGGTATACTTCTATTTGCATATTATGCTTGGAAAGCTCCAGCATTTAATGAGTCTAAATTACAAGATCCAAAGCCTGCTGAAATTTATGATAAGAACGGTGACTTGGTTAAGAAATTAGACAATGGTGCACGTAGAGAACATGTTGATTTGAAAGATGTTCCTAAAAATATGAAAAATGCCGTGTTAGCAACTGAGGATAATCGCTTCTATGAACATGGTGCTTTAGACTATAAACGTTTATTTGGTGCTATTGGTAAGAACGTAACTGGTGGTTTTGGTTCTCAAGGGGCATCTACTTTAACACAACAAGTGGTTAAGCGTTCATTCCTTTCAGAAAAGAAATCTATTGGACGTAAAGCGCAAGAAGCTTATCTATCTTACCGTTTAGAGCAAGAGTACAGTAAAGATGATATTTTCCAAATGTACTTAAATAAAATTTATTACTCAGACGGTGTATATGGCGTTAGGGCTGCAGCTAAATATTACTTTAATAAGAATTTAAATGAACTTAATTTAGCTGAAGAAGCCTATCTAGCTGGTTTACCACAAGTTCCTAACCTTTATAACATTTATGATAACCCAAAAGAAGCTGAAAACCGTAAAGAAACTGTTTTATACTTAATGCACTACCATCATAGAATCTCTGATAAACAGTGGAAAGAAGCTAAAGCTACTTCATTAGAAGATAATTTAGTAAAACGTACAACAAAAGAACGTCAAATATCTAATAATGATTCTGATACTGAGTATGATTCTTACGTTAATTTTGTTAAAGCTGAATTAATAGGCAATAAACACTTTAAAAATAAAAACTATAGTGATTTAATGCAAAGTGGTATTAAGATTTATACAAATATGGATAAGGACGTGCAAAAAACGCTTCAAGATCGCATTGATAATGGTAATTACTATAAAAATGATGATCAACAAGTGGGTTCAACCATTCTTGATAGTAAAACAGGAGGCATTGTAGCCATTTCTGGTGGACGAAATTATAAAGATGTCGTTGATCGTAACGCTGCTACAGATACACACTTGACTGGTTCATCACTTAAACCATTCTTATCATATGGTCCAGCAATTGAAAATATGCAATGGGCTACAAACCATGCAATTCAAGATGAATCAAGTTATTCCATTGATGGCGGTACATTCCGTAACTATGATAGTCAAGGTCATGGTACAGTATCTGCATATGATGCATTAAGACAAAGTTTTAATATTCCTGCCTTAAAAGCTTGGCAACAAGTATCATCAAGTGCAGGTAAAGATGCTCCAAAAGAGTTTGCGTCTAAAGTTGGTTTAGATTATGACATTGATTTAGGACCATCTGAAATTTTAGGTGGTGGTGCTTCTGAATTCTCACCTACTCAATTAGCATCAGCATTCGCATCAATAGCTAATGGTGGTACTTACAATAATGCTCATTCAATTCGCAAAGTTGTAACATCTGATGATGAAACTATCGAATTTGATCATACAAGTCATAAAGCGATGGAAGATTATACTGCTTATATGCTTGCAGAAATGTTAACTGGTACATTTAAACCATATGGTTCTGCTTACGGTCATGGTGTTGCTGGCGTTAATATGGGGGCTAAAACAGGTACAAGTACTTATGGCACAGAAGTTAATAATCAATATAACTTACCTGACAATGCAGCCAAAGATATCTGGATGAATGGTTTCACACCTAAATATACAATGTCAATTTGGATGGGCTTCAGCCAAATTAAACCAGGCGGTGAAGATTCATTCTTAGGACATTCTGAACAAGAATATGCACAATATCTATATAAAGATGTGATGTCAGATATTACTTCAAGTAATGATGGAGACTTCAAAAAACCTGATTCAGTTGTTGGTTCAGGTGCAAGTACATTATCAGTTAAAGATCATCCAGATAATAATACAACATCAGGAAGTAAATATGATAATATGTCTACTAACAATTCAGATAGTAGCTCATCAAGTAATTCTAGTAGTACAGGAAATAGTTCAAGCAATTCTAATTCTACCAGTGATAACAACTCAAATACTACATCAACAACGAACAGTAATACTACAACGAATACAGGTAATACAACTGATAACTCAGTAAATAATTCAACTACGAACAACAGTGCTAACAATAGTACCACATCAACTCAACAAAATAATAATAATGATAATACAAATAACAATAGTAGTTTATCTAACATATTTAAAGCAAATACGATTTTTAATTTTAGAAAAGCGTCGTAATAGCTTTAAAAACGACATAGTCTTTTATAAGGCTATGTCGTTTTTTTAACTAAAAAAAGTCTAGAACAACTTTGCTCTAGACTATCTTTCATATTAATTATTATTTTGATTTTTTCTTCTAATTTGATATGAAGCGTTCATTTTAATAAGTTCATTTTTCAAAGTTTTCATTTGACTATACCCCATAAAGTGGTATTTTCTTTTTAACATATATTGATATCGTTCTAAAAAATTCATAGGAACAACTGGATATTGGTCTAACTGATTTAAATCAATAGACTCTATTTCATTAATTTGTCTAAAAAACAAAAGAAGTAGTTCAAAATAATCATCGATATATTGTTTTGCTAAATCAGAATTTAGTTGTCTTTTCTTAGCATAGACATCAAGTTCATTTTCTAGCGATTCAAATTGTGATTTATTAATCATTTGATTAGACTTCCTTTTTCATTGCTTTCATGCGTTTTTGCCCTTCTCTACAATCCTCAAGTAATGGACAAATATCACATTTTGGTTTTCGAGCAATACAATGATAACGTCCAAAAAAGATAAGTTGATGATGACTTTTACTCCATCTTTCTTTTGGAATAATATCACACAAACGTTCTTCTACTTGTTTAACATTATCTTTCCACTTATTAATACCTAGACGCTTTGAAACACGTTCAACATGTGTGTCTACTGCCAAAGAAGGCTCATCAAAAGCTACACTCATGACAACGTTCGCTGTTTTTCGTCCGACTCCAGCTAAACTTTCTAAATCTTTATGTGTATGAGGAACTTGTCCATCGTACTGGTCGAGTAAAGATTGGCATAATTTTTTAATATTTTTTGCTTTATTACGATATAAACCTATGGATTTTATATCATTCTGCAATTCTTCTATATCTACTTTTAAATAATCTTCAGGTGTTTTATATTTTTTAAAAAGTGAACGTGTTACTTTATTAACTAAATTATCTGTACATTGCGCAGATAATAATACAGCTATTGTTAATTCAAACGGATTATCATGTTTTAATTCACATTCTGCATCGGGAAACATATCTGCAATAACGTCAATCATTTCTAATGCTTTTTTCTTACTTACCATCTAGATTCTCTCCATTTAACCAGTCAAATTTAGGTATATGTTTTACAGTATGAGTTAATTTAGGTTTATTGAATTTTTCTCTCACTTTGTTAGATTCTTCTAAAGTTGTTACATTGTTTTTCTTCCAATTTAATAAAATACGATCAACATATTTAAAGCTTAATTTATCATGACTATATGCTTCATCTAATGCAGCACGTATTAAAGTGTAATCATGTTGGTCTATATCAATCCATTGGTTGAGCGTTTCGATTTCATATGGTGATAAGGGTCTCGAAAACAACTGTTCAATATATTGAAATAAATCCTTAAAGTTTTGTTGCGTTTGATGATGTGTAGTTTCATTTTTTTCTTGAGTTAAAATATCACTTAACTTTTCGTAAAAACGATTTAAATTCATATATTCAGTAAATTTTCCTTCCTCATCTTTACTTACATGCAGTGCAAGTAAATCACGCTGAATTAAATTTTGAATAATTGATGTTATTTCTCTCGGCTCCATATTTGAACCTTTTTGCAAAAATTCTATTGAGGGTTGTTTATTAGAAACTTCAGCGGCATAAATCAACTTAATCAAAATGACTAAATCTTTTTCATTTAAACCTAATTCATTGTAATGATCGAAAAGTTCCCTTCTAACTACAACAGGACGAGTTTTAAGTTGATGTGTGTCCATGATACCCCTCTCTTTCTTATTGTAAAAAGTGGGAGTGAGACATGAATAACATCATTTAGTCTCACTCCCCAAGTATGATTTATAAAACGTGATATTTTTATGGATATAAACGATTTAATAAACGTGGGAATGGTGATGTTTCTCTCACGTGTTCAACGCCTGAAATCCATGCAACTGTACGTTCTAAACCTAAACCGAAACCACTGTGTGGCACACTACCATAACGACGTAAGTCTAAATAGTAGTTATAACTTTCTGTATCAAGTTGATGTTCATCGATACGTTGTTCTAATAATTCTAGATCATTGATACGTTCAGAACCACCAATAATTTCACCATAACCTTCTGGTGCAATTAAATCTGCACATAAAACTGTGTCTTCGTTGTCAGGGTTAGGCTGCATATAGAATGGTTTAATTTTAGTTGGATAGTTTGTAATAAATACTGGTAAATCATAATGATTAGCTATAGCTGTTTCATGAGGCGCACCAAAGTCTTCACCCCATTCAATGTCATCAAATCCTTCTTCTTTTAAGAATTTGATAGCATCATCATAAGAGATGCGTGGGAATGGCGCAGATACTTTTTCTAATTTGCTCGTATCTCTATCTAGCGCTTTTAATTCTAATTTACAATGTTCTAATACAGATTTTACGATATGTGATACATATTGTTCTTGAACTTGTAAACTTTCTTCGTGATTGGTAAATGCCATTTCAGGTTCAATCATCCAGAATTCAATTAAATGACGTCTTGTTTTAGATTTTTCCGCTCTAAATGTCGGTCCAAATGAGAAAACACGTCCGTGTGCCATAGCTGCAGCTTCCATATATAATTGACCACTTTGAGATAAAAATGCATCTTGATCAAAGTATTTAGTATGGAATAATTCACTAGTACCTTCTGGTGCACTTGCAGTTAAGATAGGCGGATCAATTTTAGTAAAGCCATTTTCATTAAAGAATTCATATGTTGCTCTAATAATTTCATTTCTAATTTTCATTACTGCATGTTGCTTTTTAGATCTTAACCATAAATGACGATGATCCATTAAGAATTCTGTACCATGATTTTTAGGTGTGATTGGATAATCATGAGCTTCATGAATGACTTCAATTGATTTTACTTGCATTTCATAGCCTAAATCAGATCGATTATCTTCTGTAATTGTACCTGTGACATATAATGATGATTCTTGTGTAATGTCTTTAGCAAGTTTAAATGTTTCTTCGTCAACTTCTGATTTAACGACAACACCTTGCATAAATCCACTACCATCACGTAATTGTAAAAATGCAATTTTACCGCTTGAACGTTTATTTGTTAACCAAGCGCCAATTGTGACTTCTTGATTAATGTATTGTTTTGCTTGTTTAATTGTTGTTTTCATAATCAAACTCCTACTTTATTTTCTTTTTATACAATACTTATTTATTTTATCAAAATAGAAAGTGAACTTCTAGCACCTGAATAGTGTTCTCATCATTTAAAATA
Source organism: Staphylococcus sp. HMSC069E10 (assembly GCF_001809205.1). Taxonomy (NCBI): domain Bacteria; kingdom Bacillati; phylum Bacillota; class Bacilli; order Caryophanales; family Staphylococcaceae; genus Staphylococcus; species Staphylococcus sp. HMSC069E10. Next base: position 254,080 of record NZ_KV796477.1, on the reverse strand, counting down.
ATCTATTTTTTTCTATTTTTCAGTTTACTCGCCTGCATGCGGTGAAGTAATTTACTAAATTGTTGAATATTCCCTTTTTTTTGGGAATAAGATTCTAACGATTGTTCAAAAAAACGCTTATAGTTACTATTTGTTAAACGATCGTCAAAGGAAACAATGAGCCCCTTGTCATCTTCGTTACGAATCAATCTACCTAGACCTTGTCTAAAACGCGTTACAGCATCAGGTAAGACATAATCTTTAAATGTAGATTCAAATTCTGAATCCATTAACCAATGCTTTGTATTATATTTATTCATGAATGGTAATTTAGCAATCATCACACATTTAATACCATTAGATTGATAGTCAAATCCTTCAAAGAATGTTGATGTACCTAACAAAATAGCTTTATCAAAATGATTAAATTGTTGAACAATTTTATAGTTTTGATTTTGTTGTTGGGTCAAAATAACATAATCGTCAAATATCGGTAATTCATTTAATAGCTCTTGTACCATATGCATCATTCGATAACTTGTGAAAAGTACGAGACATTTAGATTGTGTTACAGTGACGTACTCTTGAATATAGTCTACAATAGATGCTACATAATCTTCTGTATTTTTAAAATCATAAGAAACAACATCGCTTGGAATGTAAATATTTGTTGATTTATGATTTTGAAGTGATGACTGTACTTCATAAGTATTAAATTCTACATCTTCTTTAAACCAGTTTTTAAATGCCTCAAACGAATGGTTGAATGTAAGTGTGCCTGAAATAAATGTTAATGATTTAAATTTCTCGAGCACTTGCTTTGTTAAAATATCACGGACTTCATAATCTTTTACAATTAGACGTATGGTCGATTTTTGATTCAAATTTTTGATAGATATGAAGGCAGTATGATTTTGTTTTAAACTTAGTTCTATATGTCTGTAATTATCGTTAATGTAAAGTAATTGCTTACGTATAGATTTGATTGTTTTATGGTTAATACCATTAAAAAATTCTAAAGTTTTGTTGATTTTGTCTACAATTGCATGCAAATCTTTTAGAATACGTGTAGCATCAAAGTCGAATACATAATGATATCGATGTACATCATCATCATGTACGTCTGAGTGTTGAACAATATCAAAAATATGATTAAATAGGGTTTCATTTAGTTCGTGTAAATCAGAAATATTAGATTTTAGACCAAACACGTCAATAGGTGGAATATCTAATCGTTCTAAAATACGTTGTTGCTCTAAATGATCTACTAATTTAAGAAGCTTTTCATTTTCATTTTTCCCTATTAAACCTAACTGATATTTGATATCAGAATAGTTTAATTCATTGGTCACTTGATTAAGAGCATAATCAGGTAAACGATGTGCTTCATCAATGATACAATCATCAAATAACTGATAGATTGAATTCTCTTGATCTGAATGAATAAGATGCGCATGATTAGTAATACCAATTTGAATATTTTGAGCATTACGTTTTATATAATTATAGTAATGAATATCGTGCCTTACTGGAACATAAGTTTCTAATTTTTGGTCAAAATACATTTTCTGACCACCTTTTAAATTTAACTCTTGTATGTCTCCAGTATTTGTTTCTAATATCCATATAAGTAATTGCATTTTTAAAATATTCACTTCATAGTTAGCTGTATCATCTTTTAAAATTTGACTTATCAATCCTAGTGAAATATAGTCTGTTTTACTTTTGATAAGTGCAGCATTAATTTTGAAATCTAGCGCGCGATTAATACTAGGAATATCTTTTTGAAGTAATTGATGTTGAAGTAATTTTGTGTTTGTTGAAATCATTACATGTTTGCCTGTTTCAATGTTATACATCAATGCAGCTAATAAGTATGCTAGTGATTTACCACTTCCTAAAGGTGCTTCAATAAGTGCCTTATCATTATGCATTAACTGCTCTAAAATAATTTCTGACAAATAGAGTTGTTGTGGGCGATAAGTAAGTTCAAGTGCTGTTGTAACTTCTAGATATAAATCTTTTAATGAACCTTTAAATTCAATTTGTGGTACTTTTAAGTCTTGTTGTTTTTTATAGATAATCTGTTCAAATTGAGCATACTGATAATCTATATCATGATTATGATGTTGTCTGACCATTTCAAATAAAATGTTAAATAAATCATATTTTAAATGCTTACTTAAATAATATAATTGCTTTAAGGTATCTATAGGTAATGACTCAAACTTTTTAAAAGCTTTAATCATTAAATAGGCCGTTGTTGTTGCATCCTCATCTGCTCGATGTGCATTTGTCAGAGGTATATTATGAGCATTTGCTAATTCACTTAATTGGTAACTTTTTTCAGTAGGAAATGCAATTTTAAATAATTCCAGGGTATCAAGCACCTTTTTAGGTTTAAAATGAATATTACTTTTTTCAAATGCCTTTTTAATGAAATTTAAATCAAAGTCAACATTGTGTGCTACAAATATACAATCTTTGAGTTGTTCGTATATGTCATCAGCAATTTCATAAAAATACGGTGCTTGTTCTAGCATAGTTTCTTCGATAGAAGTCAAAGCTTGGATAAATGGTGGGATTTCCAAATCAGTACGAATCATTGAATGATAAGTTCCTGATATTTTATTATCACGTACAAATGTAATACCAATTTGTATAATTTCATCATGTTCAAGTTGGTTTCCGGTTGTTTCTAAATCTACTACCGCAAAACTTGTATATGCCATATCTATCTCTCCTAATTCTATCCGTATGCTTATATATCTATATCTGCGCTTATCAGTCGTCTCATCTGATTATCTTCATCTTTGACAATTAAAAAGCCATCATTATCAATATCAATAGCTTCACCTATAAATTGTTCTCCACTTTCAGTAAATGTTAACTTACGATGCCAAATATTAGATGTACGAATGTATTCATCTCTAATCGTTTCAAATGAAGAATTAAGAAATTGATGGTAACGCTTTTCAATTTCCTCAATTAAACGTTTTAAAAATTGATATCGATTGATTTCTTCTGAATAGTGCAAGCGAATGCTTGTAGCACGATGACGTATAATATCAGAAAAATCTTCTTCTTGATGGTTTAAATTAATACCAATACCACATATTATAGCCTCAACTGCATCAGCATTTGCTACCATTTCTGTTAAAAATCCACATACTTTTTTATCATTAATATAAATATCATTTGGCCATTTAATCTCTACTTTGTCTTTAGAAAATGCTTGGATAGCATCTCTAATTCCTAAAGCTATAAAAAGATTAAATTTTGGAATCATTGCAAATGAGACATTAGGTCTTAAAACAACAGACATCCATAACCCTTTTCCTTTTGAAGAAGACCAATTACGATTGAAACGACCACGACCTTTTGTTTGCTCATCACTTAAAATTAACATGGTGTATTGATTATCAACAAGGCTTTGTTTAGCAATAGTTTGAGTAGATTCAACACTATCATATACTTCAATTTTGGATACTAAATGATTAGACTCTAGTACTTTATTGATAATGCCTCTATACCAACGATTTGGCGATGCATTAAGCTTATGTCCTTTATGATTAATTGAGTCAATATCACATCCATCTGCTTTTAATTGATCAATTACTTTTTTTACAGCAGCTCTCGATATATTAAGCTGATTCGCAATGTATTGACCAGAAATATATTCTGATTGATGCTCATATAACATTTTAACGACATCTTGACTATATTTTGACATTTTCATTCACCCATTTCAAAATTTCTTCTTTGTTATTTTTGATTTTATCAGTAACTATCGCACATTCTATTTCTCTCAATACATTTTTTAACCAAGGGCCACCATTTTTATTAAAATGGTCAAGTAAATCTTTTCCATTCACATCCATTTCTTTACGTTCATGTAATTGGAGGTGTTGAACGACTTGTTTAATAGAAAGAGAATTGATAATAAGTTCTGAAGCGGTAGGAATTTGATTATTTTGAAGTACAGAATAAATATTTAAAACCTTTAAGATATAATAGTCACTATAATCATAAACAAATAATTTTAAAGCATCTTTAGAAGTAATTTGAGGTAATGTTTCAATAATATCAATATATGTATGTATATCTGATTTTTCTTTATTACTAATTTTTAATTGCTTTAAAGAAGGAAACGTATCATTTTTTATAAGTAAAATGGCTAACCATTGTTCAAATTCAAGAGGTTCATTGATGTAAACACATGTCATATCTAATTCATTAAAAAATGGAATATGATTAAAAAGTTTTAAAGATAATAAATTATGATAACTCTGTTTAACATTACTTCCTAAGATTAATTTTTTAAATTCTACAACAATTCGTTCGATTGATAAATATTCAATGTCCGAACAAGTTAATTGCATTGCTTCAAAGGTTTCAGTATGAATATCAAATGTAAGTTGTGACTGAAATCTAAGTCCACGAATAATTCTTAATGCATCTTCTTTAAATCGTTCACTTGGATTCCCTACTGTACGTATTAATTTTGATTGTATATCCTTTTGACCACCAAAGTAATCAAATATTTTATAATTTTTATCCATAGCAATAGCATTGATAGTGAAATCTCTACGTTGTACATCTTCATAGAGATTTCTCACAAAATGAACTTCACTTGGACGACGGTGATCTAAATAATCACCTTCTGATCTAAATGTCGTCACTTCGTAATTTTCATTGTTGAAAACAACATTGATTGTTCCATGCTCTTTTCCAATTGGAATAGTGTGTTCAAATATATCTTCAATTTCATCTGGCATCGCACTTGTAGTGATATCAATATCATGAATTGTACGATGCATAATGTAATCTCTGACTGCCCCGCCTACAAAATAAGCTTCGAAATGATGTGTTTCTATTTGATTAAGAATTGGCAGAGCTTTTTCAAATAATTCATTACCCATATTAATCCTCTTTTTTTAATTCAACATTTTTTTATAGTAATATTCATATTGATCGACGATAAGTTCAGAACTAAATCGTTGTTTAATATCTTTAAGCATATTACTTTGTAATCTTTGATAGAGTTGCTCATCTGTTAATAATTTTAGTGCATAATCACTTGCTTGTTCACTATCTCCTACATCTACAATATAACCTGTTTCACCATGTTTGATGACTTCTTTAATACCTCCAGCATTTGAACCTATAGGTACTACTCCCGTAGTCATTGCCTCTAATAGTGTAAGACCAAAACTTTCTTTTTCACTTAACAGTAAAACTAAATCAGCCATTTGATAAAATTTACTAACTTGATCTTGTTTACCTAAAAATAATACATCATCTTCGATATGTAATGATCTTGCTATTTTACGCATATCTAAAAGTTCTGGGCCATCACCTAATAAGATCAACTTACTTGGTATATGTTTATGGACTTTAGCGAAAGTTTCTAAAATAGTGTCAATACGTTTGACTTTTCTAAAGTTTGATACATGTATAAGAACTTTTTCCTCAGGCTTTATATCGTAAAGCTCTTTATATTGATTTTCATGTTGTGTAGGAAACTCTTTTTCTCGAACAAAATTATAAATAGGAATAATCTCTTTATCTGTTTCAATAATTGATTGTGTTTGTTTAGCTAATGACTGACTGACACTAGTCACGAGGTCACTTTGTTCAATGCCAAATTTAATAGCACCTTTAAGTGAATGGTCGTAGCCTAACACTGTGATATCAGTACCATGTAATGTTGTCATAATTTTTATATCTTTTCCAGCCATTTGACGTGCTAAAATACCACATACAGCATGTGGTACAGCATAATGCATATGCAAGATATCCAAATCATACTCTTTAATGACTTCAGATATTTTTGTGCTCAATGTAATATCATACGGTGGATATTGAAATACTGCATATTGATTTACTTCGACTTGATGGATAGTAATGTTAGGCAACGGCTTACGAATTCTAAAAGGAATATTTGACGTAATAAAGTGAACTTCATGTCCCCTTTCTGCCATTTTAATACCTAATTCAGTTGCTATGATACCTGAGCCACCCATTGACGGATAACATGTAATACCTATTTTCATAAAATAACCACCTTTCTATCCATTATTTACGTTCAAATCGGTTTTTATCTCTAGTATTAAATTTCTCCATTGTATCATTAAAACTTTCTGTCATATCAATACCAAGGGAATTAGCAATGCAAAGTAAAACAAATAAATTATCTCCTAATTCAGCTTTAACAGAGTTTTTTTCTTCCGTTGGTTTCTTTTGCTTTTCACCGTAATAATGATTGATTTCTCTTGCAAGTTCGCCCACTTCTTCTGTTAGACGGGCTAAATTAGCTAATGGAGAAAAATAACCCGCTTTAAATTGACTAATATAGTCATCTACTTCTTTTTGCATTTGATTTAAAGATTTCATCATCATTCTCCTTTTTTCCGTTTCTTACTAAGTATATCTCAAATTACTTGTTAATGCATTTTATCAATTCTATTCTATGGGGTATAAAAAAGAGCGAAACAGAATTCATTTTTGAATTCATATTTCGCTCGGTATAACTATTTGAAAATCTTAAATGTTATTATACAAGATTTAAACTTAAGTTAGTTTATAAAGGTAGTTTAGTTATCATTTGCACGTGCCAGTAAAATAATTCTAACAAGTTCGGCTACAGCTGTAGCTGTTGCTGCTACATAAGTCATAGCTGCTGCTGATAATACCTTTCTCGCATGTTTATATTCTTTTTCATTCACAATATTAAGTGCAGTAATTTGTTTCATAGCTCTTGAGCTTGCATCAAATTCAACTGGTAATGTCACGATTGAGAATAAAACTGCTAATGACATTAACCCAGCACCAATCCATAATGCAGTTGAGCCAAAAGCGCTACCTAATGCTGTTAAAAAGATACCAGCCATAATAACGATGTAGCTTAATGAACTACCAATATTTGCTAACGGTACTAAAGCAGTTCTAAAACGTAAAAATGCATAACCTTGTTGGTGTTGAATAGCGTGTCCAACTTCGTGTGCCGCAATAGCTGTACCAGCTACTGAAGGACGGTCAAAGTTTGCAGGAGATAAACAAACTACTTTCTTATTTGGATCATAGTGGTCTGTTAAAAAGCCTTCGCCCTTAACTACATCTACATCATAAATTCCATTAGCATGAAGAATTTCTTCTGCTACTTCACGACCAGTTTTACCACTTGTTGATCTTACCTGTGAATATTTTTCATAATTTGATTTTACTTTGTGTTGAGCCCACATTGGAATGAGCATAATAATGACGATATATATAATATAAGACACTATAGACAATCAATTTCACTCTCCTTTAATCATATTCTACTGACTATCGATTTTTTTATCAAATAATTTAACCTTTATTAATTTATTAAAATTATAATAAAGCATAAGTGATATAATACTTAGCCATAGCGCGATAAAAGCAACTAAATGAACGTGTTGCTGTATAAAATCATAATAAGGATATTTCTTTAATATATAATCTACATAATCATTGTTAAATACCCATATCATAGAGATAAACAAACTGAGCATAGAGATGTTGAATCGTGGATAAAAATAGATACTTTCAAGTACCATAATTCCATGACTAATAATTAAAAATACATTCATAATAGTTATATCATCATTATTAATTATCATTATAAAATTCATAATGACAGCCCATAAACCATATTTAAATAAAGTTACAAATGCTAGTCCTTCAATAATACTATTTTGTTTATTTAAAATTATTAAACAAATTGATATACATAAAAATAGCGATGCAATAGGACTATCTGGTACAAAAATTAGATAATGCCATTGTGTCTTAAGTAATTGATCACCATACCATATAAAACCATAAATGGTACCTAAAACATTACATATAAGCAATATTACGAGTATGGAACGTTGATATAATGATAATTCCCATAGTTGTCTTAAAGTAGGCATAAGTTATAATTCCTTTAATTTTGATCTATGAGTGATGAGTTAATACACTCAAAATTTGTGATAATTGATAAAAGCGTTGTTGATCTTTCATTTGTAAACTTACATCGATATGATGTTCTAATTGTTCGATTAATGAATACTTTTTATTTAGATCAAGATTTAAGTGATATATATTATTAAGATATGCAAGATATTGATCAGAATATATTAATTGTTGAATTATGAGCTCATTTAATCGCCAATCTTGCTCATCGTTGTATTCAAAGTGAATGAATATATCAATACAAATATCTTTAGAAGCTATATAATTGAATATTTCATTTGTATTAATTAATGTTTGATCGTCTTTTGTTAATTTAATTGCAGAAAAATTGGAGTGTTTTAGGCCAATTTCAAGGGTTATATGACTTTTAATTTTCTTATTTACAAAATGACTACAATTTAATTTTAGCGGTGAAGCTTTTAAATAATTTAATAGCCACACACTAATTCTGGACTTAAAATGATAATGAAACAAAGCATATTCAATATAGCTTTGTTTCATTTTAACTAATGTGTCATTCAATTTTAACACCCACTCTAGTCATTCAATCTACTCAATTCTTCATTCCAAGTTTCATTAGTTGGATCAATGATTAATAACTCGTTAAGCAATACTTTAGCTTTATCTTTTTGGCCAATTTCAATTAAATAAAAATAATAATCGCTTAAGAATAAACTCTGAGATTTCAATGTCGGATAAGCCAATTCATAGAAATGTTGGGCTTCAGTATCTCTTTCTTCTTCCCCATATGCATGTGCTAAGTGCCACATAAAAACAGGGTCAAGATCTTCTTCATCTACATAAGATAGGAGTGAAATGATGGCTTCATAATCTTCTTCTTGGCGGAATAAATCACTTAAGATAAGTAAAGGTTCATGGTAAGCATTATCTACTTCAAGTGCTTTTTTAAGAAGTTCTACCCCCTCATTCGCATCTCCATGTTCAATTTCTAAACTACCGGTAGAAACCATGAGCTCTTTATAAAATTGATTAAGACGTAACCCTTCTTTACCTGTTTCAATCGCATCTGGATAATTTTTTTCATTTTCATATAAAGATTGTAAATAAAAGTAACCTTGAATAAAGTCTGGATCTTTAGAAAGAAGTGTAGTCATAATTTTTATAGCTTCTTGAGTTAGATCATTTTTTTCATATGCGATAGCTTTTTTGAAAAAGTCATCAGAGATCATTTCATCTTCACTAATCTCATCAAATAACTGTATAGCATCACTATAATTTCCACTTTGTAACGCACAATCAGCCATTCTTGAAAATAAATTAATTCCATTTATTTCATATTCGCCTGTATCTAAAACAACTTCATATTCTCGTGTAGCACGAAGGTATTGTCCATCAAAATAAAGTAATTCTGCTAAAGCAAAATGAATAATTGGGTCATTAGGTTCTAATTCACGCGCTTCAGTTAATTTATCAATAGCAACTTCAGTCATATTGATTTGTTGATATAAGTCGGCTTCTAACATTAATTTTTCAGGTGACAATTCAACTTGATTTAAATATTCTAATGCTTCGTCTGTCTGATTTTCAGACATAAGCCCTTCGATAAAATAAATTAATAGTTCACTTTCATCTGGATACTTATGATATAACGTTCTAAACACTTCAAGACCTTGAGGTGTTAATCCAAAGTGATATAATGTTTCTCCTAAAATAAATAAAGCATCATCATTATTGGAAGTTAATGCTTCATTTACACGTGTATCTAAATGATCTAATTTTTGAAGATTGATATCGTCTATTAATTTATAGATATCTTCCATAATATTTTATCCCTCATTTTCTAAAAGCTTTAATTTCGGCAAGAAACCAGGGAATGATACATTTACTGCATCAAACTGACGTATCGTTAATGGTGAATCACTTAAAATAGATGCGACTGCAAGCATCATGCCAATTCTGTGGTCAGTTAAGCTATCTACTATAGCATTTCTAGTTAATTTAGAGGGATGAATAATTAATCCATCCTCAGTAGCTTGTAATTTAAAACCTAGTAAATTAAGCATATCTGCAGTTGTATCAATACGATTAGTTTCTTTTACCTTTAATTCCTCTGCGTCCTTAATCATACTTGTACCAGAAGCTTGAGTGCATAACAAAGCAATAATTGGCAATTCATCAATTGCTTTAGGAATTAAATCTCCTTCAATTGTGATGGGTTTCAAGTTGTTCGTATACTGAACTCTAATCGACGCAGTTGGTTCTGAAGATTCTGTAACATTAAATAACTCAATGTTACCATTCATTTGTTCAACGATATCTATAATACCTGAACGTGTAGGATTGATGCCAACATTATGAATTGTAATATCACTTCCAGGAGAAATCAAAGCAGCTACAATAAAGAAAGCGGCCGAAGAAATATCTCCTGGTACTACAAAGTCTTTAGGTTGAATATTGCTTATAGCATAAGGAGATGTTGTAATCACTTTTTGATTTACTTGTATTGGAATTTGATAATGTTTAAACATCGTTTCAGTATGATTTCTACTTATGTCTAATTCTGTAATTTGTGATGCTTCTTTTGAAAATAGACTTGCAAACAAAATTGCACTTTTAACTTGAGCACTTGCGACTTCCATTTGATAATTGATGCCATTAATGGCTGAAGGCTTAATAATAAGTGGTGTATAGTTATTTTCAATACCGTTAATATTTGCATTCATTAATTTTAAAGGTCTTAAAACACGATTCATAGGTCGTTTTCCTATCGATGCATCTCCAGATAAAACACACTCTATGCCCAATCCACTTAAAAGACCAGCAAGTAAGCGCGTTGTTGTACCAGAATTTCCAGTATATAACGTTTGATGTGGTATATTGAAATGTTGATATCCTGGAGAATTAACAATAAGACGATGTTCTTCAATTTCAATCTCCACACCTAAGAGTTTAAAAATTTCAATCGTACGTAAACAATCTTCACCTAGAAGCGGTTGTTCAATAATTGATTTACCTTTAGCGAGTGACGATAGCATAATTGCTCTATGCGTCATAGATTTATCTCCGGGTACTTCTATCTCACCCTTTAATGGACCATGAATATCTATTATTTGACTTGTTGTCACAGTATTTCACCTACTCTACTAATAATTGTAGTTGTTTAAATGATTGCTTCAATATATTTTTTTCTACATGATATACATTAGGTTTGCCTAATTTCTCGAGTAGAACCATTTGAATACCTTCACCATTATTCTTTTTATCTGATAACATATATTGATACATTTCTTCAAAATCAATCTGCTGGATTAAATCCAGCGGATAATTTAATTGATTCATATAATTAATATAATGTTGAATATCAAATTGTGTGCCAAGAAGATGATTTGCCACAATAAATTGATAAATCATCCCAATCATAATGGCATGACCATGAGGTATTTTATACTTATATTCTACTGCATGTCCAAAGGTATGACCTAAATTTAAATATTTTCTAACATTACTTTCTTTTTCATCTTTTATAATAATGTTTAGTTTTGTTTTTATGCCCTTAAAAATAAATTGATCCATATCTTTAAGTGATTCAAGTGTTTTTCTATCTGAAAAGTGTTTTTCAATATCTTCTGTAGCAACTGTGCCAGTCAATAAAGCATGCTTATACACCTCAGCGTATCCACTTAAAATTTCATGATAAGGTAAAGTTTTTAAAAAATCCAAATCATATATGACTGCTTTAGGTCTATAAAATGCGCCTATAAGATTTTTACCATGGGAAGAATTTATTCCAACCTTACCTCCTACACTTGAGTCATGCGCTAATATTGTTGTAGGTACTTGTATAAAATCAACACCTCTTAATAAAGTAGAAGCTAAGAATCCTGTAAAATCTCCTGTGGCTCCACCACCTATAGCAACTAAACAAGTATTACGAGTAAGATTCATTCCTAGTAGTTGTTCCATGATAGCTTGATAATGATTAAACGTTTTCATTTTTTCGCCGGCAGGAACGATAACTTTTTGAATGTTTGAATTGTGACATATTGTTTCAAATTTATCTCTAAAATTAAAATCAACAAATTCATCTATAATTAAGAATACTTTATCGTAATCTTGAATATATTCGGATAAATATTTAAATGCATGATGTTCTACAATAATTGGATAATTATTACTGTGATATGTGGTTTGTAATTGCATGATATACCTCATTTCTAAAGGTTAATTAAAAAAGATGTTTAAAATTCTATATTTAACTTTCTACGTTCTTCAATTTGTTCTTTAAGTTGATCGATATGATTAGATTGGAATTCTTCTAAAAGAGCTTTAGCAACTTCAAAAGCAACGACATGCTCGCAAACAACACTTGCTGCTGGAACTGCACAACTATCTGAACGTTCTATAGTTGCTTTAAATTCTTCTTTAGTATTAATATCTATAGAATTTAAAGGTTTATATAAAGTTGGAATAGGTTTCATAACGCCATTTACAATGATAGGCATACCATTAGTCATTCCACCTTCAAAGCCACCTAAATGATTAGATCCTCTATAATAACCTCTTTCAGAATGATATAAAATTTCATCTTGAATTTCGCTTCCAGGTTTTTCAGCAGCTTTAAACCCTTCACCAAAGCTGACACCTTTGAAGGCATTAATACTTACAACACCTTGCGCAATACGTCCATCGAGTTTACGATCATAATGCACGTAGCTACCTACTGCAACTGGCATATTTTCAACCATAACTTGAACTACGCCACCTATAGAGTCGCCTTCCTTTTTAGCTTCATCAATTTTATCTCTCATTTTTTGAGCAATCGATTCATCAATCACACGTACATCATTTTTATCGATATTTTGTTTAAATGTTTCTGTATCGTATAACCCTTCATCTTTAATTCCACCAATTTCTACAACACGACTATACATATGAATGTCTAGTTGAGAAAGTAAAATTTTGGACACTGCTCCTACAGCTACGCGTGCAGCTGTTTCTCTTGCAGAAGAACGTTCAAGTACATTTCTCAAATCACGATGATTATATTTCATACCGCCAATTAAGTCTGCATGACCAGGTCTTGGCTTTGTAATTGTACGTTTCATATTTTCTCGTGCTTCGTCACTAATTGGTTCAATACCCATAATATTTCTCCAATGAGTAAAATCATCATTTTTAACTACAATTGTAATTGGACTACCTAAAGTAAAGCCATTTCTTACACCAGAAACAATTTCTACTGCATCTTTTTCAATTTGCATTCGACGTCCTCTACCGTAGCCACCTTGACGCTTAAACATTTCTTTATTTATCTCCTCAGCTCTCATTTCTAAGTTAGCTGGAACACCTTCAATAATTACTGTTAGTTGTGGACCATGGGATTCTCCTGAAGTTAAATATCTCATGAATAATAGCTCCTTTCCTTTACCACTTTAAATAGTATTATGTATTATTTGTTATCATATCATATTCAACGAAATTACATAACTAGTGTAGAATAATTGGTGTTTGAAAATTCAAATAATTTCATATAAAAAAGTACCTAAGACAACTGTTGTCTTAGGTACTTTCTAACATGTTGGCAGTCAATGGTTGAATGGAAAATAAATTCCAGTTTATTCCACTTTTAAAAAATTATTCTTCATAAAGCCAATTTTCCCTAATAGCTTCGTAGCTATATATTTCATCATCATTAAACCATAAATTGATTTCTCTTTCAGCAGATTCTACAGAGTCTGATCCGTGAATAATATTTCTCCCTACTGTTAAACCATAATCGCCTCTTATAGTACCGGGATCGGCTTCAGTGGGATTTGTTTTTCCGATAATATGTCTAGATACCGCAACTGCGTCTTCTCCTTCAACAACCATGGCAAACACAGGTCCAGAAGTTAAAAATGAAACAAGTTTATGAAAAAACGGCTTCTCTGTATGTTCAGCATAATGTACGTTAACAGTATCTTTAGTTGGAATTATAAATTTACCGCCAACTATTTTTAAACCTTTTCTTTCAATTCTAGAAATAATTTCTCCTATTAAATTACGTTGTACTGCATCTGGCTTAATCATTAAAAAAGTGCGTTCCATTATACAAATCCCCCTAATTAAAAAAATTGATTTAATATGTATAAATACATTTAATAGAAAACAACCTACTACTACTAAATACTAACAGGTTGTTAAAGCGCTTTCAACTTTTTTCTATTTTTAAGTGTTTCTAGATCGCATTCTTTTAATAAGCTTTCTAAATAAATTTTGAGCATTTGGTTCCTCTAATTGATCAATTAAGTCGAGTGCTTTATTTAAATAGTGATCGCTCACTTCTTGAGATTGTGTGATACTATTTGAATTCTTGATTTGATCAATAAGTGGGCCAAATTGATTTTTATTTGTCAGGTGTGATAACTCAGCAATTTGTTTTTTGAAAACTGGGTCTTTTTTCATCTCTAATAAAACTGGTAATGTAATATGGCCATTCATTAGATCACTACCCACAGGTTTACCTAATTTTTTCTCAGTACTTGTAAAATCTAAAATATCATCTACAATTTGAAAACTCATTCCAATATAATGACCAATCATTTTTAATTTTCGAATCGTCTCATTATCAGCTTGTGATGTTATTGCACCAACTTCCGTTGAAAGTTGAATAAGCAACGCCGTTTTTCTATTAATACGTCTCAAATAGTTCGTAATATTTTGATGACTATTAAATTGGTCTTGGAATTGGAAGAGCTCGCCTCTACAAACATCAACAATTGCGTTAGAAATAATAGTATGAACACGATGATCTTCAATTTTAGAAAGTTGTTTTAAACCTAAAGCTAGTAAGAAATTGCCAGTTAGGATAGCGGTAGTAACATCCCATTTTTTTTCAATCGTCAATTTACCACGACGTTTGTCACTTTTATCAATCACATCATCGTGCACAAGTGTTGCCATATGAATTAATTCTAAAGCTACTGCAACATGATACGTATCTTCAGTAATTTTTTTTGGTCCAAACTGACTACTAAGAAGAACAAATGCTGGACGCACTCGTTTGCCACCCGAAGATAATAAATGAAATGCTGCTTCTTGTAATACAGAATCATTACTTTTAATAGCATTTTTTAAACGCTTTTCAACATTTTTAATTTCACTATTCATACTTAACTTTGCCACATTAATCACCTTTTATTTAGTAGAACTTTCTATTTATAGCCAAGGTGCATTGCAGCAACGCCACCTGTAAAGCTACGAACTTTTACATGACTGAAACCAGCCTGTTCAAATAAACGCTTTAATTTAGTTTTATCTGGAAAATTGAATGTAGATTGTTGTAACCATTCATATTCTTCCTTAGATTTAGCAAACAACTTCCCGAAAATAGGCATCACAAATTTAAAGTAAAGTTTATAAACTTGTTTAAATACGGGTAATGTTGGTTGACTTGTTTCTAAACATACAATCATACCGCCTGGTTTCAATACGCGATTTAATTCTTTTAATGTTGCTAAATAATCAGGCACATTTCTTAAACCGAAACCAATGGTTACATAATCGAATGTGTTATCTTCAAATGGTAAATTCATAGCATCGCCGTGCACTAAGTGAATATTAGGCATTGATTTAGTTTTTTCTTTACCAACTTCAAGCATATTTTCACTGAAATCTAAACCTGTAACTTCTCCATTAGGTCCTACTGCTCTACTTAAAGCAATGGTCCAATCTGCTGTACCACAACATACATCAAGTGCTTTACTTCCAGGTAACACATTCATATCTTTCATTACATGTTTACGCCATATTTTATGTTGTTCGAAGCTTATTATATTGTTCAATCGATCATATTTTTTAGAAATATTTTGAAAAACCGTATGAACTTGTTCTTTTTTTGCATTATTTTCAGTCATTAATTATTACCTCTACTTTTCTCTTTATCGCTTTGCTTTATATGTTTAATAATTTGGTTGATTTCATCTTCATCATATTCACTTAAATAAGAGGGATAATATTGATGTACCCCATTAAATAATTTTTCAAATATTTCATATTGAGAGATCTCAATATCTGTAAAATGAGAAATAGTTATAAAAGGGAAAAGTGTTTCTATATCTAACACAGCCTTATATATATCATGACGCTCGAGTGAATGATGATGCAATGAAGTTTTAAGCTCATTAGATTTGATAATCGCTTCACTCATTAGTCTTTGATATGATACATCACCAATTTCAGATATTAAAGTATAAAAATGAGCACTTAATAAGTCACCAATTAGAATTGATTTCTTAGATAATTTATTTTTAGAAATATCATCTAGATGCTTCATTGAAGTATCAATAGTGAGGCAGGCAAGTTTAGCATTTTCTGGAATATTAAAATGATCTAAAATATCACTTAATCCTTTATTAATGTGAATTGCTTCATATTCATTAATTCCTTTAAGCCTTTGAGTAATTTGTCTATTTAATTTGCTTAATGTTCTTTCCATGTTCACACCTCACGTTAGTATCAATATACATATTAACATTATATTCATAAAAATAAAATATAGTGCTTATGACGAAAATAACTTCATAGTCGCTTCACAGTGAATTGTACAATTATAAATAAAACATATGTATTTAGAATTAAACAATATATAAAATAAAAAGCCCTTATAGGGCTTTTTTAAGTAAATTATTTTACAGCATCTTTTAATGCTTTACCAGCTTTGAATGCTGGAACTTTACTTGCAGGAATTTCGATTTCTTTACCTGTTTGAGGGTTACGTCCTTTACGTGCAGCACGTTCACGTACCTCGAAGTTTCCGAAACCAATTAATTGAACTTTTTCACCTTTAGAAAGTGAGTTTTGAATTGATTCGAAAACAGCATCTACTGCTGAACCAGCTTCTTTTTTAGTTAAATCAGCTTGTTCTGCAACCGCATTGATTAAGTCAGTTTTATTCATTATGAGTTCACCTCCGGATGAATGATAATGATAAATTTATATCATTATGGTATGACTTTAACACAATAATTCCCTTTACCGCAACGATTTATATACTTAAAACGTTGAATTGTCAGTATTTCGTGAATAATTTTATAAAATATTTGTGTTAAATAGCAAAATTACACTTTATTCAGCTTTTTTATCTCGCCCCATTAAATCTTTCACGCTATCTTTCACTGGTTTATCTTCAAATAATACTTTGTATAAAGCATTGGTTATTGGCATATCAACATTTTGAGACTTCGCTAAATGATATACTGAATTTGTTGTGTAAATTCCCTCAACAACCATATTCATTTCGTTAAGTGCTTCTTCAGTCGTTTTACCTTTTCCTAATTTATATCCCAAAGTATAATTTCTTGAATGAGTAGACGTACACGTTACAATTAAATCACCAATGCCACCAAGACCTAGAAAAGTCATAGGATCAGCCCCTAGCTTTTCACCTAGTCGACTAATCTCAGCTAAACCTCTTGTCATTAAAGCCGCTTTAGCATTATCACCATAACCCATTCCAGCAACAATACCACTTGCTACAGCAATAATGTTTTTAAGTGCACCACCTAGTTCTACTCCTATCAAATCATTATTAGTATATACTCTTAAGTAATCATTCATGAATAAATCTTGAATAAGTTTACTTATGTGTTCATCTTTTGACGAAGCTGCAACAGTTGTGGGTTGTTTAATTACAACTTCTTCAGCATGACTTGGTCCAGATAGTACCCCTACGCCATTTTTATGGTTCTTAGATACTGAATCTTCAATCATTTCTGATACACGTTTAAATGTTTCATTTTCAATACCTTTTGCAACGTGAATAAACGTTTTTTTAGTTTTAATATGTTGATCAATTTCAGTCACAACATTCCTAATTGCTTTTGTAGGTAAAGCAATTAAAAATATATCTGAAAAATTAACTGCTTGTTCTAATTGACTTGTTGCTTTAATCGTTTCATTTAATGTTACGTCTTTCAAGTACCGTTTATTTTGATGAGATTGATTGATTTCATCTACAGTATTTTCATTTTTCCCCCACATTAAAACTGAATGGCCATTCTCTGCTAAAACATTTGCTAATGCAGTACCAAAACTTCCTGTACCAAAAACCGTAATCTTAGTCATCTTAATCTCTCCTCTTAGTTTCTTCTTCTAGGGATGATATGAATAGGCGTTCCTTCAAAACCAAATGCATCTCTAATTTGATTTTCGAGATAGCGTTTATAAGAAAAATGCATTAACTCAACATCATTTACAAATACAACAAATGTTGGTGGTTCAATAGCCACTTGAGTAGTATAGAAGACATTTAAACGTCTACCTTTATCTGTAGGTGTAGGATTCATTGAAATAGCATCTGTTACTACTTCGTTAAGTGTTGAGCTTTGAACACGTTTTTTGTGATTTTCACTTGCTTCTCTAATATAAGGGAAAAGTGTTTTTAATCGTAGTCGCTCTTTTGCCGATACGAAAGCGATAGGTGCATAATCTAAAAATTGAAATTGATTACGTACATCGTCAGCAAATTTTTTCATGGTATTAGTATCTTTTTCTACAGCATCCCATTTATTTACGACAATCACCATTGCTTTTCCTTCTTCATGAGCATATCCAGCAACACGCTTATCTTGTTCAATAATTCCTTCTTCGGCATCAATAACTAATAACACCACATTTGAACGCTCAATTGCTTTTAAAGCTCTTAATACAGAGTATTTCTCAGTTGATTCATATACTTTACCTTTTTTTCTCATACCTGCTGTATCTATTAACACATAATCTTGTCCATCATAGCTATACTCAGTATCTACAGCATCTCGAGTTGTACCTGCTACATTTGATACAATAACACGTTCTTCACCTAAAATGGCATTTACTAAACTAGATTTGCCCACATTTGGACGACCAATAATAGATAAACGAATAGTGTCATCATCATATGGATCACTATCTTCTTCTTTAAAATGTTTAACGACTTCATCTAATAAATCACCTAGACCTAAACCATGTGAACCAGAAATTGGATAAGGATCGCCAAAACCTAAAGAGTAAAAATCAAAAATATCACTTCTCATTTCAGGATTATCTACTTTGTTTACTGCTAAAACAACAGGTTTTTTTGATTTATAAAGTAATTGAGCTACCATTTCATCACTTTGAGTGAGACCTTCCCTTACATTTACCATAAAGATAATTACGTCTGCTTCATCAATAGCGATTTCTGCTTGAGCTCTTATTTGTGTTTGGAAAGGTGCATTTCCGATTTCGATGCCTCCAGTATCAATGATATTAAATTCATGTGTTAACCATTCGCCTGAAGAATAAATACGATCACGCGTAACACCTGGAGTATCTTCAACAATTGATACACGTTCACCTACTACTCTATTAAAAATTGTAGACTTACCCACATTAGGTCTACCTACAATTGCTACAATAGGTTTAGTCATAAGCTAACTTCCTCTCTTTCTAAAATCTCTATAATTTTATCATATGCAATGATGATTTAAAAACAAGTATATATTGTCATACGATAGATAGTGAGTAAAGATAAATAAAAAAGAGCAAGAAAGAATTCTATTTGAATATCTTTTCTTGCTCTCATCATTAAATTAAATAATAAAATATTTAATATTAGAATTTTAAGTTTTTAAATTTATCACCAAAAACGTCACCTAATGTTGGATTGTCTTCATCTGTTTCATTAGATAAATATGATTGAGTTGTAGCTTCGTCACTTTCAATCACATCTTCATTTGGTAATGTAGCTTTAATAGATAAAGAAATACGCTCATTTTCTTCATCAATACCTAAAATTTTAACGCTCACTTGTTGTCCTGGTTCTAACACTTCACTTGGTGTACCAATATGTTTATGAGCAATTTCTGAAATGTGTACAAGTCCTTGAACACCAGGAGCAATTTCCACAAAAGCACCAAAGTTAGCCAAGCGAATTACTTTACCTTCGATAACGTCGTTTTCGTGGAATTTACCTTTAATATTTTCGAATGGAGTTGGTAAAGTATCTTTAATAGATAAAGAAATACGCTCAGAATCTTTTTCAACAGATTTAACTTTAACGTCCACTTCTTGTCCAACGCTTACCACGTCTTCAGGAGATTGAACATGCTCATGTGATAATTCTGATACGTGAACTAATCCATCAACGCCACCAATATCTACAAAAGCACCAAAGTTAGTAAGACGAGCAACTTTCCCTTTGATAACGTCCCCTTCATTAAGTGAATCTAATAACGATGCTTTTTTAACGTCATTTTCAGCTTGTTCAACTGCTTTACGGCTTAAAATGACTCTATTATTTTCAGGATCTAATTCTTCTACTTTAAGACGAATTGTTTGTCCTTCAAATACAGAGAAATCTTCAATGAAATCAGTTGAAATGAGTGACGCAGGAACGAATCCTCTTTGGCCCACATCCACAACTAAGCCACCTTTAACTACTTCAGTAACTTTAGCTTCGATTACTTCGTCATTATCAAGCTTTTCTTGTAAATATTCATATGATTTTTCGGTTTCAAGTTGACGTTTTGATAAAATGTAAGCGCCTGATTCATTTTCTTCGTCAATTTCAATTTTGGTTACATATGCTTCAATTTCATCACCTTCTGAAATAATCTCACTTGGATTTTCAATGTGATGAGTTGAAAGTTGGCTAATTGGAATAATTCCATTATATTTAGCCCCATCAATATGAACTACTACTTGTTTATCTTCAACTTGTTGAACTTTTGCAGTGACTTTGTCACCTTCTTTAATATCATTAATCATTGATTCATTGAATTCTTCAGTCATCATGTTTGCCTCCTTATACACTACATAACTATAACATCTTATAAACACAAGGAATTGTCAAGAAATACCCCTTTAGTTTCATAAGTTTTTAAAAAATATATCATTTTTTAAAATTATTTAATATTGAGCAATAGAAAAATATATTTATTAATATCAATAAAAATCGAAACTTATGATTGAATATAAGATTAAGAAAATTTATTGTTTATATTTCCATAATTAATTATATATAACTAAAATAGCTATTTAAAATAATTCGCTTATATTTTAGTCATTTGACGAATTAAATTAAATAGCTATGTACAAAAATTACAGATTCTCTACTAATTTTAATATTTCTTCAGTTACTTCTTCTATAGTTTTACTCGTTGTATCCACTGTTATAGCATCTTCCGCTTTTCTTAAAGGTGAAATATCACGATTCATATCGTAATGATCTCTTTCTTCAATTTCTTTTTTTAATTGATTTAAAGTGGAAGAAATGCCACGTAATTCATTCTCTTTTTGTCTTCTTTCAGCTCTTTCATCTACAGAGGCAATCATATATACTTTTAACTCAGCATCTGGAAGAACGACGGTACCAATATCTCTACCGTCCATAACAATTCCTTTTTTTATTGCTAATTCTTTTTGTTTTTGTACGGCGTATGTGCGTACAGGTTCTTTTGATGCAACATATGAAACATGTTGCGTGACATCATTTTCTCTTAGATAGTCTGTCACATCCTCGTTATCTAAAATAATTCGTTGTCCTTTTGATGGATTGTAAGTTAATTCTAAAGAAGTATGATTAATTAAATTTTGAAAATCTTCAGGAGCATCTTGCTTTAAATATTTATACGTTATTGCACGATACATTGCACCAGTATCGACATAAATCATTGATAATTTACTAGCCACTTGTCTTGCAATTGTACTTTTTCCAGCAGCAGCAGGACCATCTAATGCAATATTAATTGGATTCATAACATTTTTCCTTTCTTGTTGTTTTATCTGTATTATTTTATCATAAATATATATTTTAAAAATAGGAGGAGTTTAATGAAAAAAATACTTGTTATTCATACAGGTGGAACAATTAGTATGTCTCAAAATCAACTCAATCAGGTCGTTACAAATGACATCAATCCTATTTCATTACATAAAAACATCATAGGTCAATATGCAAATGTATATGAAATAAGTCCCTTTAATGTCCCATCACCACATATCACACTTTCTCATGTAATAAAGTTAAAAGACATCATTATTAAGGAATTTTCTAAGAATCATTATGATGGATGTGTGATTACACATGGCACAGATACGTTAGAAGAAACAGCTTATTTGCTCGATTTAACAATCGATATAAGTCAACCTATTGTTATAACAGGTGCGATGCGTTCATCAAACGAGATTGGTTCAGATGGGCTATATAATTTTATTTCAGCAATTAGAGTTGCAACTTCATTAGAAGCTTCTGATAAAGGCGTGATGGTCGTATTTAATGACGAAATACATACTGCGAGAAATGTTACTAAAACACATACTTCGAATATCAATACCTTTCAGAGTCCTAATCAAGGCCCTTTAGGTATCTTAACTAAAGATCGTGTTCAATTCTATAATCGTCCATATCGACAAACAGTATTTCCAAGAATAGATGAGAGTTTAAATGTGCCATTAATTAAAGCGTATATGGGGATGACTAAGGATGTTTTAGAATTTTATGCTCAACAAAATGTTCAAGGTATAATTATTGAAGCGTTAGGCCAAGGTAACTTACCCCCAAGTTGTTTAAAAGGTATTGAATCGTGTGTCAAAAAAGATATTCCTATCGTACTTGTGTCTCGCTCATTTAATGGCATTGTAAGTCCAGTATATGATTATGAAGGTGGAGGTTTTCGATTAGCTGAAGAGGGACTTATTTTTTCTAACGGATTAAATGGCCCTAAAGCAAGATTAAAACTTTTAATTGGTTTAAGTAATCATATGAATCACAAGGAATTGAAAGAATACTTTGAAACTTAAAAAAGAGAGAAACAATGATGATGCACTCATTGTTTCTCTCTTTTAATTAAAATAAATGAAATTTAACTTTCTAGTGGAGTTTGTTTTTTTCTTAAAATATTTTGAGCGATAATGCCACCATGGTATTTACCGTTTTCAATGAAAATTGAATTATTATCATTACCAGCTGCTATAACACCAGCAATATAACAGTTTTCCACATTTGTTTCATACGTTTCTTTGTTATAAATTGGAGCTGTTCCAAATTCATTAGTATGAATATCTATACCAATAGATTGTAAAAACTCATAGTCTGGATGATAACCAATCATTGCAAAAACAAAGTCATTTGGTATTGTTACTGTTTCACCATTTTTTTCATAAGTTACTGAATGTTGAGTGATTTCAGTAACATTTGCATCAAATTCCATATCGATTTTTTCATGGTTAACTAAAGATTCAAAATTTGGTAAAATCCAAGGTTTAATTGCTGCTGAATATCGATCTCCACGATATAATACAGTCACATTTGCCCCAGCCTTTTCCAATTCCAAAGCTGCATCTACTGCAGAATTCTTACCTCCAATAACCACAACATCTTGATTGAAGTATGGATGTGCTTCTTTAAAGTAATGTTTAACCTTAGATAAATCCGCACCTTTAACATCTAAAGTATTATGTTGACCGTAATAACCAGTCGCAACTGTTAAAAATTTACATTCATACACGTCTTTAGTTGTTGTAATTGTAAATTTATTTCCAATTTTTTTAACTGTTAATACTTCCTCAAAAGGATGTACATTCAACTGATGAAATTTTACTACTTCTCTATAATAGACAAGTGCTTGGTTACGACGAGGTTTACTTTCCTCTACAATAAATGGCACATCGCCAATACTTAATTTATCGCTAGAAGAGAAAAAAGTTTGATGCGTAGGATAATGATAAATGGCATCTACAATATTACCTTTTTCAATTACTAGTGTTTCTATGCCTTTTTTCTTTTGCTCAATGGCTGCACTTAAACCACATGGGCCTCCACCAATAATAATACTTTCAATTGTTTGCATGTTTAATGGCCTCCTTTAATCACTAACATATTATATCAGTTTACTGATATATTTCTAAATAAAAATATTTACATTATTATTTACTTATCTTCAAATGAACATAAAAAAGATACACCATTTTAGGTGTATCTTTTTTAATACATTCAGATATTATTGAGGAATAACTAATTTTTGACCATTTACAATATTATTACTAGTTAAGCCATTAGCTCGTTTTAATTTATTTACATTTTCAACTGTACCTTCACCATAGTATTGAATTGCAATACGATATAAATTATCATTACCAGATACTACGTGAGTTTGTTGGCCAACACTATTACTTGATTGTGTGTTATTTTGAGTTGATTGAGAATTTGAGTTATTATCTGAACTTGATGAATTATTATATACATTTGATTTATTGTTATCATTTTCAGATGTTGCATTTTCAGTAGAATTTTTATCATTATTATCATTTGATGTACTGTTTTCTGTTGTAGCTACTTCATTTGACTCATCACTATCTTTTTTAGTGCTATTATCTGATTCACTTGATTTATCTTCTTTTGTTGTTGCTGTTTCATTTGATTGGTCTTTTTCATTTGTAGCATTGTCTTTGTCTTTATCTTTATCTTTGTTCTCAGTTTGTTCTGTTTTATTATCTGCAGTGTTATTATTCTTATCTTTATGGTCATTGTTAAGATACATGCCAATAAAAATAGCTAGAGCAGCTAAAATAAGTAATAAAGCTATGAGTGGAAGTAAAATTCCCATTAAACCACGTTTTTTCTTACCGTTATGTGCTTGGAAACCATCATTATCTTCGTATTCACGATGTTTATCATCATCATGATGATTTAGATTGTTATGTTCATTATGATGTTTATGTTTAGAAGCAGCAGCACCAGCAGCACCTGCTCCAGCTGCGCCAGCACCGACTGCAGCAGCTTTTTTGCCTTTATTTCCTTTTTTTCTGTGATGTTTATTATCTAGTTCATTATTATCTTCGTTGTCATGTTGAACACTTCTATTTTCATTATCTCTATAATTTTCCTCATCATGACGATTATTTTTACGTTTTTTATTACGTGATGCTTTTGCTCCAACAGCTCCAGTAGCAGCAGCTCCTCCAGCAATGGTTGCATCTTTTCCGATTTTGGAATGATGATCTTCATGTCTATCATTATCTTGATCAAAATCACGATGACGACGATGATCACTATTCATTCTATCATCACTATTATCATCATTTTCATAACTATCGTCCTCAAAACGATGATTAGAATTATTACGACGATCATCATTATTATGACGATCATTTAAATTAGAATGACGGTTGCGTTCATCATAATGCTCATCTATATTGGAACGTTGATTATTCTCATCATTCTCGTGATTATGATGAGAGTTACTTTCGTTATGTACTTTGTCAAATGTTTCCTCATCATAACGGTCATCTAATGAACCTTCTTCATAATCATTAACCTGATCGTTAAATTTTTTGTTACGACTAGAAGATTGGTTTCTTCTTCTTTGTCGTCTTTGTGCATTTCTTGGTGGAAACTGTTGATCAGTTTCATTGTTAAAATTGTCTATTTCATCGTTAGTTTCATTATTTACACGATCGAATTGATCGTTTGAATCTATCGATTGTCGATTTTTTTCAAAATCATCCTTAAAATTATCTCTAGACATAGTCAACATCCTTTCTTTTTCTTATTTTAATTGTCACATTATTTATACCCAAGTAATGCATAAATATGTATCATTTTTTAAATTTCTTATAAATCATTTTGTAATTTAATTATATCCTGTATAAAATATTTTAGTAAAGTAAAGTCACTAAACTCTAAATAAGTTTTTAATTTTTTCATTGAAAGTAAATTGTCTTTTAACTTTTTTTCTGTTGTAACACTCAATTTTACTTAAATCTGAATCATTGTCACAACATTCATTAGATTGATTAGGAGATTCTCCAAAAAATTCCAGTAAAAATTTTCTTCTACATTGATCTATACGAGTATAACCTATGATTCTTTGATAACCAGCTTGTTTACGTATATATGAGGTTTTAAAAATGTGTTTCAATTCTTTAAATGTATAATTTTGGTGTAATACTGTTAAAATTTCTTCTTTATTAGGTGGAAGGAATGCGCCTAACTCAAAAGTTTCGACATCTTCTGATACGATAGCATCATTAAAGAGTAACGTCTCTAGAATATAAGCATCGTCTGGTTGATATAGACTAATCGCTTGACTTTGTTTTCCATCTCTCCCAGCTCGTCCAATTTCTTGTAAATAATTTGAAGGACTAGATGATAAATGAAAATGAATAACAGTCCGAATGTCTTTTTTATTAACCCCCATTCCAAAAGCACTAGTAGCTACAATAACTGGAATAAAATTATTAATAAATTGATTTTGAACAGTTTGACGTTCTTGATAAGTTAAATCCCCATGATAAATACCAGTTAAATATCCATGTTGATAAATGAGTTTTGCGAGTTGTAAGCATATTTTCTTAGATGATACATAAATAATTGTGGGACCTGAAGATTCAATAAATTTCAATAACCATTCTATTTTTTCGTCGTCATCCTTGAAATTAAAATGTGATAACGAAATATTTTTACGATTCATAGTAGTTTGTATAGTGTTTAATTTAACTTTTAAAATATGTTCTAAATCACTTGTTAAATGTGGCGGTGCAGTAGCAGTTAATGCTAAAATAGTCGCTAATTTAAAATGATGAGTGATTTGACCAATAAGTGCGTAATGCGGTCTAAAATCATATCCCCATTCTGATAAGCAATGTGCTTCATCTAATACTACTAAACCAAATGGAATGTTTTTAATTAAATTGAAATGATGAGATTGAAGAATAAATTCAGGACTTAGAAATATAAAACGACTTTGATTTAATACATTGATATTTTCTTTTTTTTCTTGTTCATCCATACCTGAATGAATACACACAACCCTTCGTTCACCTTGAGATTTAAGTTGCATCACTTGGTCATCCATTAAAGAAATTAGCGGTGAAATAATAAGAGTAGGTTTTTGTTGCATATAAGTTGGAAATTGATAACACAGACTTTTCCCACTACCTGTTGGCAAAACACCAAGTGTATGATTGCCTTGTAATACACTTTCTATGACCTCTTTCTGACCTGGGTGAAAACTTTCATGTCCAAACCATTGTTTAAGATTGTTCTCTAACATTCATTTCACCTCTTTCTATCCCAACAATCATGAGTTTAATTTCAAAGTATGATAAATGATCAAACTCTTGTTTATATCGTTTTAATCTTTCTCCTTTATGCTCTGTATAGTATTGAGTAAATTGAAAAATATCTTTTTTTCCCACATAATTTTCGTAATTTTTCTCATAACCTTTAATAAATAATTCTAAAATATGATCTTCTATTGTATTAAGTTTAACATTCTGTGCAATTGCGATTTCATTTAAACTCAAACCTTGATGAAGATATTGTTGAGTAATAGATGTTTTATTTAATAATGATGAAAGAATAATACATTCAGACAATATAGGATAACGTTGTTTATTTTCAATTTCACTTCCTAAGGTGACTAAATTATTCAATTCTAATGTATATAATTTTGAAATAGAAATATTCTCAATCAAACTTACCTGTTGTCTTGTATACATAGGCTCATCATAACCATGCAAATAATAATGAAGGTAACACTTATTATTGTTATTTAAACTGATTGCTTGAAATAAATCAGTCACTTCATTTTCAAAGTCTTTTATTAAATCATTTTCAATAATAGTTCCATAAACCTTTTTAACTTTATTTTGAATAATAACCTGTTGGTTCATTGGTACGAATTTAAGTTGATGATGGAGATATTGAGATATCGTCTGAATTAATAATTGAATACATTTAAAAGTATTATTAAGACTATCATAAGTGAATCGAGGATGCACCTTGATATTTAATTCTTTTATATCATTTTTATTTAAAAGTCGTTCAAATGTCTGATATTTTAATTTAGGTAAACTATGATATAATGATAAAAGTTGTTGAGAGCTCGCATCAAAAAACGTTTGATGTGACTTTTTTCCACTTAAAATATTATATATACTTTTATTAGTTTTATAATTGAATGAGTGATGTTTAACATAACTAATCATTTCTTGCATGAGTGAACTCCTCTTTTATAGAACTTTTATATCTAGAATATAATAAAATTATTTATTATGACTAGTGTAGCATTTTTATCAAAGGAGGCGAATAAAATGGCAAAGTACACAATCGTTGATATGGATACATGTATTGCTTGTGGTGCTTGTGGCGCTGCTGCACCAGATATTTACGATTATGATGACGAAGGTATTGCTTTCGTAATCCTTGACGATAATCAAGGTACTGCAGAAGTACCAGAAGAATTATATGAAGATATGGAAGATGCTCTTGAAGGCTGTCCAACTGATTCAATTAAAATTGAAGAAGAGCCTTTTGATGGAGATGCCTTAAAATTTGAATAAATCCGTAAATAAAATTGCATTACCATAATTATAATATAAAACCTCCGATGATTCCTACTAAGAAGTCATCGGAGGTTTTGATTTTATTTCAATACTTTTTTTAAACGGCGATATAGCAAGATAAAAATAATCGATATTACACATCCTTTAATAATATTAAAAGGAATAATACCAGATAAAATAATTACTTTTAAATTAGTAAATACATCACCAAGATTAAATATCATGCCATATAAAGGTAGTAAGACAAAATAATTTAAAATACTTAAAACGATAGTCATTGCAATAGTGCCGGCAACTAATCCTATAATTAGTGAACGACGAGATGAATATTGTTTACGATGACTAACAAAATAAGCTGTTAGTAAAAAACTAGCCCCTGCTAAAAAATTTGCCACAGGCCCAACAGGATCGCCAATATTAAATAAGAAATTTAATATATTTTTAATTAATGCTACAAGAAGACCAGATAAAGGACCAAAAATAAAAGTAGCTAATAAAGTCGGTACATCACTAAAATCTAATGTTAAGTATGGAGGCAAAAATGGTAATGGAAATTTCAAAAATGTTAATATGAATGCAATTGCACTCAACATACTTATGGTAATTAAACGTTTATTTTGTTGCATATTCAGTTTTCTCCTTCCATTCATCTTACTAAGAATTGGAGGATACTTTTACACAACAAAAAACCTCCACCTTCTCCCATCCAGACTATACTGTCGGCTTCAGATTTACACTGAATCAGCCACTTCCATTGAAGCGGGTCGCAGGCTCAAATTACTGCCGGTTGGGAATTACACCCTACCCCGAAGATGAATTATTGAATTTATCATTTAAAATTTATATTACATGAATAACTCCTTCATTGCAATATCTCTGTTTATTTATAAAAATGAGAGATATGGTTCATCAATTTCGTCGACTGATTTTAAATTAATATGAAATGAAATATTAATTTAAAAAAACTATAGATATAAAAACGCTCTTCAAAGTTTTATCTTTAACTTTGAAGAGCATAATCTCAAATAATTTGGATATTTAATCTTATTTTGTCGAAAGTTAATTATTTAGAATCTATAGAAGGTTTAGGTAATTTAATAATAAAGGTTGTGCCTTTATTCACTGTACTTTCTACAGAAATAATTCCGCCATGCTCTTGAATAATCATCTTACTAATAAATAATCCTAAACCAGTTCCTTGTTTACCTCTAGTTCTAGAAGCTTCTACTTTATAAAAACGATCAAATACATGATCAAGATGTTCGGGAGCAATGCCGCTACCTGTGTCTTTTATATTTAAAATTTGGTACTGACTATCTTTATTAGCAGTAATCGTAATTGAATCTCCAGGATGTGTATAGCGTGTTGCATTATCAATTAAGTTTGTGAGTACTTGATCAATTCGATCAGCATCGTAATTCCATAAATCATCTTCATTAATATTTGGTAACAAGTCTATGTTTAGTTCTAAATCTTGTGCTTGTTGACGATATTTAAGTTGTATTTTACGTAATAATGGCATTATAGGCTGTATTTCTTTATTAATGGCTAATCCTTCCGCATCCATTCTTGCAACATTTAAAAGCTCGTTGACAAGGCGATTAAGTCGTTTTGTTTCATCTAATACAATTGATAGTGATTCTTTGATTTCGTTAGGTTCTGTTACAATGCCATCGACTATCGATTCAGTATAACCCTGTAATAACGAAATCGGTGTACGGAGTTCATGGGATACGTTTGCGATAAAATCTTTTTTCATTTGATCAAGATTATGTTCATTTGTCATATCTCTTATGATGGTTACAATCCCGCTACGACCATCTTGTTGAATACGATCAATATAGCTCATTATAAACACATAATACTTAGAGTTTATTGTATATTCATTAAACTCTGTACCTTTTGAATGAAATGTGGCATTAATTTGATTTTTAATTTCTGAATAAATAGATTTATCAATTGTCGGTAGTATTTGGTCTGCCATTTTGTTAGATAAAATAATTTCACTTTTATCATTTAAACCCACTACACCTTCAATCATAGAATTAAATAAACGATCACGAATATTTTTTTGAGTAGATAAAGCTTCAATGTGTTCTTGAATTTTATAACTCATATTATTAAACGTATAAGAAAGTTCACCAATTTCATCTTTCGTATTTACTGTTGTTTTTTGAGAGTAATCTCCATTCGATACATTGATTGCCTGTGTACTTAATTTTCTAAGTGGCTTAGTGATACGATTAGATAAAAAGAACGCAAAAATCGTTGAAACAATTAAAAATACAATGGCAGTAATTAAAATAATAATGGTAATTGCATTATTAGTATCTTCAATTGTTTTTAAATCTTGATATATAAATACGCCACTAAACTTAGTATGTTTACGATCTTGAGATTGCATCGGATATCCTAAAAGAATATAAGAATGGGAAGCTCCTTTTTCACTTATTGTGACGTTTTGTGTGGCAGATTTCCCTGTATCAAATACTTTATTAAAGTTGTCGTTGTTTTGAATTTCTTTTAACATTCTTTTTTTAATCAGATTATATGATTTTTCTGCTGACATATTTTTATTAGACATAATAATAACGCCACCTGTACCATCAATCAATTCCTGACTATGTTGTATGGCAAGTGACTTGTTATCAGCTTTTTCAACAAGATGACTAATCCTTGAAGCATCTTCTCTTATAGCATTTTCTGTTTGTTGGGTGTAATAATATTGAATAAATGTAATTAATGCTGCACTTAATAAAATTAAAACTGTCGTTACTATAAATATTATAGTTAACCACAGTTTTATAACAACACTATTTAGTCGATTCATCATTTGTATTGACCTCAAATTTGTAACCGACACCCCAAACGGTCTGAATCATATGTGCTGCTTCTTCAGAAACTCGATTTAATTTTTCTCTTAATCGTTTAACATGTGTGTCTACAGTTCTTAGATCACCATAAAATTCATAATGCCAAACTTCTTTTAATAGTTGTTCACGATCAAATACTTTATTAGGTGTTTTTGCTAAGTATATTAATAGCTCATATTCTTTTGGAGTTAAATTCACTTGTTGTTGATCCGCTAATACACGATGTGCATCATTATCGATAATAAGATGATTAAACTCAATGACATCTCTTGCATGTGGTTCGTTTTGTTCTGGTTTAGATGTTTGAGTTCTACGCAGTAATGCTTTCACTCTTAATACGACTTCTCGGGGAGAGAAAGGCTTCACTATATAATCATCTGCACCTGATTCGAATCCTTCCACACGATTGGTTTCTTCGCCTTTAGCTGTAAGCATAATAATAGGCGTATCTTTATGCTCACGTAATTTTGATGACATTTCAATACCATCCATTTCAGGCAACATTAAATCTAAAAGAATGCACGCATAGTCATTTTCCATAGCAAGTTCATATGCTTCTCTACCATCACTTGCTTCATGGATAGTAAACGATTCTCTTTCTAAGTAAAGCTTTAATAATCTTCTGATTCTATCTTCATCGTCTACAATTAATATTTCATTCATCATTACAATATACCTCCTACACATGCTCTATACCATTTTAATTATAGCATATTCACTATATTAAAGCTTTCGATTCAATTGACTTTGTGAAAAAAATAGCAAAATATCTTTTTTGATGTAGGACCTATGATTTATAATTACAGTGAATAAATAAAAAAAGATACACATTGTAATTGAGAAAATACTTTGTATTGTTAAGTTATTTCGAATTAATTACCATTTTCAGCCATATGTCTTAATATTTTCACCTCATGAGGTGTTAATACTCTACCTTCACCTGCATTTAATCCTTTTAAATTAAGATTTCCAAATTCGATTCGTATTAATTTATCGACGGTGTGATTAAAATGTTCGAACATACGTCGAACTTGTCTATTTCTACCTTCGCTAATAGTTATTTCAACCAGTGTCGTATTTTTTTCTTTATTTTGATTTTTTATTTTAACTTGAGCAGGTTGTGTAAAACCATCCTCTAATTCAATTCCTTGTTCTAATGATTTAACTTCTTCTCTCATTAAATACCCTTTTAATTTTGCAACATATTTTTTTTGAATATGATATCTGGGATGAGTCATTAGGTTAGTAAATTCACCATCATTTGTAAGTAATAATAACCCTGAAGTATCATAGTCTAATCGTCCAACTGGATAAATTCTTGCTTCTAAATCTTTAAAATAATCTGTTACAACCGTTCTACCTCTATCATCTGAAACACTAGTAATCACTTGCGTTGGTTTATAGAACAGAATATAAATTTTATCTTCTTGCTCAATTTTAATTCCTTCAACTTCAACAGTGTCTGAAGATTTAACTTTCGTTCCAAGTTCTGTAACTACTTGACCATTTACTTTCACTTTACCTTCAGTGATTAAAGTTTCTGCCTTTCTTCGAGAGGTATATCCACTGTTAGCAATTCGTTTTTGAAGTCTTTCTAAATCTTTATTCATTTTATTTCTCCTTTTGATTTGTAAGTGTACTAAAGAAATTCTCAATCTCTTCGTTATCTTCTTCAGTAGATGGTAATTCTTCTATTGATTTCATTCCAAAAACATTTAAAAATAAATCAGTAGTCATGAGTAAATGACTCCGCGAATTCTCCATGTCTTTTGCTTCAATAAGTCCTCTAGCAATTAATGTTCTCACTGCACCATCAGAATTGATACCTCTTGTTATTTCGATATCACTTCTAGTTAATGGTTGATTATAAGCAATAATTGATAGTGTCTCCATAGCAGCTTGAGATAATTTCATGTTTGCTTTTTGCTTCACTAGTACTTCGATAAAAGGTGCACACTCTTTTTTGGAGGTTAACATATAAATGGAACCATATCTTTGTATTTCAAGACCTTTTGAATGATACGTCGAAATTAATTGATCAAGTTCATCTAAATCCATTTTTAAAATATCTGCAAGCTGACGTGCTTCCAGTCCTTCATCGCCTACAGTAAATAATAAGGACTCTATAATTCCAAGGTTATCCAATCGCATAGTTCACTCCTCTAATGATATTGATGTCTTCAAAGTTATTTGACTGTTCTATATTAATAAGACCTGCTTTAGCCATTTCTAATATTGCTAAGAAATGTGTAACGACTTTACTCACAGGTTCATTAAAGTTAAATAAACTAAAGAAGTTAAATGCTGTTTGTTTCTCTAAATGTTTAGCAACCACTTCAGTAGCTTGTTGAATTGTAAAAGTATCTTTTGAAATTTCAACTACTTTTGGCGTATTTAATGCTACTCTATTTTTTACTCTTTGGTATGCAACAATCAGTTGAGTCAAATCAATCGTTTGATTTTTGTCCCAATGCGTTTCTTTTTCTAAGTGAGATAAATCAGCTGGTGATTTAGTATAATATAATTCTCGTTCTTTCTTTAATTCTGTTAATAGTAAAGAATATTCTTTATAATTTTGATATTCGATTAAACGACCTACAAGTTCCTCACGAGGATCTTCTTCTAAGTCATTTTCAGTTTCTTGTTGTGGCAATAATAATCTACTTTTTATCATTAATAACTCTGAAGCCATCACTAAATATTCACTTGCAATATTAATTTCAACTTCTTTCATTGCATGAACATATTGCATATATTGTTCAGTTAAAGCTTTCATTGGTATATCATAAATATCTATTTCATATTTATGAATTAAATGAAGAAGTAAATCTAATGGGCCATTAAAAGCATCTAATTTAACTTCGTACATAAATTAACTTCCTTGTATTATAAAATCTAAATTGTGCATAATTCACTTAAATATTATAGCATGAATATATATTAGAATTAAATTAAGGATGAGTATTCATGAATAAAGCATTAAGTCACTTCTACTATCAATTTCATACACACCAACATTATTTTTTATGTCATGATATTTTAGAAGAATTATGGAAGTCAAAACCTAATTTTTCTAAGAAAGATGCTGTAGTTAGTTTAATACTATTTTCAACTGCAATGTATCACTATAGACGATGTAATAAGTTAGGTGCATTAAAAAGCTTTAAAAAAGCGTTATATACATTTAAGCATGCAAAAGATAAAGAGACACTTGGTTTAAAGGTCAATGAATTTACTTTATTGATTCAAAATCAAATAGAAAAAGTGAAACATGATCAGACATTTCAACCAATACAGTTGCCAATTAAATCTGCGGTAGAAAGGAAAATTATCAATTTATATCCTAATTATGAATATAAGACACAAATTAACAATGATGACATGATTGTTCATTGTCATCGTCTAAGAGATAGAAGCGATATCATTGCAGCTAGAAAAAAAGCACTTAAAAATAAAAGAAAGAAAAGTTAAATCATTCACTTTTCTTTCTTTTATTTTAAGCTCTAGGATGGAATTGATTATACATTTGTCGTATTTGAGATTTAGACACATGTGTATAAAGTTGCGTTGTTGAAATATCTGAATGACCAAGCATTTCTTGAACTGCTCTTAAATCTGCCCCATTTTCTAAAAGATGTGTAGCAAATGAATGTCTCAACGTATGAGGAGTTAAAGTTTTATTAATATTGGCCTTTGAACCATATTGTTTAATCATCTTCCATATCCCTTGTCTAGTTAAAGGTCTACCGTGCATATTTAAAAACAATACATTCGTAATAGTCTTTTTCAAAAGTTGAGGACGTATCTTTTCTAAATACGTATCTAGAAATTCAATCACAGTGTCTCCTAATGGTATAATTCGTTCTTTATTACCTTTACCAAATACTCTAACAAATCCCATAATAAGATTTATATCCTCAATATTAATTTGTATCAGTTCAGAAACACGCATGCCAGTCGCATATAATAATTCTAATATTGTACGATCACGATACCCATTTTTCTTATTTAAGTCCGGTGTTTCCAAAAGTTGAATGACTTCCTCAACTTCTAAAACATCGGGTAACTTCTTCTCATATTTCGGAGTCTCAATTAAGACAGTTGGATCTTTAGCGGCATATTTTTCTCTAAGTGCAAATTGATGAAAATTGCGAATTGTAGAGATAAAACGCGCCATTGATTTAGCAGAAGCACCTTGGTCTATTAAATATCCTAAGCATTCTTGTATAACTTGGCGATCAATAAAATCGATATGAGCAATTTTATGTTCTTTCATGTATTCTTCATATTTAGCTAAATCACGTCGATATGCGCCGATAGTATTTTCACTCAATCCCTTTTCAATTTGAATAAATTTTAAGAATTCTTCAATAATCGTCTTCATATTACACCTCTGTTTATATAAAAAAGGTATGAAATAGAATTCAAAGTTGATTCTTAATTTCACACCTTCTATCGATTAATTATTACATATTACTTTTTTATCTTGAAAAGTTCTTCAAGCATTTGTATATAGAGTTGATACAACACTTTATTAGGTTTAACTTATTATTTACCTTTAGCTTGGCATTCTGAACATATACCGTGAAATGTTAAGCGATGATCCAAAATTTTAAATTGATATTCTGATTCAACACGTTCTTCTACTTTTGGTAGTAAGTCTTCATGAATTTCATCTACCTTACCACATTCCATACAAACTAAGTGATGATGAAAATGTTTAGCACCTTCTTTTCTCAAATCAAATCGCGCTACGCCATCACCAAAATTAATTTTATCTACTACTTTTAATTCAGCAAGTAGTTCTAAAGTTCGATAAACAGTAGCTAAACCTATTTCAGGTGCTTTATCTTTTACTTTTAAATATACATCTTCAGCACTGAGATGATCTTTTTCATTCTCAATTAACACACGAACTGTTGCTTCGCGTTGAGGTGTTAATTTATAAGAAGATTGCTGTAATTGTTGTTTTACTCTATTTAGACGTTCTTCCACGGGAGCATCACTCCTCAATTAATTATAATCATTTTAAACTAAATTATTTCAATTAATAAATTACCAATAAATTTAGTGAAAATCAAGTAGTTATCACATCTTATTTAGAATGATTATAATTTAATAATACATATTGTAAAGCAATCATTGTTTTCGCATCTTCAATTTCATGATTTTCTAAAAGTGCATGGATATCGTCTAAGTGTATTTTATGCAATTCTACAAATTCGTCATCATCCAAATTTAATTCTCCTACACTTAAATGATCAGTAAAATAAATAGTTAGTTTCTCATTTGAAAATCCTGGAGAACCATACATATGAGTGATGAACGTTAGATGATTAGCTTTGTAGCCAGTTTCTTCTTCTAATTCGCGTTTAGCTGCTTCTTCTCTTTCTTCATCTTCTTCTAGTTTACCTGCTGGAATTTCTAACAAGGGTTTTTCAATAGGTTTACGATATTGTTTAACCAATAATACTTCTTTTTCTGGAGTAATAGCGCAAATTGCCACAGCACCATTATGCTTGATAATTTCTCTCTTGGAAGTTTTTCCGTCTGGTAATTCCACATCGTGTATTTCTAGATCGATAATTTTACCATTATAAATGACTGTTCTATCAAAAGTTTTTTCATTAAAGTCCATTATATCCACGTCCCTTTTCATTAAGTTAATAAATTGATAAGATAAATGCGTTAACTAAAGTGTATCGGAAGGAGATTGTTCATGCAAAAAAATATATTAAAAAGTGGCATTGAAATTTCGGAACTAGGTTTAGGCTGTATGAGTTTAGGCACAGAATATCATCATGCAGAAGAAATTATTGAGTGTGCAATTGAAAATGGTATCACATATTTTGATACCGCAGATATTTATGATAGAGGGGTCAATGAAGACATTGTTGGAAAGTCTTTAAAGAAATATCAAAATAGAGATGATATTGTTATAGGAACAAAAGTAGGAAATAGACCACTTAATGATGGTAGTACTACTTGGGATCCTTCAAAAAAATATATTAAAGAAAGTGTTAAAAGTTCTTTAAAACGTTTAGGCTTAGAACAGTTAGATCTTTATCAACTTCACGGAGGTACAATTGATGATCCCCTAGATGAGACGATTAGTGCATTCGATGAACTGAAAAAAGAAGGTGTAATCAAAGCTTATGGAATCTCTTCTATTAGACCTAACGTGATTGAGTATTATTTAAAACACAGTCAAATAGAAACGATTATGTCTCAATTTAATCTTATTGATAATCGTCCAGAACGTCTTTTAAATCATATTCATTCTCATGGCGTAAAAGTTTTAGCACGTGGTCCCATGTTTAAAGGGTTACTTACTTCAAATAGTGTTAATGTACTTGATCAGAAATTCTCTGATGGTATTTTTGACTATAATTATCATGAATTAGGAGAAACGATTGCTTCTGTTAAGGAAGTTGAAAGTAATTTAAGTGCTTTATCATTCGAATATTTAAAATCCCATGATGCATTAGGTTCTATTATTGTTGGTGCAAGTTCTGTTTCACAATTAAAAGATAATATTGCTAATTTTAATAAAACAGTAAGTTTGGATCAAATTAAATCTGCACGTCACCGTGTGAAAGATTTGGAATATACTCAGCATCTTGAGTAAGGAATCATTATTATAAATTCTTATAAACAATCGTTGATGTAAAGTACAAGTGATGAAGTATCTATGATGAATGCTTCATCACTTTTTTAGGTTAAATTATATTTTATTTTTAAACAATGAAGTAAAATATTTTTCAATTTTTCTAGGAGCTAATTGGTAAAGTTTTAATAGTGGATTCATCCATAGCGGCTTGTTAATTTCTACTTTACGAGTGATGATACCTTTAACGATGTCTTCTGCGAGTATTTTGGGATCTATCATTAGTGATGCATATTTATTAGCATACTTCAATGATGGATCTGCTTTTTTATGAAATGGTGTATTAATGGGACCTGGATTAACAGTCATTACATGAAAGTCTTGTTCCTCAATTCTTAGAGCATTTAATACGCCATTTAAAGCAGCTTTAGATGAGCCATAAAATGCAGCATTCGCTTGCGTTACAAATGCTGCCTGACTTGAAATAGCCACTATAGAAGCGTTCATTGTTAAATAGGGTTTAACAGTTTTAAATAATGTAATAAAACCAAGCACATTTACATCATAAGTTTCCATGATTTCTTCTAACGAATGAGATTGTATTGATTTAAAAAAGCCTAAACCTGCACTATAAATGATTCCGTCAATCGGATAACAAAGAGATTTAGAAATATTATCTATTTGTGAAATATCTTGTAAATTACATTTAATCATTGAAACACGATGTTTGTACGGATTAAAATTAATATTTTCGAATTTCTCCGTACTACGAACAATGAGGGTAATATATGCGCCTTTTTTTAATAATTCTTTCGTTATTTCTAAACCTAAGCCACTAGTTCCTCCAGTTACGATGAAATGTTTACCTACAATCACGGATGACTCTCTCCTATCTAACAAGTATAGTTAATTTTTGATAATAATTATATTGAATATGTTACTATAGTTTTATCAATTAAGGGTAAGGATGGTGCTGTTTTATGAAGTTAGTATTTTATGGCGCTGGTAACATGGCACAAGCCATTTTTAAAGGAATTATTGATTCTAAAATATTAAATCATAACGATATTTATTTAACAAATAAATCAAATGAAAATACGTTAAAATCATTTGCGAAAGAATTAGGAGTAAAATATAGTTACGATGATGCATTTTTATTAAAAGATGCAGATTATGTTTTTCTAGGTACTAAGCCTCATGATTTTGAAACGGTCGCATCACGTATTAAATCACATATACAATCAGACCATCGTTTTATATCTATTATGGCTGGTTTATCGATAAATTATATCCGAGAAAAGTTAGAAACGAATAATCCCGTTGCTAGAATTATGCCCAATACAAATGCACAGGTAGGTCATTCAGTAACAGGTATTAGTTTTTCTGGTAATTTCGATCCTCATTCTAAAGATGAAGTAACAGAATTAATTAGTGCTTTTGGCTCAGTTATTGAAGTTGACGAAGAATATTTACATCAAGTGACGGCTATTACAGGAAGCGGACCAGCTTTTTTATATCATGTATTTGAACAATATGTTAAAGCAGGAACATCATTAGGTCTTGAAAAAAAACAAGTTGAAGAATCCATTAAGAATCTCATTATTGGAACAAGTAAGATGATTGAACGATCGGATTTAAGTATGGAACAACTTAGAAAAAATATTACCTCTAAAGGTGGCACAACACAAGCTGGATTAAATGAACTTGATCGACATGATATTGAGAGTATTTTTAAAGCCTGTCTAGATGCTGCAGTTCATAGAAGTATCGCCCTTTCTAAAAGTGAAGATGAGTAATAAATATTAAAAATAACTATAACGAAAATTAAGTCATACATATCGTTATAGCTATTTTTTAGTTTTTACGTAGCATTTAAAACGCTATTATTATTTAAAATTTGAATGTATCAAAGTCTTTAACAAACTCAAAATTTGGTGTATCTTTCATTTCTTTTAATGCACGGTTTATCTCTTCTATATCTTCTAAATTATATCGATTACTTAGATGGGTAATAAAACTTTTCTTCACATTAGACTGATGAATTAACCTAAATACATCGTCAATGTGACTATGATGATAGTTATTTGCTAAAATTTTGTCACCGTCAATATATGTTGCTTCATGAATCATAATATCCGCATTTTCTGCAAGTATATATTCGTTATCACATGGTTTCGTATCTCCAAAAATAGTAACAATAGGTCCTGGTTTGGCTGGACCTTTAAAGTCTTTAGAAAGATAAATTTGATTATTATATTCAAA
This sequence comes from Staphylococcus sp. HMSC069E10, assembly GCF_001809205.1. NCBI lineage: Bacteria > Bacillati > Bacillota > Bacilli > Caryophanales > Staphylococcaceae > Staphylococcus > Staphylococcus sp. HMSC069E10. Next base: position 214,066 of record NZ_KV796477.1, on the reverse strand, counting down.
AGTATCAAACATTTTTACTTCTTGATATTTAGGACCCGGTTCTAGTCCAATGGCCTTTAATGCAGTTACATCAATTGTACCTGGTGTTGTAGGAGCCTCAATTCGATAACCATATGAAGGTATACCATGATTTAATAACCTTGATGAAACTGTAAAGCCATTATGATGATATGTAAAATTATTATCAATTTCAATATATGTAATAGGATAGTTTAAATGAGATTCAGATAATTTCAAAGCGGTTTCAATAAATTGTTGCAAACCTGTTGGCCCTATTAACGTCAATGGCTTATCTTCTCCACCTTGGAATGAACGACTTGTTAATAATCCAGGTAATCCAAAAATGTGGTCGCCATGCATATGCGTGATAAAAATATGATCAACTTTGCCTAATTTTATCGAGTGATGCAAAATTTGATGTTGAGTCCCCTCTCCTACATCGAATAACCATATTGAATTTGAATAAGGTTCTAGGTTTAAAGCAATCGCTTGAGTATTACGATCTTTAGTAGGTAAACCCGCACTCGTTCCAAAAAATGTAACTTCCATGCATTTGCCTCCTCTTTCTTCAATATATTTTATCATACGTCTATAAGTTTGTTATCATATGAAATAAAATAAATGAATTTATCAGAATTTAGGGTATAATGTAACTTATAAAAAATAAATTGTATGTTATTTAGTTTAATGTTGTAAATATTATCAACAATTTTAGGCAAAAACATATCAAGAAAAACAGTTTTAATTTATAATGAATTAATCATAGCAATTAAAGAATTGAGGTTTTGAATTTGAACACACACACTAAACATATCCCTTGTTTAATTACTATATTTGGCGCAACTGGAGATTTGAGTCATAGAAAATTATTCCCTTCTTTATTCCACTTATATCAACAAGATAATTTAGATGAACATATTGCCATTATTGGCGTTGGTCGAAGAGATTATACTAACGACTTTTTCCGTGAACAAGTTAAACAATCTATTCAAACGCACGTCAAAGATACTGATCGACTCGATGAATTCATAGAACATGTTTTTTATTTTAAAAATGATGTCAATGAAGAAGAAAGTTATCATGAATTATTAGCATTCTCTAATGAACTTGATGATACATTTAAATTAGAAGGTAATCGCCTATTCTATTTAGCAATGGCACCTCAATTCTTTGGACCAATTTCTGATTATTTAAAAGCTTCTGGCTTAACTGAAACTAAAGGATTTAAACGCCTTGTAATTGAAAAACCATTTGGTAGTGATTTTAAATCTGCTGAAAAATTAAATAATCAATTACGACAATCATTTAAAGAAGAAGAAATATACAGAATTGATCACTATCTTGGTAAAGATATGGTGCAAAATATCGAAGTTCTACGATTCGCTAATGCGATGTTTGAACCTCTTTGGAATAATAAGTATATCTCTAATATACAAATCACTTCTTCAGAAATACTAGGTGTTGAAGATCGTGGAGGTTATTATGAATCGAGCGGTGCATTAAAAGATATGGTACAAAACCATATGTTACAAATGGTTGCATTACTAGCAATGGAAGCACCTATTAGTCTTAAAAGTGAAGATATTCGAGCTGAAAAGGTGAAAGTATTAAAATCTTTAAGACAATTAAAACCTGAAGAAGTCAATCAAAACTTTGTGCGTGGACAATATGGAGAAGGAACTATTAATGACCAACGTGTTATCGCTTATAGAGATGAAGATCGTGTTGCATCTGATTCCAATACACCAACCTTTGTTTCTGGAAGATTAACTATCGATAACTTCCGTTGGGCTGGTGTACCATTCTACATTCGTACTGGTAAGCGTATGAAGTCTAAATGTATACAAGTTGTTGTAGAATTTAAAGAAGTTCCTATGAATTTATATTATCAAACGGATCGATTACTAGATTCTAATTTATTAGTTATTAATATTCAACCTAATGAAGGTATTTCATTACACTTAAATGCTAAGAAAAGTATTCAAGGTATCGAAACAAAGCCTGTTCAACTGTCTTATGCTATGAGTGCACAAGATAAAATGAACACAGTAGATGCATATGAAAACTTGTTATTCGATTGTCTTAAAGGTGATGCAACGAACTTTACACATTGGGAAGAACTTAAATCTACATGGAAATTTGTAGACGCTATTCAAGAACATTGGACTATGATTGATCCAAACTTCCCTAACTATAAATCAGGGACAAATGGCCCTATCGAAAGTGATTTATTATTAAGCAGAGACGGAAATCATTGGTGGGACGATATTCAATAAACAGATATACTAGACGTTTCATGTGATAAATGTATAAAGGATAAGACACATTATATTATTTTCACTCATTGAAAATAAGGTCTTGTCCTTTTTAAATTGAATATCGAAAGAGTCATTTAAAAATTTAATTTAATTTTATATTATTGATGTATATTTTTATAAAATAATGTAAAATATTAGTATTGATTGTAAATTTATTGGAGTGAAAGTTTTGGACGTTATCAAGCAGATACAACAGGCAATTGTATATATAGAAGATCATTTATTAGAGCCTTTTAATTTGCAAGATTTAAGTGATTACGTTGGTCTCTCTCCTTACCATCTTGATCAATCGTTTAAAATGATTGTTGGACAACCTCCTGAAAGTTATGCTCACTCTCGAAAAATGACTGAAGCTGCTAAAGAAATGATACAAAGTTCTTCGAGATTAGTTGATGTAGCAAAACGCTATAATTATTTAAGTTCAAATGACTTTGCAAATGATTTTAGTGATTTTCATGGAATATCTCCTATTCAAGCTTCTACTAAAAAAGAAGAACTAAAAATGAATGAACGCTTGTATATTAAATTAACAACTACAGAAAGAGCACCATACCCTTACAGACTAGAAACGACTAAAGACACACCTTTAGTTGGATATGTAAAATATATTGAGGCTAATCAACTATCTAACCCTTACAAAGTTCCTGACTTTTTAGAAGATTTATATTTAGATGGTAAAATAAAAGAATTAAAACGATATAATAATATAAGTCCATATGAGTTATTTGTTATTACATGTCCTTTAGATGAAGGTGTAGAATTATTTGTGGGCGTACCTAGTGAACGTTATCCAGCTCACTTAGAAAGCCGATTGTTACCAGGGCGACACTATGCAAAATTTAATTTGCAAGGTCAAGTGGATTATACTGTTAATGAAGCTTGGTATTATATTGAATCCAGCTTACAACTTACTCTACCCTATGAAAAAAATAGCTTATATGTTGAAATTTATCCTTTTGATCTCTCATTCGAGGACCCGTTCACTAAAATACAATTATGGCTACCTATTAAACAAGAAACTTATGATATAGAATAAAAGAAGCGTTAGATGACTAAGTTATTAAACTTATGTCATCTAACGCTTTACTATTAAAGTTCGGCTACGAATGCTTCAAAAGGTTTCATATTAGTGATATCTAAATCATTTTTATAATTGTGTAGCTTAATTTGAGATGTTTCAACTTCAAATGGTAAATTTAATGATGCAACATGATCTGTTAAATTTCCTGCAACTAGAACTGTCTTATTATTAAGTTTACGTGTGTAAGCAAAAATATTCTCATTCGCATCATCGATTAAATTAAATTCACCATAAGTATATATATCATCGGATTTTTTTAATTTAATTAGACGTTTATAAAAATTAAGAACGGAATCTGAATCTTCGGATTGTTGTGCTACATTTATTGTTTTATAGTTAGGGTTGACTGGGAACCATGGCGTACCTTCAGTAAAACCTCCATTTACTTCATTAGTCCACTGCATAGGTGTTCTAGAATTATCACGATTCTCCATTTTATATTTATCTAATAACTGATTAACATCTCCACCTTGAGATTTAACAATTTGATATTCTGTTTTTACAGCAACATCGTTAAATGTTTCAATACTTTCAAATGGATAGTTTGTCATACCAATTTCTTGACCTTGATAAATAAAAGGTGTGCCTTGTTGTAAGAAATATACCACTGCATGGCTAGTAGCAGATTCAAACCAATACTTTGTATCATCTCCCCAAGTAGAAACACGTCTAGGTTGATCATGATTTTCAATAAATAGTGCATTCCATCCTATACTCTCTAGTTGTTTTTGCCAACGGTTTAATACATTTTTATAAGATAAAACATCAAATTTAGAGTCTCCAGTACTCCATAAACCTAAATGTTCAAATTGGAAAATCATATTGAATTTACCTTCTTTTTCTCCAACCCACTCTTTTGCATTATCTGGATTTACGCCATTTGCTTCGCCAACAGTCATAATGTCATAATGGCTAAGTGATTTGTCCTTCATTTCTTGAAGCCAATCTTGAATGCCTGGTTGATTCATATCAACATCAAATGCTGGAGCGTATTGTTTTCCTTTTGGAACAGGTAAATCACCAGCTTCAAATGTTTTTTTGATATGTGTGATCGCATCGACTCTAAAGCCATCAATTCCTTTTTCGAACCACCAATTCATCATTTTAAAAACAGCTTCTCTAACGTCAGGATTACTCCAATTTAAATCAGGTTGCTTTTTACTAAATAAGTGGAAATAATACTGTTTTGTTGTGTCATCATATTCCCATGTTGAACCATTGAAAATACTTTCCCAATTATTAGGTTCAGAACCGTCAGATTTAGGATCTGCCCAAATATACCAATCTCGTTTAGGATTATCTTTACTAGAACGAGATTCTATAAACCATGGGTGTTCATCAGATGTATGGTTAACAACAAGGTCTAAAATTAATTTCATTCCACGCTTATGAGTCTCAGATAATAAATGATTAAAGTCTTCCATTGTTCCAAATTCTTCCATAATATCTTGATAATCACTAATATCATAACCATTATCATCGTTTGGAGATTTATACATTGGACTAAGCCAAATGACATCAATACCTAAATCTTTCAGATAGTCCAATTTTTCTACCATCCCTGGTAAATCACCAATACCATCATTATTGCTATCATTAAAACTTCTCGGATACACTTGATATGCTACGGCTTCTTTCCACCAATTTTTTTCCATTTATATCGCTCCTTTGAAAGTATTATGTAAATCAATTAACTTTGAAATAATTAATCATAATATTCGAGTTAAATATTTAATAGTCAATGTTAGTCTTCAATATATAATCTAAATTTTTCTGGATTTATATAAATATAAAATAATATGTAATAGCATTATATAGCGATAATCCAGTTATTTAGAAAACGTTTACACCTATATTTATCGTACTAATCGAGTCTCTAAATGTCAACTTGGGATATATCGATTAAATGTAAATTAAATAGCAAGGCTATATGTATTAAGACATCTATACAAAACTGTCATAATAAAAAAATCTGAGACACTTAATGATGTCCCAGATTTTTAATTCTACAATGATTATTCTTCAGTCCATTGAGTATGGAAAATACCATCTTTATCTTTACGTTCATACGTATGTGCACCAAAATAATCACGTTGAGCTTGAATTAAATTAGCAGGTAGATCTTCTGAACGGTAGCTATCATAATAGCTGATACTTGCTGAGAAACCAGGTGTTGGTACGCCATTTTTAACACCAGTAGCAACTACTTCTCTAAGTGCATCTTGATATTCAGTAACAATACCTTTGAAATAAGGGTCTAATAATAAGTTTTGAAGACCTGAATTATTGTCATATGCGTCTTTAATTTTTTGTAAGAATTGAGCACGAATAATACAACCTTCACGCCAAATCATTGCTAAATCACCTAATTTAAGGTTCCATTCATTTTCATTGCTCGCTTTACGCATTTGGGCGAAACCTTGAGCGTATGAACAAATTTTACTCATATATAACGCTTTACGGATTTTTTCTAAGAAGTCTTCTCTATTGCCATCAAAGTTTGATTTAGGGCCACTTAATACTTTCGATGCATTTACGCGTTCTTCTTTAATTGAAGAAATGAAACGTGCAAATACAGATTCAGTAATGATTGTTAATGGTATACCTAATTCTAATGCATTAATTGATGTCCATTTACCAGTTCCTTTTTGACCCGCAGTATCAAGAATTTTTTCTACAAGAGGTTCATTATTTTCATCTAATTTAGTGAAAATATCGCCTGTTATTTCAATTAAATAACTTTCTAATTCTCCAGCATTCCATTCTTTAAACGTTTTAGAAATTTCTTCATGAGACATACCTAATAATTCTTTCATCATTGCATAACTTTCAGCAATTAATTGCATATCAGCATATTCGATACCATTATGAACCATTTTTACATAATGTCCTGCACCATTTGGTCCAATATATTCTACACATGCAGCACCATCTTTTGCTTTAGCAGCAATGGCATCTAAAATATCACTTACTTTGTTGTAAGCTTCTTGTTGACCACCAGGCATTAAAGATGGACCAGTTAACGCTCCGATTTCACCACCAGAAACACCCATTCCAATAAAGTTGATACCACTTTCAGCAAGTGCTTTGTTACGACGAATTGTATCTTGATAGTTTGTATTACCGCCATCAATTAAAATGTCATCGTCATCTAATAAAGGCAATAAGCTATCAATTGTTGCATCTGTAGCAGGACCAGCTTTAACCATTAATAATATTTTACGTGGTTTTTCTAAAGAGTTTACAAAATCTTCTAAAGAATACGTTGGATGAATTTGTTTACCTTCTGATTCCTTAATCATTAAATCTGTTTTATCACTAGAACGGTTATAAACAGATACGCTATAACCACGTGATTCGATATTCCATGCTAGGTTTTTACCCATAACAGCTAAACCTACTACACCTATTTGTTGAGTCATATTACTTACCTCTCTTATTCAATAATTTCATTAGTATTGTATCACAAAAATATAAATGACTTCACTAAAGTAAAATATTATTTCGCTACTAATTCAACAATTTTAATCAATTGATTCGTAAGTTGATTTAAAGCAGCTACAGGAATACGTTCAGAAGTAGTATGAATATGTTCATATCCTACACCTAATATAACAGTTGGAATATGATACGTATTAATAATACTTCCATCTGAACCTCCGCCAGCAATAACAGTTTTACCTGAAAGGCCTAAAATTTTCGCACTTTTTATAGCATATTGAGTTACAGTCTCAGAATCGTTTCTTCTAAAACCAGGATAACTCTTAGAAATTTCAACGTTTGCTTTACCCCCTAATTCTTTTGCTGTCGTTTCGAAAGTCTCTTTCATATGGTTGACTTGATATTCTAAACTTTTATCATTATGCGAACGAGCTTCTCCCTCTAAAATGACTTTATCTGCAACAATATTTGTAGCAGAACCACCATAAAATTTACCAATATTCGCTGTGGTATCTTGATCAATCTGACCTAAATGCATTTTATTAATCGCCTTAGCTGCAATATGAATTGCACTTATACCTTGGTTGGGTTTACTAGCATGTGCTGTTTTCCCATAAATAGTTGTATTGATAATCATTTGAGTTGGAGCACCCACCACTGTTGTTCCAACCGCTTGGCTGGCATCGACAGCATAGCCGAACTCCGCATCTATCAAGTTTTGATCTAATTCTTTAGCACCTTTTAAACCTGCTTCTTCTCCTACAGTGATAATAAATTGAATTTGTCCATGAGGTAATTGTTGTTCGTTTATAGTTTGAATCATTTCTAACAAAGCAGCTATACCTGCTTTATCATCTGCTCCTAATACAGTTGTGCCATTTGAATATACATAGCCATCTTCTTTAAGGATCGGTTTAACGTTAATACCTGGAACAACCGTATCCATATGGCTAGTAAAATAGATTTTAGAAACATGTTCTTTTCCTTTACTACTTGGTAAGGTACAAATTAAATTATTTGCACCTAACCATTCTCTTTTAGACGCATTATCTTCTACAACTTTTAATCCTAAATCTATAAATTTCTTTTTTAGAATGGGTTGTATCGTTTCTTCATTCCCAGTTTCAGAATTAATTTGCACTAACTCTAAAAAAGTATTAAGTAAACGGCGACTATTAATCATTATGAAAACCCCTTTCTTATATAGATAATATTTTAACTGACTTTGACAATTAGAGTAAATAAATTGATTGCCATTTTTATCGAAATCATTTAAGGTTATTTTATATACTATAAGTTATTAATATAACGAATAATCAAATTATTTTAAAGGTTTCAAGGAGCGTTTACATTGAATAATAAAGTGCTAAAGATTATTATCATTATCATGTTAATTGCAGTTGTAGCTGCATTGTTACTTACAAGTCTTGTTCCTCTCATGCATTAAAAATTAATTAGATTAAAAACTATCGACAAAAATTCGAATTTGACGATAGTTTTTATTATTATTTCTTAAAATTATGCAAATAAAAAAGACAAACTTTTTGTATTTAAAGAAAGTTTGTCTTTTTACTTTGATTAGAAGTTAATCTTAGATGTTATATTTCACTATGTAATTTTAAAGAGCCGAATTGAGATTTAATATTTAAATATTCTTCTAATTCATTTAAAATTTGCATCATACTTGCTCTTGATTTTAAAGATTGATGTGATTCTGGCAATGGCAATTCGTCTAATTTTAAACGTATCTCATATAATGAATGTAGTCTTAATACAGTATAATCATTACTATTAACATTATCTCCAATTTCAGCCATTAAATGGGCAACAGTCTCTAACAAAGGATCATTAGCTGAAGTATTATGAATTAATGTTTGGATTCTGCGTAGTATTTCTAGTTGTTCTTCTCTCATATCAAAATAGTGATAATATGAGTTTTCATTTCGCACAAAGTGATTTTTAACGTCTCTAAAAGCAATAGATTTAGCCTTACGAATATTGTTTTCTAATGTATCAAAAGAAATTGACAATTGTTTATTAATATTTAAACATGCTTCACTATATTGTGTAAATATTGTTTTAATTTCATTTTCAATTTCTTTCTTAAAATTACCTAATGTATTATCTAGACTAGGCATAATTAAATTCATTAAAAATGCTATTCCTAAGCCAATGATAAGAAGTAAAATTTCATTAATAATTAAATGAAGCCCAATAACTTTGGCATTAAATACGTGAAGTAAAATGACACAACTTGTCACTACACCTTCTTGAACATTCAACATCACTGTAAGTGGAATAAATAATAAAACAATTAATCCTAAAACGATTGCATTTTGACCAAGTAAATTAAAAATAAATGAACCAAAAAATAACATTAATAAACACGAAACGAATCGAGAACCAATTGCTTGTAGTGAGTGAACCTTAGTATGTTTAATACATAGAACAATGAGGATAGCACTTGAAGCATAGTTATCAAGCCCTATCCATTTAGCTAAAATAACACCTAAAGTAATTCCTACAGCTGTTTTAAGTGTTCTAAATCCAATTCTATAAGGATTTAAAGTTAGCATGTATTGTTCCTCTTATCTTTCTTCACAATACTTATCAAATAACTTTTGAAGTTGATTGATAACATCCATTACGTCATGACCTTCTATTTGATGGCGTTCTATCATTTCAGTAATCTTACCATCTTTCATCAGTGCAAATGAAGGACTTGAAGGTGCGTATCCTTCAAAATAGTCTCTTGCTTGCTGAGTTGCTTCTTTATCTTGACCAGCAAATACAGTAACCAATCTATTAGGTAACTTATCATAATGAAGTGCGTGACTTGCTGCTGGACGCGCTATACCTCCTGCACATCCACAAACAGAATTTATCATTACGAGTGTAGTGCCATCTTGTTTAAATACTTTATCAACTTCATCTGAAGTAGTTAATTGTTCATAACCAGCAGATTCAATTTCATTTCTAGCTTGTTCTACAACACCATTCATATATAAATCAAAATTTAAATCCATTTAGAATCACCTTTCAGTCAATTATTATTTATTGTCATTTTACTAATTTACAACATATAGTTCAAATAGGTTGGTTGTAATATAACAAACTTTTAATAAATATTTGTTGTTTCAATTGAATAGCTTTCAATTCGATTTTTTACTTGCGACATAAATCGTCCAGTTTGAACACCATCTAAAATACGATGATCAATTGAAATACATAAATTAACCATATTTCTTATAGCTATCATATCGTCGATGACAACAGGTTTTTTAACAATTGATTCTACTTGTAAAATTGCTGCTTGAGGATGATTAATAATACCCATTGAAGATACAGAACCAAATGTACCAGTATTATTAACTGTAAAAGTACCACCAGTCATGTCTTCTTGAGCCAGTTGTTGATTTCGAGCTTTTTGTGCTAGTTGATTGATTTCTCTAGCAATACCTTTAATTGATTTTTCATCAGCATTTTTAATTACAGGAACATATAATTTATCTTCATCAGCTACAGCTATTGAAATATTGATGTCTTTATGAATTATAATTTCATTACCATCCCAACTGCTATTAAGTAATGGATTAGATTTCAAAGCTTCTGCTACAGCTTTTACAAAGAAAGCAAAGAAAGTTAAATTATATCCTTCTTGTTTTTTAAACACAGTCTTATAATGATTTCTAGTTTTCACAAGATTTGTAGCATCGACTTCTATCATCATCCAGCCATGTGGAATTTCAGTGGCACTGGTAACCATATTTTGGGCAATTGCTTTTCGCACGCCTTTAACTGATATTGTATAATCGTCTAATGGTTCATTTGATGAAGCGTTATTATTTCTTGAAGTTGTTTCGGAATGATTCGTTATCTGAGTGGTATATGTTTCTTTTGAATTTTGTTGGTTATTTTCTTGAATATAAGTTTCAATATCTTTTTTGGTTACTCTACCTTCAAATCCTGTGCCTGGGACTTGTGATAAATCAATATCGTTTTCTGAAGCTATCTTAAATACGACTGGAGAAAATCTTCCATTATTGATCGAATGCTTAGATGATTGATTTGTGTTAGAAGGCTTAGACTGGCTCTTTACAGAATTACTTTGTGTTTGACTGGGTGTTTCATTAGTTTCGTTAGTATCGTCTTGATTAGAATTTAAAGATGTATCATCGGGTTGAATTTTACAAATGGTTTGATTGATTTCAATCGTTTCACCTTCAGTAGCAATTAACTCTGTAATTGTACCAGAAATAGTTGAAGGAACTTCTGCTGTTACTTTATCTGTAACTACTTCACATAGTGGTTCATATTCATCCACATGATCCCCTTCAGAAACTAACCATTGTTCGATTGTACCTTCATGGACACTTTCTCCTAATTTTGGCATTTTAACATCCATTATGTTACCTCCCTAAAATTGTGCTAACTCACGCATTTTTTTTAATATCTTATCAGGATTCATCATTACTTCATTTTCTAAGTTAGGAGAAAATGGCATTGATGGAACATCAGGACCAGCTAACCGCATAATTGGTGCATCTAATTCAAATAAACAATGTTCGGCTATGATTGCTGAAACTTCAGACATAACACTACCTTCAAGGTTGTCTTCAGTTACAAGCAAAATCTTACCATTTCGTTTAGCACGTTCAATAATCGTTGTTTTATCTAATGGATAAACTGTTCTTAAGTCAACTACTTCAACATTAATGCCATCTGCCTCTAAAATATCGGCTGCTTGAATACAATAGTTAACACATAAACCATAAGTGAAAACTGTAATATCATCACCTTCACGTTTAACATCAGCTTTACCCAAAGGGATAGTATAGTAAGAATCGGGTACTTCTTCTTTTAAAAATCGGTATGCTTTTTTATGTTCAAAAAATAATACTGGATCATTTGATTCAATTGAAGATAATAATAAACCTTTCGCATCATATGGAGTTGAAGGAATTACAATTGTTAATCCAGGTGTAGACGCAAAGATACTCTCAATACTTTGAGAATGATATAAACCACCATGTACGCCACCACCAAATGGTGCACGAACAGTTAAAGGACATTGCCAATCGTTATTAGAACGATATCGCATTTTAGCAGCTTCACTAATAATTTGATTAACTGCTGGTAAAATAAAATCTGCGAATTGAATTTCAGCTATAGGGCGTTTGCCAAGCATTGCTGCACCAATTGCAGTACCGATAATATTTGATTCTGCTAAAGGCGTATCAATTACACGCAGTTCTCCATATTTTTCTTGCAAACCACGTGTCGCACCGAATACACCACCTTTTCGTCCTACATCTTCTCCTAATATAAAAATATTATTATCTTTTTCTATAGCCAAGTCTTGTGCATTTTGAATGGCTTCTATATAACTCATTTTAGTCATTGAAAATATCTCCTTCCGGATCATACACATATTGATATGTTTCTTCTACATCTGGATATTGAGCATTTTCAGCATCTTTTGTAGCTTTATCTATAATAGATTTATGTGCATTATCTAATTCGTTTAACCAATCTTCATCAATAATGCCTAAATCGAGTAATTCATTTTTGAATTTAAGATTACAGTCAGATGTCTTGAAAGCATCTCTTTCTTCTTTAGAACGATATGTATCATCATCATCAGAAGAATGAGGAGTCATTCGAGTAGTAATAGCTTCAATCAACGTTGCTCCTTCGCCATTAAGTGCCCTTTCTCTTGCTTCTTTCATTGCTTTGTACATCGCAATTGGATCATTTCCATCTACAGTTTCTCCATGAATACCATAACCTATTGCTCTATCAGATAGATGCGTTGCTGCATATTGTAATGAATCAGGGACTGAAATTGCGTATTTATTATTAATAATTACACATACAAACGGTAATTTATGGACTCCAGCAAAATTCAATCCTTCATGAAAATCTCCTTGATTAGAACTACCTTCTCCTACAGTAGCAGTTGCTATATTAGATTGTTGATTCATTTTTAATGCTAATGCTGCGCCTACTGAGTGAGGGATTTGTGTTGCTACCGGAGAACTTTGAGATAAAATACCTTTTTCTCTATGACTAAAATGAGAAGGCATTTGTTTTCCTCCAGAATTAATGTCATCCTTTTTACCGAAAGAAGCTAACATTGTATCATAAGGTGAAATCCCCATATATGTAACGAAAGCTAAATCTCTATAATACGGAGATGAAATATCTCCTTCTTTCATTGCATACGCCATACCAATTTGAGTGGCTTCTTGTCCTTGACCACTTACTACAAAGGGTATTTTTCCAGCACGGTTAAGTAACCATAGGCGTTCATCTAGTTTTCGTCCTAGGTCCATCCATTTATATATTTCTCTCAAATCTTCATCTGTAAGTCCCACAGATTTGTAGTCAATCATTTTACTTCCTCCTTTAAACGTGGATCGCTCTGTTTTCAGCCTTTAGCCCAAGTTCCATCAATATTTCAGACAATGACGGATGTGCATGAGTCGTTAATCCTAATTCTAATGTTGATCCATTCATAAATTGTAATAAAGCAACTTCATTTATTAACTCTGTGACATGTGGGCCTACCATACTTATTCCAATAATATCTCCATTATCTTTATTTAATATAATTTCACAAAAACCACGTTTATTTTTAGTTTCTTCAATAACTGCTTTTCCAATAGCATTAAAAGGAACTTTATAACTTGTTGCCTTAATATTTTGAGATTTAGCAGTTTCTATATTTAAACCGATAGATGCGACTTCTGGATAAGTATAAACACATTTGGGCATTAAATGATAATTCACTGGAAGCGGATGATCATTAAACATATGTTCAACTGCAGTGATTCCTTCTTTAGAAGCTACGTGAGCTAATTGTAATGTTCCGATACAATCACCTGCCGCATAAAGATGCTTATCACTCGTTTGTTGAAATTCATTTACTTTGATATACCCATGAGTATCTAATTGAATTTTAGTATTCTGAATACCAATATCACTTGTATTAGGTACACGACCTACTGCAACTAATATTTTATCAACTGTAATAGTAGTTTTTTCATTTATATTTATTTGAATGACATCATTTTTATGTATGATATTCTCTTCACTTAGTTGGCAATCCTCAAAAAATTCTACACCTCGTTCAATTAAACTATCTCTTAAAAATGTAGAAATGGATTTACTGTCAGAAGGTAATATACGTTTACCTGCTTCAATCACTTTAACATTTACATTTAAATCAGTTAGTAAGGAAGCAAATTCAAGGCCAATCACACCGCCCCCGACAATAGCAATACTGTCTGGAAGTGTATCAATTTGTAATATATCATCGCTCGATAAAATATTCTGATGATTAATTTCTAAAAATGGTAATGTTTGAGGACGTGACCCTGTAGCGATAAGTACAAATTGATTTGGAAGTAACTCTGAGCTGCCATCTTCGTATTCAACAGAAATTGTTCCGCTTTGTGGAGAAAATATAGAAGTTCCCATAATACGTCCTATACCATTATAAATATCAATATGATTTTTTTGCATTAAACTTTGAACGCCATTATGCATTTGATTAACAATATCCGTTTTTCGATTCATCATTTTTTCAAAATTAATATGTAAATCGTTTGTGTCTATACCAAATTCTGAAGATTGTCTAACAGTACGAGTCACTTCAGCAGATTTAAGTAGCGCTTTAGTAGGAATACACCCTTTATGTAAACATGTGCCACCTAATAAAGATTTCTCTACAATTGCTACCTTTTTTCCTAATTGAGAAGCACGAATCGCTGCTACGTATCCTGCTGTCCCACCACCTAAAACAACTAAGTCATATTGTTTTTCAGACATTTTGCTACTCCTTATTAATCAGATTTAAAGGTTAGAATTGAAAAGTGTGAATAAACAATTTGAATATAAAAAATAACATTATACTCAGTATGTTCTATTTCTTTTCGACATCCAACCTTAATTTAAATTATTCAATTATAAACTATTTATGATTTTGAGCAATCATTTCTCTAGCATTTTCTCTTGTTAATTCAGTTACACTTGCTCCAGAAATCATACGAGCAATTTCGTCAATTTTATCTTCTTTTTTTAACTCTTTCACTTGAGTTGTTGTACGATCATTCTTAGTCATTTTACTAATTAATAAGTGATGATCACTCATAGAAGCTACTTGCGGTAAGTGAGATATACAGATAACTTGAATATATTTTGCAATATCTCTCATTTTTTCAGCCATTTTTTGAGCTGCTTGACCAGAAACCCCCGAATCAACTTCATCAAACAAAATAGCAGTTTGACCTCTTGATTCAACGAATATACTTTTTAACGCTAGCATAATACGAGAAAGTTCTCCGCCAGAAGCTATTTTATTTAAACTTTTAAGTGGTTCTCCCTTATTAGGACTAATTAGAAACTCTACAAACTCAATTCCTTCTATTGTAGGAGTTTCTAAGGGCTGAAATGAAATTTCGAGGTTAGCATCTTTCATTTGTAAATTTTGAATTTCAGCCACGATATGATCCCGTAACGTTCGAGCTACAATTCGTCTTTCCTTCGATAATGACTGTCCATATTTTATTACTTTTTCATAAAGCAAGTCAATTTCTTCTTTTAATTGAGAAGTACTTTCTTCATAATTTTCAATCTTAGAAATTTCACTTTCTAATTTAGATTGATAAGTAATAAGTTCATCAATAGTTTTACCGTACTTACGTTTAAGATTATTCAGTAAGTTCATTCTAGATTCTAATTCATTAAGTAATTGTTCATCAAATTCAGTATTTGACATTTCATCGTATAGTTCGTGTTTAGCATCCTCTAAGGTATAGTAGAACTGATCAATATCTGCTTTAAGTTTTTTAAATCTACCTGGAATAATGTCATCAATAGTTTGTAAATGATTACTTAATTCATATAAACGGTCGGTGATAGCATGTTCATCTGTAAGTGTGACATGCGCATTGTTTAATGCTAAACTTAATTTTTCAGAATTTTGGATTCGTTTTATATCAGATTCTAATTGAGTAATTTCACCTTCTTTTAGAGAAGCTTCTTGCAATTCCTCAAATTGAAACTTCATTAAATCAAGACGTTGCAATAATGCTTGATCAGCAGACTGTAATTCTTCAAGTTCTTTTTTCTTTTCTTTATATTCATTAAATGTCGTTTCATATTGTTCTTTAACACGGCTATATTGATTTTCAGCATAATCATCTAATAATTTTAAATGATATTTTTGTTTTAATAACGTTTGCGTTTCATGTTGGCCGTGTATGTCTAAAAGTTCTTGCATCACTTTTCTTAGATCTTGAAGCGTAACAATTTGATTATTAATACGACAAATACTTTTTCCCGAACTAAAAATCTCTCTTTTTACTAATAGAAAGTCTTCATCAATATCAATATCTAACTCATTTAAAACTGAAATGGCCTCTTTACTATTATCAATATCAAAAATCCCTTCGATAATTGCTTTTTTCTCTCCATGTCTTACAAAATCAGAAGAGGCACGCATACCAATAAGTTGGCCTATTGCATCTATAATAATTGATTTACCAGATCCAGTTTCACCACTAAGCACAGTTAAACCATCAGAAAAATGAATTTCGAGTTCATCTATAATTGCAAATTGCTTTATTGATAAGGTTTGTAACATAGATTAATCGCATCCTTATAATAAATTGAAAATTCTTGTTTTAATTGTATGACTTGCTTCTTCATCTCTGCATATTAATAGACAGGTATCATCACCACAAATAGTTCCTAATACTTCATCCCAATCAATTTGATCTAAGATTGCTCCGATAGATTGAGCATTACCAGGAAGCGTTTTTAGTACGAGTAGGTTTCCTGTTCCTTCAATATTTACAAATGAATCCATTAAGTATCTACCTAATTTTTCTAAAGGATGGTACTTTCTATCGTTGGGGAGGCTGTATACATATTGTCCTGATGAAGCAGGTACTTTAATTAATTGCAATTCTTTAATGTCACGAGAGACAGTCGCTTGAGTAACATTTAGGTCGTATTCATTTAGACGTTTTACAAGTTCATCTTGTGTTTCAATTTGTTCACTTGAAATAATCTCTCTTATTTTTATATGTCTTACAGATTTTTTTGCCATTATGAACACTCCTATTTTCGAATATTTATACAATGATTTTAACACAACGTTATTTTAACTACTACTAAAGTTATCCTTTAGAAAGGTTGATTTGAAGAAAGATATTATTATTTATGATACGTATTATCATATTTTCTATTTAAATTTATATACATTTATGCATTATAAATCATTAAAAGTAGATTACTAAAACAAAAAACTCTTTAAAGATTATTGTTTTAGTAATCTTTAAAGAGAAAAACTCTAACTATTAATGGTCACGTGAATAAAATAAATCTACAATTTCTAGAAGCGGTTCAACATCATATTGTGATTTCAATTGATTAATTGCATCTATTGCAGCATCTTTATGATATTTTAGTTTTTCTTCAGCGCCTGATTTACCAAGTAAAGAAACATAAGTACTTTTATGGTTTTCTACATCGCTTCCCACTTTTTTACCCAATTTTTTCTCGTCACCATAAACATCTAATAAATCATCTTTTATTTGAAACATTAGGCCTAAGTGTTCACTGAAACAATCTAATGTATTTAAAGTTTCATCATTTACATTGGCAATATCCGCAGCACTTAAAATAGAAAATTTTAAAAGAGCTCCAGTTTTTGCCTTATGAATTTGCTCTAGAGTATGTAATTCTATTGGAGTATTCTCACTATCCATATCTAAGGTTTGGCCACCGACCATGCCGAGATTGCCACTATCATGTGCTAGTCTTGAAATAACTTTTACTTTTGTTTCAGCTTCTAAGTTTTTATCATTTGCAATTAGTTCAAATGCTTTTGTTAGTAAGGCATCTCCCGCTAAAATCGCTTTCCATTCTCCGTACACTTTATGATTTGTTAATTTTCCTCTTCTAAAATCATCATTGTCCATTGCAGGCAAATCATCATGTATAAGTGAATAAGTATGAATCATTTCTAATGCCAGTGCGGTTTGTAACCCTTTTTTATAATTTTCATTTAACACTTCTAAAGTGAGTAATACAAGCACTGGACGAATTCTTTTACCACCAGCATCAAGTGAATATTGCATACTTTCCTCTAGTTTAGTATTTAATGGAGACGATTTTATAATACCGTCAAGATTATTATTTATAATTTCAATCAATTCATTCATTGATTTCTTCAACATCATCTTCATCCTTTGTTTCTTCTTTGATTAATTGATTTACTTTATTTTCAGCATCTTTCAAAGTTTTGTCACAAGCAGATGATAATTTCATACCACGTTGATATAAATCAAGAGATTCTTCTAATGAAACAGTTTCATTATCTAACTTTTGAACTATACTTTCTAATTCTTTCATCATTTCTTCAAAACTTTGTTGTTCTTTACTCATCTTCACACCTTACTTTCTTAACTATAGCATCTATATTACCGTCTTTCATTGATAATGTGATTTCATCTTGTTCATTTAAATCGTGTGTGCTTGTAATGACTTTATTATCCTTATTAACAATTGAATATCCTCTTAACATTGTATTAGTTGGACTAAGTTGATTTAATTGCTCAATTTTATTTTTTAAATTAGCTTTATTATGATTAATTAAGTTATATGTTAAATTTATTAATCTATTTTCATTATTACGGCTCATTTTTTGATATTGTACAATTAAATCATTTAATCTTCTTATATTAAAATGTTGACGCAATACAGTGATATTGTTTCTATTTTTTTCAATATTTAACGTTAAACGTTGTGTTAGTTTTTTCTCTAAATCGTCTCTTCGTTGAATCTGTTGATCATATAATAATGTAGGTTGCTTAAATTTATAATATGATGACAAATAATCTAATTGTTTATGTTGTTTTTCTACTAGTTGTTTAATACTTTTAGTAAGAGAAAATCGATACTGATGTATTTGTTGAATGAGTTCGTACTGATCTGGTGTAGCGATAACAGCAGCTTGAGTAGGTGTTGCTGCTCTCATATCTGCTACAAAATCACTAAGAGTAAAATCAGTTTCATGTCCTACAGCTGAGATAATTGGTGTATGACACTCATATATAGCTCGAACAACTTCTTCTTCATTGAAATTCCATAAATCTTCAATAGAGCCGCCTCCACGGCCTAAAATGATGGTATCTACTCCTAAAGTATCTGCATACTTAATTTTTTCAATAATGTCATTTTTAGCATTAATACCTTGCACTAATGTACTAATTGATATTTTTTCTACTAGAGGGTATCTACTATCTATGGTAGTGTGAATATCTCTGATTGCTGCTCCAGTATCAGCTGTAAGAATAGCAATTTTTTTAGGAAATCTAGGGATTGCTTTTTTATGATTTTGATTAAAAATTCCCTGCTTATTTAGTTTTTCTTTTAATTGCTCTAGCTTTTGGTATAAATTTCCTATACCATCAATTTCCATTTTATTAACATAAATTTGATAATTTCCTCTACGTTCATAAACTGAAACTCGAGCTTCTAATAAAACTTCGTCTCCTTCTTTAGGATCAAATGTTAGTTTAGAAGCATTTCCCTTAAACATCATAGCACTTATCACACTAATTTTATCTTTCACATTAAAATAAAGATGACCACTAGAATGTTTTTTAAAGTTTGAGAGTTCACCTTTTAAGAGGATAGATTGTAAGTGGGGATCTTGATCAAATTTATATTTAATATATTTAGTTAAAGTAGAGACACTTAAATATTCTGACATGATTCATCACTCAAATATGTTTATTTTATATTACTTAAGACACCGTTTACAAATTTATAATGACCTTCATCACTAAATTGTTTTGTTAGCTCTACTGCTTCATTAATGATGACTTTAGGGGGCGTATCACTATGAAGCAATTCAAAGGTAGCCATTCTTAAAATAATACGATCCGTTTTTAATAATCGTTGTATAGACCAGTCTTTTAATTTTGGTTCAATTGTTTGATCTAAAACTTGTTCATGATCTTTCACTCCTGTAACAAGCCAATGAATGAACTCAAAATCTAAGTCTGGATAATCGTCTTTTATAAAATTTATAGCTTCATTGATTGTTAAATCTGTATTTTTCATTTCTAGTTGAAACAATGTCTGAAATGCTTGTTTTCTTGATTCTTTACGACTCATAAGAAACTCCTTTGTATTATGGTAACTTTGATTTATTCAGCTGTAATGTGCATGATATGAATGTTAATTTCTTTGGGTTCGATAGCAGTCATTGTTTTAATGGAATTAAAAATAGAAGTCTGAATTTTACTTGCAACTTTAGCTATTTTTATTCCATGTTTAATAGAGCAATAAACATCAATATGAATACCATCATCTTTAGTATTAACTTTTAAATTTTTATTTAAATTTTTACGACTTATTTTTTCAATATTACTCTTTCTTAGTTCATAAAAATGCCCAGTCACTCCTTCAACTTCAGAAACAGCAATACTTGCTATTACTGAAATAACTTCTGGTACAATTTCTACTTTACCTAAATTAGCATGTGAATAATCTGCTACATTTACCATTGTTTTATCCTCCTATTCACTCTCAGCCATAATATTATACTTTTCTAAAAAGTTTGTATTATAATCTCCAGATTTAAAAATATCATTATTCATTAATTTAAGATGGAATGGAATTGTTGTATCTATTCCTAGAATTAAATATTCACTTAGTGCTCGAATCCCAGTCATTATTGCTTCATCTCTGGTAGGTTCATGCACAATCAATTTTGCTACCATTGAGTCATAATAAGGTGGAATCGTATAGTTTGTATAACATGCTGATTCGATTCTTACTCCGTATCCTCCTGGCGCAAGATATTGTGTAATTTTACCTGGTGAAGGCATAAAATTTTTATAAGGATTTTCAGCATTAATTCTATATTCAATGGCATGGCCATTTATTGTAATATCATCTTGCTTATAAGGTAGCGGTTCTCCCATAGCAACTTTTAATTGCAATTTCACTAAGTCTACACCGGTTACCATTTCAGTAACTGGATGTTCTACTTGAATTCGTGTATTCATTTCCATAAAATAGAATTTATTTTCATTTAAATCATATATGAATTCTATAGTACCAGCATTTTCATAATTCACTGCTTTAGCTGCGCGAATAGCGGCTTTACCCATCTCTTTACGTTTTTCATCTGTAAGTATTGGCGAAGGTGACTCTTCTACTAATTTTTGCATACGTCTTTGAATTGTGCAGTCACGTTCGCCTAAATGAATTACATTACCGAATTGATCACCAATCACTTGAATTTCAATATGACGGAAATTTTCAATGAATTTTTCTAAGTATAATCCACCATTACCGAAAGCTGTTTGCGCTTCTTGTTGTGTCATACGGTAACCATTTTCTAAATCGTTCTCATTTCGTGCAACGCGAATTCCTTTACCTCCGCCACCAGCAGTAGCTTTAATAATAACTGGATATCCTATCTGTTTAGCCACTTTTTTAGCATCTTCAATCGAATCAATTAATCCATCACTTCCTGGTACTACAGGCACGTTAGCTGCTATCATTTCAGCTTTAGCTACATCTTTAATACCCATTTTTTGAATGGATTGATAACTTGGTCCAATAAATTTTAATTGGCAAGCTTCACAAAGTTCAGCGAAATCACCATTTTCTGCTAAAAAGCCATAACCTGGATGAATTGCATCACATCCTGTTGAAGTCGCTATAGATAGGATGTTTGGAATATTTAAATATGAATCTTTAGACTGAGTTGGACCGACACAATATGCTTCATCAGCGATTTGAGTATGTAATGCATCTTTATCTCCCTCAGAATATATAGCAACAGTTTGAATACCTAAATCATGGCAAGCTCTAATAATTCTAACTGCAATCTCACCACGATTTGCGATTAATACTTTTTTCATTATTTCACCTTAAATAACGGCTGGCCATACTCTACCATTTGTCCGTCTTCCACTAAAATTTCAACGATTTCTCCTGTGACTTCTGCTTGAATTTCATTAAATAATTTCATGGCTTCTAAGATACATACAGTTGAATCATTAGTGACTTTATCCCCAACTTGTACATAAGCTTCCTCTTCAGGTGATGGAGATTTATAAAAAGTCCCTACCATCGGGGCATTAATTGTTTCGTAGTTTGACGTTTCATTTTCTTGGTTTACTTCACTAGTTTGAGATATTTCATTTGCCATTGGTGTTTGTACAGATGGTTGAGATGCCATCACTGTTGGTTGTTGTGAATATTGAGGCGTAATAATTTCAGTTTCTTTTTGTTTTTTTAAATTAACTACGCTACCTTTATTATCTTCTATATTAATTTCAGTTAAACTTGATTCATCAAGAATTTGAATTAATTCTTTAATTTCTTTAAAGTTCATAATTTAATGACTCCTCGACTTAGTTTTCATCTACCCGTCTATTTTACTTGAGTGTGAAAATCAATTCAAGCGTGTTCATTTAACTGAGATCTAACTTATGATTAAAAAAGTATATAAGTAATTATAATATAGTAAATTTATATTAAAACTTAGATACTAAAATATTGATTATTCTTTTTCATTATTTATATAAAAACAGGTTAATCCATAATTAAATATGCATTAACCTGTTTTAATTTAAAATTTTAAAATTATTAATTATGCTCTTGAAATGTAACTACCATCGCTTGTATTAATAACTAACACATCGCCTTCATTAACGAATAATGGTACATTTAAAGTATAACCGGTTTCAACTGTAGCAGATTTTGTAGCACCAGTTGCAGTATCACCTTTAATACCTGGCTCTGTTTCAGTAACTTCAAGTTCAACAGTTTTTGGTAATTCAATACCAATCGTTTCACCTTCATATGACTGAATTTGAACTTCCATATTCGCTTTTAAATATTTTAATTCATCTTTTAAGTAATCGCCAGATAATTCTGTTTGATCAAATGTTTCATTATCCATGAAGACATGAGTATCTCCATCAGCATATAAATATTGCATACGACGATTTTCAATCATCGCTTGTTCTACTTTTTCACCAGCTCGGAAAGTTTTTTCTTGAATAGCGCCTGTTCTTAAATTACGTAATTTAGAACGAACAAAAGCAGAACCTTTACCTGGTTTTACGTGTTGGAAATCAATTACTTTCCAAATTCCATTATCTACTGAAATAGTTAAACCTGTTTTAAAATCATTAACCGAAATCATTCAGTTTCCTCCTCAATTATACGCTTACTATAAAATAATAAGGTCTTTTGTGCATTTAGTAAAGACTTCACACCCATTTTCAGTAATTAAAATGTCATCTTCTATACGCACTCCACCAAGACCATCTACATAAATACCTGGTTCAATAGTAACACAATTATTAACTTGAACTGTATCATTAGTATTTTTAGATAATACTGGACCTTCATGAATATCCAAACCAATACCATGACCTAAAGAATGACCAAATTCATTACCATAACCATGTGCTTTAATATAATCTCTAGATAATGCATCAACTTCCTTAGTTGTCATACCTGGCTTGATTTCTTCAATTGCCTTTATTTGAGATTGAAGCACGATATTATAGATTTCTTTCAATTTTTTATCAGGTTCACCAATCGCAAATGTTCTAGTAATATCTGAACAGTATCCTCTATAATATGCACCAAAGTCAAGAGTAATCATGTCACCTTTTTCGATTACTTTATCACTAGCAACTCCATGAGGCAAAGCCCCTCTATAACCAGAAGCAACGATTGTATCAAATGATGGACCATCAGCGCCTAGTTCTAACATTTTACTTTCAAGCAATGCTTTTAACTCTCTTTCAGTCATTCCAACTTTTGCAATATTTAAAATGTAGTTATAAGTATCATCCACGATCTTAGCCGCATATTTTATTTTAGCGATTTCTTCAGGTGATTTAATTTCTCTAATTTTTTCAATGGCATTGCCTATACTTACGTACTTCGTATCAATTTGGCTTAATTCTTGAAACGTATCATAGCTAACTAAATGACCTTCAAAACCTACTGTTTTATACTGCTTGTTTTTTATAATTTCTTTTATCTCATCAATAATCCCACTACGTCGATTTACAATTTCAAAGTGAGTGGCTTGATTTGTGGCTTGTTCAATATAACGGAAATCTGTAATCAACTTATTTTCATTATTAGAAATGATTAAAGCGCCACTTGTTCCAGTGAAATCAGAAATATAACGTCTATTATAGTCAGATAATATAACAAGAGCATCAAGATTTTCACTTTCTAATATATGACGAACTTTAGCTAATTTATCCATTTAACCCACTCCTTGTATAACGTTTGTACATTTTTATTATATACATTAAAATAATAACATACTTAAAATATTAAAGATATTTTGATTTAGGGAGATTTACATGAAAAGATTATTAACGATTTTAGGAGCTTCTTTGTTTTTGGTTGGCTGTGGCTCTCAAAATTTAGGACCTTTAGAAGATAAAACAACTAATTTAAGAGATGAGAATCATAATTTAAAATTAAAAATTCAACAACTAAATCAAGATATAAATAATCAAAAATCTCAGTTAGAAGCATTAAATAAAGATAAAAAGAATGTATCTAAAACTGTTGATAATAATAATGAAGCTAATTTTTTACAAGCTTCTTCAAATTATTATCAAGATATTGCTAAGATTATCGATAAATTTAATCAACTTGATTTAAATAAAACTAAAAAAGATGATAAAAATCAAAATCTTGAAAAGCTAAATTCATTATCAAATGATATAGATGATGCCTATAGCAAATATAAAAGTGATACAGATAAAAGTAATATATCAAATGATAATACTAACGAAGATAAAACTATTAAACAAATAAACAAAAATCTTCAATCTGCTTTTAAAGATATTAAAAATGGCTATGAATCTAACAATAAAAAGAAAATAAATCAAGGTAAGATGAAGTTATCACAAATTAATGTTTCTAGTAGTTCATAAAATAGGAGTTTTTTAGTTGAAAAATATTATATTTTATTTCGTTTTAATTATAGCAGCTATAGGTTTACTGCTAAATCTAAATATTTTTGTAATGTCGTTCATGAAAACAATTTTCACACTTATAATGATTGCTCTTATTATTTACTTTATCTATTATTTCTTCTTCCTTACAGAAGATCAGAGAAAATATCGAAGAGCAGTCCGAAAATATAAAAAAAGACAAAGAAAATAAAAACAAGGAGGTTCAAGAGTATTAGTACTCTTAAGCCTCCTTGTTTTATATCTATTTTTTATATAACCACTCTTCTGAACGATATTTTTCTTCAAGAACTTTTACTTCGGCTAATTGATTTTCAGTTAGAGATAGTGGTTTAAATTCGATATTTAAACCTTTTTTAAATCCTTCTTCAAATGCTTTTTCCATTTCTTCAATAGAGATGTGTCTATCTGATATATCATTTATTGCTACAGCTTTATCTACAAAAGCTTTTTTCATTTTTTCTTTCAAGCGATCATTCTTAAAAATAAACATATCAAATAATTCGTCTACACCTACATCTTGAAGTAGTGACCCATGTTGAAGAATAACACCCTTTTGACGTGTTTGTGCACTACCTGCAATTTTACGTCCTTCAACGACCAATTCATACCAACTTGGGGCATCAAAGCAAACGGCACTTCTTGGTTGTTTTAATTTTTCTCTCTCTTCTTTAGAACGTGGAATAGCAAAATAAGCATCAAATCCTAATAATTTAAAGCCTTCTAAAAGTCCTTCTGAAATGACACGGTAGGCTTCAGTAATTGTAGAAGGCATATTTGGATGAGATTCAGGTACGATAACACTATATGTTAATTCTTTGTCATGTAGAACGCCTCTACCACCAGTTTGACGGCGAACTAAACCAAATCCTTTTTCTTTCACTTTATCGATATCAATTTCTTTTTTTAATCTTTGAAAATAACCTACAGATAAGGTAGCAGGATTCCAAGTATAAAATCTAACTACAGGATCAATTTCCCCTCTTGAAACAAAATTTAATAAGGCTTCATCCATTGCCATATTATAATAAGGATCATGGCTCCCAGTATTGATAAAATTCCATGTTTCAGTCATATAAAAACTCCAATCACAACTTAATTTATATAAATTCAACGTTAATGTTACTTTAGAATGTATTAGAAATATGAAACAATAAAAAATTTTTGATAAATTGAGCTAACACCTTTATAATTAATAATAACGGTTAATTAGGGAGGATGCAATATGAATGTATCTTTGATTATAGCATTAATAATTATAGTTTTAATAATCCTTTACATGGTTGGAAATTTCTTTCTTAATCGACGAGCTGTAACTGAACTAGATCAAAACGAATTTCATAAAGGTTTAAGAAAAGCTCAAGTCATTGATGTACGTGAAAAAGTTGATTATGATTATGGTCATATTAATGGTGCTCGCAATATTCCAATATCTATGTTTAGACAAAGATTTCAAGGTTTACGTAAAGATCAACCTGTATATCTTTGTGATGCAAATGGTATTGCCAGTTATCGTGCTGCTCGCATTTTGAAAAAAAATGGATATAAAGATTTATACATGCTTAAAGGCGGCTATAAAAAATGGACTGGTAAAATTAAAACTAAAAAATAATTATCAGAAATAAAACTCTCAAGAAATTTCTTGAGAGTTTTATTATTTCTGATAATTAAATCATTCATTAAATTATTTACAATATTAAAGTTTTTCTTGATGTAAATCTTCAAATTTAAGAATTGGTTTACGAGCTGCAGTTGTTTCATCCAATCTATCAATGATAGTTGTATGAGGTGCTTCTAATACTTTATCAGGATCACTTTCAACTTCATCTGCAATTTGAAGCATTGCATCAATGAAGTAGTCTAAAGTTTCTTTAGATTCAGTTTCGGTTGGTTCAATCATCATACCTTCTTCCACATTTAGCGGGAAGTAAATTGTTGGTGGATGTACGCCAAAATCTAGTAAACGTTTTGCCATATCTAGAGTACGGACACCATATTCTTTTTGTTTAGATCCACTTAAGACAAATTCATGTTTACAATATTGTTCATAAGGGATTTCATAACGATCTTTTAATCGAGCTTTAATGTAGTTCGCATTTAAGACAGCTGCTTCAGACACTTCTTTTAATCCTTGTGCACCCATTGTTCTAATATACGTATAAGCTCTTAAATAAATACCAAAGTTACCATAAAATGGTTTTACTCGACCGATTGAATTTTCAATATCATTATCATATTTAAATGTATCACCGTCTTTAATCACCATTGGTTTTGGTAAATAACTTGCTAATTCTTTTTTTACGCCGACTGGGCCTGAACCAGGGCCACCACCGCCATGAGGACCTGTGAATGTTTTATGCAAGTTTAGGTGCACAGCATCAAATCCCATGTCTCCAGGACGAACTTTATCCATAATAGCATTTAAGTTTGCTCCATCGTAATAGAGTAACCCGCCTGCTTCATGAACAATTTCACGGATGTCCATAATATTTTTCTCAAAGATACCTAAAGTATTTGGGTTAGTTAGCATAATAGCAGCAGTATTTTCATTAACGACACGCTTTAAGTCTTCGATATCAACTTCACCGCGTTCATTAGATTTAACAGTTACTGATTTAAATCCGGCAAATGAAGCTGATGCAGGGTTTGTACCATGTGCAGAGTCTGGAACAATAACTTCATTACGATGGCCCTCACCATTTTTTATATGATATGCTTTAAAAATCATTAAAGCTGTCCACTCACCATGAGCACCTGCTGCTGGTTGTAGAGTTACTTCATCCATACCTGTAATTTCTTTTAGTTCTTCTTGTAAACTATAAATAATTTCTAATGAACCTTGAATTTGTTCTTCCTCTTGTAGTGGATGAGATTCTGCAAATCCAGAAATACGAGCAACTTTTTCGTTGATTTTTGGATTATATTTCATAGTACAAGAACCTAAGGGATAAAATCCAGAATCTACCCCAAAGTTTTTATTCGAAAGTTCCGTGTAATGACGTACTAAATCTAATTCTGCCACCTCAGGAAACTCTGCTTTATTTTTACGAATAAATTTATTATCTAAAATACTCTCAACAGAGTCTGTTTTAATATCACTTTGTGGTAAAGAATATGCATATCTACCTTCTCTAGATCTTTCAAAAATTAATGGACTAGATTTACTTACTACCATTTAGCTCACCTGCTTTCTCAACAAATGTATCAATCTCTTCTTTCGTTCTTAATTCAGTAACAGCAATTAACATATGATTGTCAAAGTCTGATGAAGCTTCACCTAAGTCAAAGCCTCCGATGAAACCATGTTCTGCTAATTTTTTATTTACATCTTTGATAGGTTGATTAAACTTAACAACAAATTCATTAAAAGATGTACCATCTAGGACTTCAAAACCGTTGTTTTTAAATTGATTTTTAGCATAATTAGCATGTTCTAAGTTTTGAACCGCAATATCATAAATACCTTGTTTACCAAGAGCTGACATAGCAATTGAGGATGCTAAAGCATTCAATGCTTGATTTGAACAAATATTTGATGTGGCTTTATCACGACGAATATGTTGTTCACGAGCTTGTAAAGTAAGAACAAAACCTCTATTACCTTCATCATCTTGCGTTTGTCCTACTAATCTGCCAGGAACTTTACGCATTAACTTTTTAGTAGTAGCAAAGTAACCACAATGAGGACCGCCAAATTGAGTAGGAATACCAAATGGTTGTGTATCACCAACAACAATATCTGCTCCAAATTGGCCTGGAGGTGTTAAAACGCCTAATGCTAATGGGTTAGAATAAACAATGAATAACGCTTTTTTATTTTCAATATAAGAATGAATTTTTTCTAAATCTTCAATTGATCCATAGAAGTTAGGATATTGTACAGCAACTGCTGCAGTATCATCATCAATTGCTTGTTCTAATTTTTCTAGGTCAGTAATCGTTCCATTTAAATCAACTTCAACAATTTCAAATTCTTTTCTTACTTTAATATACGTTTTTAATACTTGTAGAGCCTGATAATGGAGACCTTTAGATACTACAATTTTGTTCTTTTTAGTATGATTAAAAGCTAATATACAAGCTTCGGCAAAGCTAGTTATGCCATCATACATAGACGAATTTGCGACATCCATTTGAGTAAGTTCACAAATTAATGTTTGGAATTCAAAAATTGCTTGTAGTTCACCTTGAGAAATTTCAGGTTGATAAGGTGTATAAGCAGTATAAAATTCAGAACGAGAAATCATAGCGTCTACTACTGCAGGTGTGTAATGATCATATACTCCTGCACCTAAAAAACTCACATGTGTTTCTTTAGTAATATTTTTATTTGCAATAGTATTCAATCTTCTTAAAAGTGAAGTTTCAGCTTCTGCACTATCTATATTCAAATCTCTATTAAGTAAAATATCTTTTGGAATATCTCCAAAGAGCTCGGTAATTGAATTTGCTCCAATTGTTTCTAACATTTCTTTTTTATCTTTATCAGTTAATGGTATATAACGATGACTCACATTGCACACCCCTTAGTTATTTTTCGATTTGATTTTTCTTAACAATTTTAGCTTTTAATTGTCTTTTACGAACTTGAACTAGTAATTCTTTACCTAACTCAAATTCATCACGATCAATGATAGCCATAGCAATTGATTTTCCTGAAGAAGGTGATTGAGTTCCTGAAGTAATTTCACCTATTTCTTTTCCGTCAAGATTCATTACTGTATAACCCGTTCTTGCAATGCCTTTATCTATAAGTTCTAAACCTACAGTACGTCGTTTTGACCCATTCTCTTTTTGATCTTTTAAAACAGATTTACCAATAAATTCATCTTCAATTAAAGGTTTAGCAGCAAAAGCAATTCCACCTTCATAAGGCGTAATTGATTCAGTGAGATCTTGACCATGAAGAGGTAAACCAGCTTCTAATCTAAGTGTATCTCTTGCACCTAAACCACAAGGTACAACGCCTTTATCAATAAAACCATTCCAAATGTCAACTGTATCATTTGAATTACAATAAATTTCAAAACCATCTTCACCTGTATATCCAGATTGAGATAAGATAACATTTTTTCCAAAAATAGTTACATTTTGTTTGAATTCAAAAGGCTTCATTTCACTTACATCAATATCAACAAGTTCACTTACTAAAGTTCTTGCTTGAGGGCCTTGAACCGCTAATTGACCATACTGTTCAGACACATTTGTTACAGTAGCATTAAATTTAGATTGATGTTTTTGAATCCATTCGAAATCCTTATCAGTATTGGCTGCATTAACAATTAATAAGTATTTGTTATCAGCAATTTTATATGTTACTAAATCATCAATAATACCACCCTCATCATTACATAAAGCTGTATATTGAGCTTTAGTTTCAGATAAATTAGTAGTATCATTCGAAAGTAAATATTGAACAAATTTACTAGCATTTTCACCTTCTATTAAAATTTCTCCCATATGACTTACATCGAACATACCTACTTTGTATCTAACTGCGTTATGTTCTTCTTTAATACTAGTAAATTGAACAGGCATAGCCCACCCACCGAATTCAACTATTTTAGCACCACTATTTACATAAGTTTCATATAATGGTGTCTTTTTTAATTCGTTTGTCATTTAAAAACCCCCTATTTTTTTATAAAAAAAGCAGAGTAGCAGAAGCTACCCTGTCTAAATAACAAATCCAGGACTGCGTAACAGTATTATCCTTTTGCCTGAGAGTTTCGTAGTTTACTTGCACCTTCGGCGATAACATGACATAATTTCAAAACAACTATAGAATCAGTTCAAGTTATTCTCTCTAATACTGATCATTCGCATGGTATATGATTTAAAATTGTTTTATATACACATTCAATTGTTTTACTACTATCTACTTTTTTGGATGCGATTTCATTATATCTTGAAACTCTCGATAAATACAAGTCTTTTAATTGTTTTTCACTTTTGTTTTTCGCATTTGGTCTATGTGGATCATTAGCAATTCTATTATAGATAATATCTATATCACAATCTAACCAAATAACTGTTTTATTTTTTAAAAGTGAGATAGAATTATCGTTTTCTATAATTCCTCCCCCGGTTGATATAATATCATATTTACCAATACAATCATTTAAATATTTATACTCTAACTTACGAAATCCTTTTTCACCAATTTCATTAAAAATATCTGGTATTGTTTTAAATTCTTTCATTTCTATATATGTATCTAAATCAATATATGAATAGTGTAATTTTGAAGCCAAATATTTGCCAATAGTACTTTTACCAGTACCCATAAAGCCTGTTAATATAAGTGGTAAATAAGAATGAGTCATCCTAATCACCTCTCTTAAGTTTATCACTTATTATACTATCATAATATATTTGAATATTATGTATTGTTTTTAATTTTATACTATATTGAGCAGAATAAGTAGATATAATTATCAAATATATACTAAGAATAAATAATGTATAGCTACTTATATATCCTTTCATTTTATAAAAATAAGTTTTTTTCATAGTAGTCGTTTTTATCACCTATTTTTAGTTTTAATTTTATGATGTTAGAAGGTAAAATTTGAAATTCTGCATTGATGACGTTATTTAGTAAAACGATATTGCCATTCCCATTAATTTTGTAAAATAGTTTGTTGTTTTTAAATTCTATATAATCTTTAGACGATTCATTATCAATGATAATTGTATGTTTATCCTTAATTATAAGGGCATGATGTTTTTTCGAAATAATTTGAGTTATATTTGTCTGAAAAAAAGCATATTCTGTTTGATAACTATTATATGACTCGTATAAATAGGAATGAGTCAATTTAATTAATTGAGGAAAAAATGTTAACATCATTGTTGTTAAAAATAATGAAACTAACATTTCTATTAAAGTGAATGATTTTAATTTAATATTTAACGCATGATTCGATTTCAGTTTCTTTGTGAAGTCCACATATTTTGTTGGAATAAAGTTTAATATGATAATCACCTAAATTTATACCTTTTGAAAGGGTTTTTTTATCATAATGGTTGATACTACTCATTATGGTTTGCTTGATTTCAATAATTTGGTATTCTCTTTTTAATGTATGATTTAAACTGATTAGTAGTGGAATTAAAGTAAAAACTATAGTAGTGAATATATACAAGCTAAATAAACTATCGATGAGTAACACTGCTTTAAATTTTAAAATATCTAATTCTTCCTTTTTCAATATTAATAATCAACTTATATTGATGTTGATTGATTTTCAATATTAAAGAGCCAAACTGATTTATTCTTCCTTCTTTATTAAAAGTAATTTTCTCTAAATTTCTAACTTCAACTATTTTTCCATCTTCAATATTGTAGTTGTACCGCCCACCATGTGCTTCTATTACTTTTATAATTGAGGAATGTTTTGAAATTAACAATGTAATAGATTGATGATCACGCATCGCTTTAGATTTAAAATATTCTAATTGATTAACAAATTGTGTTGCTTTTAAATCGTCTGACAAAGAAATATTGTTAAATACATTTACCCTTAAAGTTGCATTAAGTAAGATTGTTAAAATCAAAATGATTAACAAGCTCTCTATAAAAGTGAATGCTTTAATATTCTTACTCTGCAACTGCTTCTCCATTTTTAATACTGATAGTTTCTCCAGACTTACAAGATGATTGCCCTTGTTTTATAAACCCTTCAGTTACTAAGTCCTCAATAGAATTAGGAACTCTATTATGTTTTAAAGTATAAGCTTCAATTTGACTATTGACCATTTTCACTTGTGCTTCACATCCTGTTGATTGAATATGTGACATTTGTTTAGCTATATTCGGAATAATAAGAATGAGTAAAACACTAATTATTAATAGTACAAGTAACATCTCAATTAAAGTAAAAGCTTTTAATTTATTTTTGAATTTTTTCATAAAAAACCTCCATTTTACTTTACTTAATATTTTGCATAAGTTGGAACATGGGTAACATAATCACTAGATACAAGCTGACTATAAAGGCTCCTAAGAATATAAATACGATAGGTTGGATAATTTTTGACTGTTTTAAAGCTGTTTGTTGGAGCCTTTGAATTAATATTTGACAATACATTTTCAACTCAATATCTAATTTATTATTTTTCTCACCTTGCTTAATAAACTGTATTAAATCATATTGATAACATGGTATTTTAATCAAAATATTGGGTAAATTAATGCCTCTATTTAGTTCATTTTGAATAACGATACCAATATAATTCAAAAATGAGTTGTTTTGTAGATGAATGTACATATCTACGACTTGTTGAATACTAATACCATTTTTATAAAATAAAGCTAAATCATTAGCAAGTTGATATGTTTTTATAGTCGAATAATAAAAACGTACAATTGGTATGTAAGAAATGAATGTAAGTTTTTTGGATATATCTAATTTATTAAGAAAGATAAATATAATGATGGATAAAGTTAGTAAAGTAAAAAAAACAAAAAGAAAAATTTGCGGTAAATGACTAATTAAATATGTAATAATAGTTTGTGATAAATTGAGTTTAACATCCATCATTGAATACAGATGTTCAAATTGAGGTAAAACTGTATAATTTAATATACTTAACATAGTTATAAATATTGCAATTAAAATGATGGGATATTGAATAGCTTTTAATATTCGTTGTTTAGCTTGAAGATTTGTTTTTAAATAATTCATTGCTTCCTCTAGTGCTTCATTTATATTCCCATATTTCTGCGCAAATTGAATTTGAGTGATAATAGATTTAGGATAGCCTATTAATTCTAATATTTGATCGCATTCTCCTCCTGTTTTTATTATTTTAACTATCTTATTTGCTATATCTTTATTTTTATAATTAAAATACAAATTTATAAAATTAAAACTTTCTAATAATGTAAATCCACTTTTAAGTAAGTTATTCAAATTATTTAGAAGTATAATTTGTTGGTTTTCATTAAGAACTTTAGAATGTTTGTTAAATATATTTTTCAACCACATCTTCACATATAAGACCTTCTTTCGATAGCGATAACAATTTTTCTTTTAAATTATTAAATGTCTTAGGAAGCGTATGGTTATGTTCAAAAAAATATTGAATTTGATTATTTGTAATAGACTCACAAACAAGCTTTCTTTGATTTGAAGTAGTTGTAACTAATCTTTGATTTGAAATAACATTTATTGCTTGTGAAATTTCTTGAACACTAATCCCCATCTCTAACAATCTGAGTATTGCGCCCTTACAATTGCTTGAATGCATAGTAGTTAACACTAAATGACCACTTAAACTTGCTTGAATAACACATTTTGCCACTTCAGCATCTCTAATTTCACCAATTAAAATAACATCTGGATCACATCTTAATATTGCTTTAAATGAACTAACATAATCTATACCGGCTTTATGATTTACTGACACTTGTGTTATGCCTTTTAATAATTGTTCAACAGGATTTTCAATTGTAATAACATTTAAATTTAATTCTTGAAAAGCATAGAGTACTAATTGATACATCAAAGTACTTTTACCTGAACCTGTTGGACCAGTAAGTAAAATGAGACCTTGCTTTTTATTCATTAGAGATTTAAAGTCATTAAAGTCCTTATACTCTCTTTTAGAAGTGAAATATTGAGGGATAAGTCTAATAACACAACTTTCTATTCCTAATGACAAAGGTAAAGTAGAAATTCTTAAATAAAATATTGATTTAGCATGATAAGTATATCTACCACTTTGAGCTATTTGATGTGTTGATACATCTAAATTTGCTTTAAATTTCATATAAATTAATAATTTTTCATAAATGTCATTACTAAACATTTCATATGTCTCTAATATATCATTCACTCTGAATTTAATATGTACTTTATCCTCTGAAGGAATAAAGTGTACGTCACTTGCATTTTTTGAAATTGCTTTATTAATTATTTCTTGAAATAATAATTTCAAAAAAAACACCTCCTACATATATAAACGTAAGAGGTGTTTAAATTACTTTTTTATTGTCCATCTAAATATGGATTGAGTTGTTCGTCATCTACCGTAGTGTATTGACCATGACCTGGGAATAAAGGCAAATCTCCGTCTAATTCAAATAATTTATCCTTAATTGAGTCTACTAATGTTTCATAGTCTCCTCTATATAAGTCTGTTCTTCCAATACCGTTATTAAATAATGTATCTCCTACTACTGCAAAATCGTCAAAAACGTAAGTTAAACTTCCTGGCGAATGACCTGGTGTATGAAGAACATTGAATTTAAATTCATCGATTGTAAAATTACCTTCATCTAAAGCAATTGGTTGAGCTTTACTAGTAGTGAGTGGCATACCATATTGTTTAAATTTTGAAGAACCATTTTTTTCAGGATCAGTTAAGAAAGAAAATTCTTCTTTATGCATATAAACAGGTACATCATATTTGGATAATACATCGTCTAAAGCACCAATATGATCAAAATGAGCGTGTGTAAGTAGTATTGCTTTTAAAGGTTTATTGATTTGATTTAATTTCTTAAATATTTTATCAGATTCTCCAGCAGGATCAACTAATAATACACTGTTATCGCTTTCTACAAAATACGCGTTTGTATCAACTAATCCTAAAGATAAATTAGAAATTCTCATATTATTCACCTTGTTTATCTAAATGTTTTTGAACAGATTTTAATTTATCATTCATTTTACGAGACTTATCTCTTCTATCATCAATACGGATATTTGTACATACTCTATCTAATCCTTTATCAAATGGTAATTCGTGAATTGCTTGAACTACTTCAAATAAATCTTTAAGATCACCTTCGATAAGCGTATTCATAGGGGTTAATTGATAGTCAATTTTACCTTGCTTTTTAAATGCTTCTAGTTTCGTTTGGATTTCTGCAATATATTTACTAACACTAGGACCTTCCGTTCCGACTGGTATAACAACTACATCAATAATAGCCATTATTTAACACCATCCTTTTCAATTATATATGTTTTTATTAGTCCAGCAGCACCAGTGATACCAGCATCATTTCCAAGTTTTGCTTGGACAATTTCAGTATCTTTTTGAGCAGGAGTAAATGTTAAATTATGATATTCTGTTTTAATATTTTCAATTAATATTAATCCAGCTGTAGACATTCCTCCACCTAAAACAATATATTTAGGATTGCTTGTAGCACTAATTATACTACATAAATAAGCGATATGATTTGCGACCTTCTCTGTTATAAATATACAGAATTGATCTCCTGCTTTTGCTGCATCAAATACAGCTTTAGCAGTTACTTTATTCTCTTTTATAAGTGATAAAATAGATGATTTAAAAGTTAGTTTAGGATAATAAAAATTGACTAAATTAACCACTCCAGTAGCTGAAGCAACAGTTTCAATACATCCTGATTTGCCACAATTACAATTAAAACGTTGATCAAAATCAGTTCTAATATGACCTATTTCTGCACCTGAACCATTATGACCATGTACAATTTCACCATTTGAAATGATGCCTCCACCAAGACCAGTACCAAGTGTAATAGCAACTACATCATTTGCACCTTGACCAGCACCTTTATGCTTTTCACCCAGTGCAGCTACATTTGCATCATTATCCACATATACAGGACAATCTATAAATTCACTAAAAATCTCTCTCACATTTACATTTCCAGGCCAATGTAAATTAACAGCCCCATGTACGATTCCCGTTTCAAAATCAACAGGACCAGGAACTCCTATACCAACTCCGATAACATTTTGAAGATCAAAATGATAAGATTCAGTTGCTTCTTTAAAAGAATCAAAGACTTGCCTTAATAAAGTTCGACCTGTATGGTCTGAAGTATCGGTTTCAATAGACCATTTATGTAATCGTTCTAATTTTGTATCAAAGATACCAAGTTTACATGTTGTTCCACCTATATCAGCTGCTAAAATAATATTTTTCATTTATGCTCATTCCTTCTTTGATTAATTATTAAAATACATTTTAGATATTCTTCATTTGTTAAAAGATCATAATTGTAAAGAGAACGTATTTCTTGTTGCATCATTTCATACATATCTTCTTTATCTTTAAAATATATAATAAAACCATAACGTTTCAAAAGTTGCAAGACATCATAAAAATTGTTAATTTTTCGATTCATTACTATCTTTCAATTCTTTTTCTAAATTTTTATAGCTTTGGTTATTGGCATCAATTTTCAAAGCTTTTTTTATATATTTTAAAGATTTATCGTTATCATTTAATGCTCTATTAGCTATGGATAATTCATAGTTTAATAATGCAGAGTTAGGATGACTTCTTAGGCCTCTTTCCCAATCAGCCATTGCCTCTGCTTTAGAACTTTTAGTAGCAGTTATTAAACCTTTTAAGTAATATGTTTCATCATCATCGTATCCTTTATTGATTGTATGTTCAACAATTGATAAAGCATCATCATAATTATAGGATATCATTTCGTCTTTAATAAGTTTATCGTAAATATTTTCTTCTTTAATTGAAAATATTCTAATTTGTAATAAAACAAAAAGTACTAATAATAAAATTAAAAATAACCAAAATAAATTACGATTTTCATGAAAATAATAGCCTATTAATGTAATAAGGATACCACCTATGAAACCACCTAAATGAGCCATTAAATTAATATTCGACATAAATAGCGAGACAAAAATCAATATTAATACAACAACTAACAATTGTATTATCATTTTCTTATTAAAAGTCTTACTTAAGTACATCATCGTTAAAATAGCCCCTATAAGACCAAAAATGGCTCCACTTGCACCAACAGATATTGTACTTATATTAAAGGATAACGAAGCAAAGTTTCCAAATAATCCAGAAATTAAATAGATACCTAACATTTTATATGGACCAACGATCGTCTCTACAATTTTACCAAAAATGAATAAAGATAGCATATTCATTAAAATATGTTCAAAATTAAAATGTAAAAACATCGAGGTAATAAGACGGTACCACTCTCCGTGCACTACATTGAAGTGTACTAATCCCCCAACATCTAGTAGCTTAATATCTGAAAAATGATTTAGATAAATCTTCATATATAACCATACTAGGACATTTATAGCTATAAGTGTATAAGTCATTGGTGAAAATATCATCATATACTTATCAACAAGGTTCGCATTAAGTACACGCTTTTTATAATCTAACGATGATTTTTTATCTTTTTTATTAACGCGTTTTTTTAAAATAAAATTAGGCATTGTATTTTCTAAGTCTTTTTCATTAGTGATACTATGATAAATCAACTTAGTAGGATGCGTTTCATCGAAATTATCAATATTCATCGATGTTTCTAAAAAGTAGAAGAACTCAACTTTTTTAATTTTAAATCCTAACTTTTTTTGTAAATTCTCTTTATGATCATTTATTTTAGATTTGTCGAAGCGTATCTCTTGAGTTGAACTCACTTCTTTTCTAAATACAATAAGTTCTTCTTTTTTCTTATTGAATAACCAAATTTCATTTGTATTTTTATCTGTGTGTTCTAATTTATAGTTAAAATATTTGATCCAATAATAAATTGATTTCCAATATAGTTTATCAATATTCATTAATTCCTCCCAAATTTAGTGTTACATATAATTAAATTATCTACAGGTTGATCATGTTTTTCCACATCGAAATCTGATATTTGGAAGTCATATATAAGACTAATTGAGTTAATATCGTGTTGATTTAGAAATTTATCATAGTAACCTCCTCCATACCCTATACGAAAACCATTTGTTTGAAAAGCTACTCCAGGTACAATAAGTAAATCCATGTCATTACTAATAGATGTATCTTCATTAACATAATTAATGCCTTTATCATCGGTAGCTATTGATGACAAATCTAATAGTTGTTTAAAGTTCATATTACGACTTCTGTAATCTGTATTGGGCACAAAAATTTGTTTTCCATTATCTAAAGCGAAATTAATAATATTGTATGTATTAATCTCGTGTGGCATAGACAAAAATATACCGATACGATGTGCATTTTTGAATTTTTCGTTTTCAATTAATTGTTTCATTAACCAAATATCAGCTTTATGCTTACTTTTTTTATCAAAGTCTTTCATTTGTGATAAGATATTTTTTCTAATTTGTTTTTTACCCATTCTTTCTCCCATCCTTTAATATATATTATAACGTTATTATATAGTGATGTCATTTGTGATAATTCAAATTATTTTAAGTTAAAAAATTATATTAATTTATATAAAATAAATATAGTTGTTGATTATATATTTAGGATTATTAATAGTTGAATGAGCTACTAAAGTAAAAAAGGTTGGAACAATTTTGTTCCAACCTTTTTACTTTTAATATTATTTAGTTTCACGATGTAGAGTTTGTTTGTTATCACGTGAACAATATTTTTTCATTTCAATACGTTCAGGATTGTTTCTTTTATTTTTAGTAGTAATGTAGTTTCTGTCACCACATTCAGTACAAGCTAATGTTACGTTTACGCGCATGATTATACCTCCTTACCTTTTCTAAATACGACTTTATTATCATACCACTTAGACGATTAATTGAAAAGTATTAATTTTTACTAGTGTTAAATAGAAAAGCATCTTATCAACGGTTATTCAAATTATTTTTCATTTTTAAAGTAGTAATTAATGATATCTCTTCCTAAATCTCCCCCATTTAACCATGGTGGTGGAACAGGTTGATTAGTATATACGATAGAAAAAGCTAATTTAGGATCTTTAACAGGCGCATAACCTATATATGTTGAGTTAACTCTAGGTTGTCCATTTTGATAAACTTCAGCAGTACCAGTTTTACCAGCTGATGGAACAACAGTTTTATGGAAGCTTGCATAGCCTGTACCATCTTTTTCATTGAAAGCCATCTTGAATCCTTGTTTTACTTCATCTATCTCATCTTGAGAATTATTGACTTTATTTAGTATATTACCTTTAATTTTATCTTTTACAGGTCCTACCTGATCACTATTTGTTGCGTCATGTATAGCTAAACCAATGTGTGGTTGTACTCTGTAACCATTATTTGCAATTGTAGATATATATTGTGAAAGTTGAATAGGTGTATAAGTATCATATTGACCTATTGATAAATCTAAATAATTGCCTGGATTATTAGTTAATGGTTCAATTTGACCAATTGTTTCATTTGGTAAATCGATACCTGTTTTAACACCTAATCCTACTTGATTTAGACCTTTTCTCAGTTTTTGACCAGCTTCTTCAATATTATTAGGTAAATTCATACCACTTGAGTAAGGATCACCAGCTAGTCTTAAAGCAGTTTTAAACATATATACGTTTGAAGAATGCATTAATGCTTCTTTGTCGTTAATTAGGACTTTGCCATTTTGGTTAAAGTAAGAACGTTTAGTTAGTCCGCCACTAAAGTGTAAAGGTTCATCAATCATTTCTTCACCGACTTTGATAGTATGATTTTGATAACCAGTTAATAAGGTTGCTCCTTTAACAGAAGAACCGACTGCAAATTGACCAGTAAAATTACCTAAATCATAATCTAGCAGTTCACCTTTTTTATCAATTTGTCTTCCAGCCATTGCAAGAATATCACCATTTTTAGGATTTTGAACAACTACAAGAGCATTGTCCATATTTGTTGCTCCTTGACTACGCAGTGTTTTTATTTCATTTTCTAATAGAGACTCAACTTTTTTCTGTAAATCAATATCAATGGTTAGTTGTAAATCATTTCCGCGTGACCCAGGGTTAATCACTTTAGAACTAATAACTTTACCAGATTTATCAGTAGTGTATTTCAACTGTTTCTTTTTACCACGTAGAATGTCTTCATATTGATATTCTAGATAAGCTTTCCCAACCCTGTCATT
The DNA here is from genome assembly GCF_001809205.1 of Staphylococcus sp. HMSC069E10. NCBI lineage: Bacteria > Bacillati > Bacillota > Bacilli > Caryophanales > Staphylococcaceae > Staphylococcus > Staphylococcus sp. HMSC069E10. The sequence continues at coordinate 173,321 of NZ_KV796477.1, read as the reverse complement.
TCTAGAATATCCTTTTGCTAAATACTGTTCAGTTAATTCTTTAGGAATACCCTCAGAAGGTGTAGAGACACTACCAAATATACTTCTTAAAGTTTCACCATATGGATATTTTCGATCCCAATCCATTGAAGTATTGACACCAGGTAAATTATCCAATTGTTGAGAAACAGCAGCATATTCCTTTTCACTAACATCTTCATTTTTTATCATTTGCGGATCAAGTGTAGATCCAGCTGACATTTCTCTGTATATAGCTAATACTTGTAAATCATGCTTAGATAAACTATTTAATTGAGTTTCTGTAATTTTACTATGTAATTGTTTATCGTACTGTTCTTGACTTATGCTACCATTGTTAAGCATAGTTGTTTCTTTTTTCATTAATTTATTAACTTCTTTTGGATGATTTTGTATCCAAAAGTCTTGTTTATCTCGCTTTGTAATCTTATCAGTATTCATTGTAATGAGTTTAGCTAATTTTTTAGCGGTGTTTAACATATCTTGTTGACTGGTTTTTCTAGAACGAGTGTAGGTAATTGCTAATTTCGAAGCATTATCAACTAAAATTTTGCCATTTCTATCTAGTATTCTTCCTCGTGGTACGGATTCATTGACAGTAATATTCTCATCATTTTTCACTAATTGACTATAATGTGCACCTTGTGCAATTTGTAAATATCCTAGTCTTAGGACAATTAATACGAAAATCAAAACAATTGCACCAAATATAAAACTAATTCGTTTATTCATCGTATGTTTTATTTTTTCATCATTTGATTTTTCTTTTAATCTTTTAAGCAAGACAACCGACCTCAATTATTAATCATGTATACGTATAAATGATATATGAAATTGTATAATTTTTCTATATTTTTCATAAAAAAAAGTGATCTCCCAAAAAGAGACCACTAATAAATACTTTTTTTATTTATTATTTTGTAGCAGCATTGTATAACTCGTCTACTTTTTCCCAATTTACAACATTCCAGAAAGCACTGATATAATCAGGACGTTTATTTTGATATTTAAGGTAATAAGCATGTTCCCAAACATCTAAGCCTAAAATTGGAGTTTTTCCTTCAGTAATAGGGTTATCTTGATTTGGAGTAGTAACAATTTCTAATTTTCCATTATTTACTACTAACCAAGCCCAACCTGAACCAAAACGTGCTGCAGCTTTATCAGCGAATTCTTTTTTAAACTCATCTAAAGAACCCCATTGTTCTTTAATTTTATCAATTACAGTACCTTTTTCTTCAGAATTAGGAGTTAATAATTCCCAGAATAATGAGTGATTTAAATGACCTCCACCATTATTACGTACTGCTGTTTGAATATTTTCAGGTACACTATCTAAATTTGCAACAATTTCTTCAATTGATTTAGATTCTAAATCAGTACCTTCAACTGCAGAATTTAATTTTGTAACATAAGTGTTATGATGTTTGTCATGATGAATTTCCATTGTTTCTTTGTCGATATGTGGTTCTAATGCATCTGCTGCATATGGTAAATTTGGTAATTCAAAAGCCATAAATAATCATCCTCCTAAATTATCTTTACATAAATAATAACAAGCTATGTGATGTGCAACAAATCATTTGCTCTAAATATTATTCACATAGTTGTCATATTTCTTATTATACTCTTCTTATATCTCATTTTAGTAGTTTTTAAACATATATTTCAATATTAGTAGAAATTCAGACTTTTGACCTATAAAAAACTGAGACGCTTACTTACGTCTCAGAACATTTCTCATTTTAATTTATACCTTTATTATGGCAAGTTTCACATATACCATATACCTCTAATTTATGAGTATGAATATCTACATTAGGTAGGAATTGCTTAACTTGCTCAATTGGACAAAAATCTATTACTTTTGTATCCCCACAATTTTCACATATAAAATGATGATGATGATGATTAGTACAAGCGATTCTAAATTTCATTTCTCCATCTAATTCTGTACTTTCAACAATATTTAAATCTTTAAAAAGATGAAGATTACGATAAATAGTATCAAAAGATATACCTGGATAATCATTGTCTAATTGTTGTTGTATATATTTAGCATTAATATATTTATCTTCATTAACAAAGATATTAATCATATCTTCTCTTTTCTTAGTATATTTTAACCCATTGTCTTTTAAAATTTTAATAGCGTCATTTGTATTCATAATTTAATGCTCCTTTTTGGCAGTTCGTTTAGTTTTCTGTAGTAACATCGTTATTCCTAAAATTAGAACTAATAATACCACGATGACACCACCAGGAGATATATTAATATAAAATGCTAAGGTAAGCCCTAGAATAACAGAACATTCACCTATAATAATACTTAAGATAATCAACTGTTTAAATCCTTTAGTTAATCGCATTGCTATAGCCACAGGTAATGTAATTAATGCACTCACGAGTAAAATTCCTACTACTCTCATTGATGCAGAAATAACCATAGCAACAATCGTTATAAATAAAAACTGAATCCATTTTGGAATATTAATAACCTTACTATATTCCTCATCAAAAGATAAAATAAATAATTCTTTGTATAATAAAAGAATGAATAATAATACGACGATTGAAATAATCGTAATTGTGATTAGGTCACTTAAATTTACCGCACTAATTGATCCGAATAATAATCCAACAATTTCTTGATTGAACCCATCAGCTAGTGAAATAAAAATTGCACTTAATGCAATTCCTGCACTCATTATAATTGGAATTGCAATTTCTTGATAGTTTGAATATGAAGTTCTTAATTTTTCTATAAGTAAAGCTCCAACTATTGCAAAGATTATACCAAACCACATAGGGTTTATAAATGCTAATGCTGGTGATAAGGTAATAATAAACATTCCAAACGAAATACCGCCTAGTGTGACGTGACTTAAAGCATCAGCAATTAATGATAATCGCCTTACCACTATAAATGCACCAATTAAAGGTGCAATAAAACCAATCAATATTCCACTTAAAAGTGAATATCTCATAAAATCAAAATTTAACAATGCTTCAATCATGATATTCACCTCTTAATTCAATCCATATACTTATCATAATTAACTCCTATTTAAAATTATGCTTCACAGCATGAACGATTATGTTGATGATCAACAAATTTAATTGGATGACCATATATTTTTGAAATTTCAACTTCATCAAGAGACTTAAATTCTTCAGTAGAACCGTGGAAATGAAGATGTTTATTTAAGCAAGCGACTTTTGTAGCTGTGTCTACCACAACGCCTATATCATGAGTAACTAAAATAATCGTTATACCTTCTTCTTTTAAATGTTGCAAGGTGGCATAGAATTCATTCACATGTTTTGCATCAATCCCATTTGTCGGTTCGTCTAATACTAAGACGGATGGATTTGAAATTAAAGCGCGTGCAATTAGTACACGTTGTTGTTGTCCACCTGATAATTCTGCAATATTTTTATTCTTTAGATGATGAATGTTTAAACGATGTAAAACATTATCTACTTGTTGTTCATCACTTTTATTAAACCACTGAAAAATTCTTTTCGTTTTAGTTAAACCACTTAAAACAACTTCTTTCACACTAGCAGGAAATCCTGCAGTAAAAGCATTGGCTTTTTGAGATACATAACTAATTTTTAATGCAGATTGAGTATTTTTTTTATAATATTTCCCGTCAATGTATATTTCACCGTGTTGTAATGGTAACAAGCCAAGAATAACCTTTAAAAGAGTAGATTTACCGGCTCCATTAGGACCAACAATTGCAAGAAAGTCACCTTTATTAATTCGGATATTAATGTTTTCTAATACTTGTTTATTATCAAAATAATAATCAATATTTTTTAATTCAAAAACAGGTTGATTCATCTTTTCACCTCGCTAAATACTATACAATTATATATGTTTTTTGTAAATAGTAATGTTTACGAATTAAAATAAGAGTAAGATAGGCTCTTTGTAGATTATGCTATCTTACTCTTATTTTAATTATTGATTCAATATTTTTCCTTTTAATTTGGGGTCAAAAATTTGAGATTTTAACATTTCAATTTCAAAGCGATAAGGCGGCTTTTTATTTTTCTTATCTTCTCCTACATAAGGAGTTTCAAGGATTTTAGGAATGTCTTTAAAAGCTTCATGATGTACCACATTATTCAAAGCATCAAAACCAATATATCCAAATCCAATATTTTCATGTCGGTCTTTATGTGCACCTTGTTCATTTTTACTATCATTTACATGAACAACTTTAATACGGTCTATTCCAATGATTTTATCAAACTCATTCAAAACGCCATCAAAATCATTTTTGATATTATAACCAGCATCATGTGTATGACAGGTATCAAAGCAAATAGATAACCGATCGTTATGTGTCACACCATCAATAATGCGAGCAAGTTCTTCAAAACTACGTCCAATTTCTGTTCCTTTTCCAGCCATTGTTTCAAGTGCAATTCGTACATCATGATCATGTGTTAATACTTCATTTAATCCTTTAATAATCTGATTAATTCCTTTATCTGCACCGGCACCTACATGCGCACCTGGATGTAAGACAATATCTTTCGCTCCTATAGCTTGCGTGCGTTCAATCTCATTTTGAAGGAAATTCACACCTAGTTCGTAAACTTCAGGCTTCGTTGTATTTCCTATATTTATTATGTAAGGAGCGTGTACAACAATATTGGATAAACCATATTGTTCCATAACTTTATGACCTTTTTCAATATTTAAATCGTTTATATTTTTTCTTCTTGTATTTTGAGGTGCACCTGTATAAATCATAAATGTTGATTCACCAAATTGATGTGCTTCTTCGGCCGATCCTTCTAACATTTTTTTACCACTCATTGATACATGTGAGCCAATTAACATTTGTTTCACCTAACCTTTTTTATTGTTTTTTCGTTGTTGTCTACTACGTTGTTTACTGTATTGCTTTCTCTCTTGTCGTTTCATTCTTTCTACTTCTTGTTTAAATTTCTTTTTATAGCCTGGTTTAACTTTATTTTTAGATTTACTTCTTACTTTATGTTTTACTTGATTTGTTAAATGATCATCTTTACGTTCACGTTTATGACGTGTATTGTGCGCTTTGATTGGCTTAAGTTCTCCATTTTTAATATCAACATTATCAAAGTGATAGCCTTTATCTTCAATAAGAGAAATATTATGTTCTTCATCTGGGCTATATAACGTTATAGCCACGCCTTTATAATTTCCACGTCCTGTTCTACCCACTCTATGAGTAAAGAAATCAATATCATTAGGAACATCAAAATTTACTACATGACTAACGCCTTCAATATCAATTCCTCTTGAAGCTAAATCACTTGCAATAACATATTGGAAATCTAAATTCCGAATACGTTTCATTTGTTGTTTACGTTCTCTAGGTGTTAAACCGCCATGAATCATACCTACTTTAATGCCAGACTCATTAAGAGATTGAGCAAGTTCATTTGCATTTTCTCTACTGTTACAAAAAATAATACATAGATATGGATTTAGTATATCAATTAATTGTAAAGTTTTATCAACTTTTTCAGTTCCTTTAGTAGGAATCAAATAAAATTCAATATTTTTTTTATTTTGGGATTTGTTATCAACTACAACATATTCAGGGTGACTAAGATACTTATTTAAAAACGGTTCTAATGATTTTGGAATTGTTGCACTAAAGACTGCAATATTAGCATTTTCATCTAAACGAGCAGCAATATAATCCACATCTTCTATTAACCCTAAATCAATGAGTAAATCTGCTTCATCGATAATTAAATATGATGCCTTATGAATATGCAAATGTCCACTCTGAGCTAAATCATTGATTCGTGTTGGTGTACCAATCACTAATTGAGGTTGTTGATTTGTTCGTTGTTTATCTTTCTCTATGTCAGTACCACCAATAAATAAACTTACTTTAATATCTGATTGAAAACTAGCTAGATGACTAGCCACTTTATATAATTGTTGTGCTAATTCACGAGTTGGTGCAACAACAATACTTTGAGGTTCTTTAATGTCAGTATTAATTAAATCTATTAAAGGTAATAAAAAGGCGTGTGATTTGCCAGTACCGGTTTGTGATTGACCAATTAAATTAGTCCCTTTTTTTATACGTGGAATAATTCTATTTTGAATTTCAGTAGGTTTATTAAAATTTAAATCTTTAACTGCATCAATAAGATTTGGATTTAAATTAAATATTTCAAATGGATGATTAGCCATTCATCTGGCCTCCTTTGTATTGTTTTAAATATAATTAAATGGATCTGTATTTATTTCTGAAGCTTCTATATTAAACTGCTTACTATCATTACTAAATAACCATCGTCCTAGTAAGTCTTTAAGTCCTTCTTTCATAACGTACTCACTATAATGATTGATATCTAATAAATGAATGCCATTAGTTTTAGCATCAAGTGCATCATGATGTTTTATGTCTCCAGTAACGAAAACATCTGCTCCCTTTTTAAAAGCACTAGTTTCAAAACCGATACCAGCACCTCCGATAATAGCAACTGTTTTAATTAACGCTTCTGAAGGACCTGTATAACGAACGCTAGGAATATTTAAATGTGCTTTAGCATATTTAGCAAAATCTTCTAAATTTAATGGTTCATTTAGTTCACCTATTTTTCCAAGACCATAATTAGCAGATGTCGTCATCTTAATAAAATCGTATACAGGTGTTTCATAAGGATGGTAATTAATAATTGCATTTTTAGCAATACTTAATTGATCTTTACGAATCATAAATTCTACCTTCACTTCATTTACATGTTCAATTCGATTTAGTTCTCCAATATGAGGGCGAGCGTCTCCAACTGGTTTGAATTGACCTTTACCTTTGGACTCAAAGAAACAATATTCATAATTCCCTTCTTTTGCTAGACCAATATTATTTATATGATATTTAAATGATTCTAGATTTTCTTCCGGAATGTAAGTTTGTACTTTATAATAAAAAGATTCTTCTTCATTTAAAAATCTAATATTAGTTAAATTTAATTTTTTTGCTAGCATCTCATTGACACCATCAATGTGATTATCTAAATTGGTGTGTAAAGCAATAAGTTGAATATCATTTTGAATAAGCATGTGTATCAATTTACCGTATCCATCATTAACTAATGATTTAACACCTTTAAAAATTAAAGGGTGATGCGCAATAATTGTATTGTATCCTTTGCTAATTGCCTCTTCTATTACTTCCATTGTGCAATCTAATGCTGTCAAAATACCTGTTATTTCTTTAGTGTCATCTCCAATTAATAAACCCACATTATCCCAGCTTTCAGCAGTTTTAAGGGGAACATGTTGGTCAATAATTGACATTAGTTCTTTAATTTTCATTATAGAGCACCTCTCTTATCATTGATATCTCTTCTTCAATCTCTTCTAGTCTCTCATGATGTTGTATTGGATTCAATTGATTACGAATATACTCTAAAGCTGCTAACTCTCTTTCCCATTTTTTTATAAAAATATCGTTTTTATGATTTAAAAGAATAGGACCAAATTTAAGTGATTTCTTATTAAGAAGATTAAGATTTTCTTTCCATTCACTAACTACAATTTCATAGATATGCCCTTTTTCTTCTAAAATTTCTTCAGCAATAATATCATAATTAAGATGTTGAAGTGTCTTGCGTAAGGTTTCAGTTTGAATATTACTTTGCAAAATTAGACGTGGATGATGTGCAAGTTTATTTTTACCCTCATCTAATATTTTCGCTATCAAAGGTCCACCCATTCCACAAATTGTGACATTATCTATTTTATCTTTCTCAGTTAGAATACTAAGACCATCACCTAATCGAACATCGATATGTTGAGTAAGTTGATGCTGTGCTACATTCGTTTTAGCAGCTGTATAAGGTCCTTTTATTACTTCACCAGCAATAGCATCATCGCATAGATGATGTTGTAATGCATAAATAGGTAAATAAGCGTGATCAGAACCGATATCAGCTAATGAATTAGGTAATAAGTATTGGCTTACAACTTTTAATCTATGATTTAATGATATCATTGTTATCTCCTTTATTATAAAAAGAGGCTAGGACATAGTATTGTCTTAGCCTCAAATTTCTTTATACATAACATCTATCGTTAACTCAGATTTAGCATTAATCTTAGTCCATAAAATCTTTAAGACGCTTGCTACGACTTGGATGTCTTAATTTTCTAAGCGCTTTAGCTTCGATTTGACGAATACGTTCTCTTGTAACACCGAATACTTTACCTACTTCTTCTAATGTTCTAGTTCGTCCGTCATCAAGGCCAAATCTTAAACGTAAAACATTTTCTTCTCTATCAGTAAGTGTATCTAAAACGTCTTCTAATTGTTCTTTCAATAACTCATAAGCAGCATGGTCAGAAGGACTTTGTGCTTCTTGATCTTCAATAAAGTCTCCTAAGTGACTGTCATCTTCTTCACCTATTGGCGTTTCTAGGGATACTGGCTCTTGAGCTATTTTAAGTATTTCGCGAACTTTTTCAGGTGGTAAATCCATTTCTTCACCAATTTCTTCAGGAGCAGGATCACGACCTAAATCTTGTAATAATTGTCTTTGTACGCGAATAAGCTTATTAATTGTTTCAACCATATGCACAGGAATACGGATGGTGCGAGCTTGGTCAGCAATAGCACGTGTAATGGCTTGTCTAATCCACCATGTAGCATAAGTAGAAAATTTAAATCCTTTACTAAAATCGAACTTTTCTACTGCTTTGATAAGCCCCATATTTCCCTCTTGGATTAAGTCTAAGAAAAGCATACCACGACCAACATATCGTTTCGCAATACTTACAACTAATCGCAAGTTGGCTTCTGCAAGGCGAGATTTTGCTACTTCATCACCTTGTTCAATACGTTTAGCTAATTCAATTTCTTCTTGTGCGCTAAGAAGATTTACACGTCCAATTTCTTTTAAGTACATTCTTACAGGATCATTAATTTTAACACCTGGAGGCGCACTTAAGTCATTTGGATTTAATTTTTCATCTGTATCTGAACTATCTTTTTCATTTACTAAACTAATATCGTTATCATTTAGTTGGTCAAAGAAATCATCCATTTGGTCGGAATCCATGTCAAAATTTTGCAGCTTTTCAGCAATTTCTTCATGACTTAGATGACCTTCCTTTTTACCTTTTTCAATTAATTGTTTTTTAACATCTTCTAATGTTAAAGTCGGATCAATTGTTTGTTTTTTGATTTTAACTTGGTTATCAGACATGAAAAGGCCTCCCAATCGTATTTTCAACTTTCAATTAAGATATTTAATTATATAATAAATTATTATAATAAGAAAAGTATATTTTATAATAAACATGAAATATTATCATTCTATAGGTAATAAAATGATATCCTTATTTCATAAATATTTAACTTATTATTTCTCTACCCTTTAAAAAAGCATAATAACCATTATACAGTAATGGTTATTAAATATAAATACTATATTAAAAGTTTAATATTTGTTTATATTCCTTTAATTTAAATGTTCATCTACATGCGTTGCTTGTTTTTATTAACTATCATTTGTAAATAATACTTTTGAGATTCTACGTCACCAATTCTAAGTGCTTCTTTTAATTTATGATTAAGTTCTTCAATAGAATCTTCATATTTGTTTTCATTTAAAGTTGAGATATATTCTTCAATTTCTAAATCATAAGGTTCTCGATTTAATTCATAATCATCAAGCTGTATGATTGCTTCTCTAATATCTTTATCTTCAATGTATAATATTAAATCACTAATCGAATAGTAATCATTTTCAGAATAATAATCGGTTAGCACTTTAAAAATACTTTGGAAATATTTATTCGTAAAATCATTTGCTTCAAGTTGTCGATTATAATTTAGAAATACATCTTTATCCATCATAAAGTGTTTTAATAAAGCTCTTTGTGCTTTTTCACTTTTGTTTAAATGTGTAAAAACAATATTTAAATTTTGAGAATTTAAATTCGAGTTATCATTGGTATTTCCAATATAGTCTTCTTCATATGAGATAAATTCAGGTTGTTGATGTACATTGGACATAATAGTATTGGCATCAATATTGAAAATGTCAGCTACGTCATTCACAATTTTATTTTTTAATATTGAAGATCTGACAAATGAAAGATCTTCAGTAATCTCTTTAAAGTGACGCTCATAAGCTAGATCATTATTTTCAATTTCATCTCGATAGAATTGAACTTTGTAAATAATAAACGATTTCTTCTCATTATTTATAAATTCTATAAATTTTTCTTTACCGAATTTAACTATATATTCATCGGGATCCATGTTTTTTGGTAATTGTACTACAAATACATTCAATCCATGTTTAAGTAAATGTTCTCCAGTTTTTAAAATGGCCTCTTGACCAGCAAAGTCTCCATCAAACATTAAAGTTATATTAGAGGTTAATTTTTTTAACACTGTAATGTGATCTTCTGATAATGCTGTACCCATACTTGCTACTACTGTTTTTAATCCAGCGTAATCAGCTTTAATTACATCCATGAATCCTTCTAACAACATTACTTCATCATTTTTTCTAATTGACTTTCTTGCGCTATCAAGATTATAAAGTAATCGTCTCTTTTGAAAAATCGGTGTCTCAGGACTATTTAAATACTTAGGCTCTTGATTGTTATAAGTTCTACCAGAAAAACCGACAATTCTTCCTTGAGCGTTTTTTAAAGGAAACATAATGCGATCTCTAAAACGATCATAGTAACTAAAATTTTCTTCGTTACGTGATAACAAACCAGCTTCATAAGCTAGTTCTATGTCATATCCTTTTTGTTGTAAAAAGTCATGACAAAAGTGAGCGTTATTAGGGGCATACCCAATTCCACGAGATTTTATTAATTCTTCAGTGAAACCACGATTTACAAGATAATTTAAAGCTTCTTCACCTTCTACGGATTTCATTAATGCATACATATAATATTCATTAATTAATTCATGCATTTCAATCATTTTTAAGTCTTCAGATGCTATCTGCGTTGTAGATGGATTAGAATGACCAATATCTACTTTTATATTAACGCGTTCTCCAAGTTCTTGTACTGCTTCTACGAATGAAATGTCCTTAATGTCTTGAATAAATTGAAAAACATTTCCACCTTTTTTACAACCAAAGCAATGGCATATTTGTTTATCTTCAGAAACTGTAAACGAAGGTGTTTTTTCATCATGAAAAGGACACAAACCAATGTAATTGCGTCCTCTTTTTTCTAATTTCACATATTCACTTACTAAATCTAAAATATCTGTTTTTTCCTTTATTTCGTTGATTACAGACTGTTCTATACGCAATATATATCACCTATTAAATAGTAGTCATAGTATTATACACTTTTATAGAAGGTTTTTAAATATTTATGCTTTACTTTCAATGATTTGTATAACATCATTTGCTGTTTCTTCAATAGCCTTATCAGATACATCAATAACAGGACATCTTATTTTTTCGACAATTTTTTCAAAATATTGAATTTCTTCTTTAATTCTATCTTCAGTCGCATATCTAGCATGCTCACCTAATCCTAATTGTTTAAGTCGTTGTTTTCTTATTAAATTAAGTTTATCTTCACTAATCTTTAATGCTATACATTTATTTGGATTAATTTTAAACAATTCGTCTGGTGGCGTTACCTCTGGAACTAGAGGAATGTTCATTACTTTATAGCTTTTATGCGCTAAATACTGAGATAGAGGTGTCTTAGAAGTTCTTGAAATGCCAATTAAAACAATATCTGCCTTAGGTAATCCTTTCGCATCTTTGCCATCATCATATTTTACCGCAAATTCAATTGCATCTATTTTTTTGAAATAGGCATCGTCTAATTTATGAACTCTGCCTGGCTGATTATACGGCTCCTCATCGTGCGTTTGATTAAGTAGTGTCATTAGAGGACCCATTATATCAACAGCTTTTAAGGAGAAAGCGTCTACTTTTTTCTTCATATATGCTTTGATTTTTGGTTCTACTAACGTATATACAATAATTGCATTTTTATCTATAGCGACCTGTATAACTTCATCTATATCCTTAAAGGTTTCTATATAAGGATATCTCAAAAAACCATGTTTACAAGCTTTAGGATTAAATTGAGCGACGCAAGCACTAGCAACCAACTCAGCTGTATCTCCTATTGAATCAGATGCAATGATTATCTTTATATTTTCCATTGTTTATCACCTATTCTTTAAATAATGAAACAAATAATTTTGTTATTGTTGTTTTAGATATTCTACCTACAACTTTATATTTACTATTTTCTTTTTTTCTAACAACGGGAATTGAATCAATTTCCTTATCTATCATTTGACTTGCTGCATAGATGACGAGGTCTTCTTCTTCTAAATAAACAATATTAGGCATACGTGACATAATGACACTTATAGGCATAGTATGAATATCTTGCCCAATCATAGAGGCACGTAACAAATCTTTTCGCGAGCTCACACCAATCAATTCATCTTTTTGATTAGTAATAAATAATGTTCCTGTATCTTCTAAAAATATAGTACATATAGCATCATAAATTGTCATATCTTCTTTAACGATAACAGGTAGAGACATATGATCTTTTATTATATATTGACGTAAATGATCACTGACTAATTTATTCTTAGATTTACCTGAATAATAATAACCCACACGTGGTCTAGCTTCAATAAAACCAGACATAGTTAAAATAGCTAAATCAGGACGTAAAGTAGCACGAGTTAAATTAAGTTTATCTGCTATATGTTCACCTGTTATTGGGCCACCATCTTTAACTATTTCAATTATTTGTTCTTGTCTTTTACTTAATTCTATAGGTCTTCACCCCTTTTAATTTCATTTTTATTATACCTATTTATATATATACCTACAAATACATATAAATCCTTGCTATTAAATTTTCTATGAATTAAAATATGATTAAGCGAGTTAAGGTCGGTGGAAGCTTAACATTTCAAAAATTGGCTTATCAATATCATTACATAAAAGCGAGTGTCTACACTAATTTGGGTGGAACCGCGGGTTATTTTGTTAACACTATATATTTATATAGATGAATTATTAACTCGTCCCAAGATAATAATAAGTATTATTTTATATTTATTTATTGTCTTGGGACGTTTTTATTTTAAAAGGAGAGATATTATGGTTAAAGATATGGATACTATTGTATCACTAGCTAAGCATAGAGGATTTGTATTCCCAGGCAGTGATATTTACGGTGGTTTATCTAATACATGGGATTATGGTCCATTAGGTGTTGAATTAAAAAATAATATTAAAAAAGCATGGTGGCAAAAATTCATTACTCAATCACCATACAATGTTGGGATTGATGCTGCCATTTTAATGAATCCAAAAACTTGGGAAGCATCTGGTCATTTAGGTAATTTTAACGACCCAATGATTGATAATAAAGATAGTAAAATTCGCTATCGTGCAGATAAATTAATCGAAGACTATATGCAAAATGAAAAAGGTGACGAAAATTTCATTGCTGATGGCTTAAGTTTTGAGGAAATGAAACGTATTATCGATGATGAAGGCATTGTATGTCCTGTAAGTGGGACTGCTAATTGGACAGATATTCGTCAATTTAACTTAATGTTTAAAACATTCCAAGGTGTTACTGAGGACTCTACTAATGAACTATTTTTACGTCCAGAAACTGCTCAAGGTATTTTCGTAAATTATAAAAATGTTCAACGTTCAATGCGTAAAAAATTACCATTTGGTATTGGTCAAATCGGTAAATCATTCCGTAATGAAATCACGCCTGGTAACTTTATTTTTAGAACAAGAGAATTTGAACAAATGGAATTAGAATTCTTCTGTAAACCTGGTGAAGAAATTGAATGGCAAAATTACTGGAAAACATTTGCAAGTCAATGGTTAAAAGATTTAAACATCAATGAAGAAAATATGAGATTACGCGATCATGATGAAGAAGAATTATCTCACTATTCTAATGCGACTACAGATATTGAATATAAATTCCCATTTGGTTGGGGCGAATTATGGGGTATTGCAAGCCGTACTGATTTTGACTTGAAAAAGCACAGTGAACATTCTGGTGAAGATTTCAGATATCATGATCCAGAAACAAATGAGAAATATATTCCATATTGTATTGAACCTTCTTTAGGGGCAGATCGTGTTACATTAGCTTTCTTATGTGATGCTTATGATGAAGAAGGCGTTGAAGGTAGTAAAGATGCTCGTACAGTAATGCATTTCCACCCTGCTTTAGCGCCATATAAAGCTGCTGTTTTACCATTAAGTAAAAAATTATCTGAAGAAGCAATTAAAATCTTTGAACAATTAAGTTCTAAGTTTTCTGTTGATTTTGATGAATCACAATCAATTGGTAAGCGTTATCGTCGTCAAGATGAGATCGGTACTCCTTACTGTATCACATTTGATTTTGATTCATTAGAAGATAATCAAGTTACAGTACGTGATAGAGATTCTATGGAACAAGTTCGTATGCCAATCTCAGAATTAGAAACATTCTTAGCTGAAAAAGTTAAGTTTTAATATAACAAGAACCCACTTATTACTTACTATGAGTAATAAGTGGGTTCTTTTAATTAATTTAAACATTTTATATTATTCTAATCGCTTAAGTTGATTAATTAATTTTTGACCTTTAAAGTACATGCCAGCATATTCTCTATACAGCATTATCATTAATTCTGACATTTCATCTAATAAAGCTTGGTTAATATTAAAATGATTCATTTTATCAATTGGCAACTTTTGTAAAATATCCAATAAATAAAATGTTTTATTGGATAGCTTTAAGGCATAAGGATCATTATTTAATACAGTTTCTGAGATGGTCCCATCATATTTAAAACTGTAAGCAATAAGCTTAGATTGATCAGTATCACCAGTAATTGCACAATAATCGAAAAATGCGCCAAAACCAAATTTATTCATACATTTCAATAATACGATAATCGACATTAATTGAGCAGAATTACCTTCTGAAATTTTATTGAGTACAAATTCTAATAACTTATAATGATATAAAGAAACTTCATTTGGTTCTAATGATCGATCTATTGCTTCGACGCATAAAGTCGCATAACTACTATCAAAAATATCTAATCGTAATTGATAATATTGGTTTATGACATCAATAGAACTGAGCGTTCCCATACCTTTCCATTTATTATAAATAAATAAGCCATACACAAAGAGTTGTGTATGAGCTTGCAAGCCGGTTTTAGATTTCTTAGCACGTCTTACCATAATAGGAATTTTAGCACCATGCTCGTTTAATATTGTAATAATTTTATCGGATTCACCATAATCTACTGATTTTATGATAATTCCTTTTTGTTTTTCTAACAATGCATCTCACCGGCTTTCCTATTAATTTAAACGTTAATCTTGATCTTCAACATATCCCATTTGACGAATAAAGTTTACTTTATTTCTCCAATCTTTCTGAACTTTTACCCATAATTCGAGGTAAACTTTTGATCCGAGAAGCATTTCAATATCACGTCGAGCTCTTTTACCGACTTCTTTAAGTTTTTTCCCACCCTTACCTATAACAATTCCTTTTTGAGAATCACGTTCAACAAAAATAGTTGCTTCAATTCTTACTCTTTCTTCACTTTCCTTAATCATTCTATCTACATTTACCCCTATTGCATGGGGGATTTCTTCACTTGTTAGATGTAAGATTTTTTCTCTAATAATTTCGCCTACTACAAATTGTTCTGGATGATCCGATATTTGATCATCAGGGTAATATTTTGGACCTTCAGGTAAATAATCTTTAAGTACATCGATAAAGTGATCCACATTCAATCCTTCAAGTGCCGAAATTGGCACAATTTCAGTAAAATCCATATAGGTTTTATATTTTTCAATCTTAGGCATAAGTGCATCTGGATGAACTAAATCAATTTTATTTAACACTAGAAATACTGGTGTTTTAACATTTTTTAGCATTTCCATTATATATTCGTCACCACGACCAATATCTTCATTTACATTTACCATAAACATAATAGCATCAATTTCTGATAGTGTATTTTTAGCTACACGCATCATATAATCTCCTAATTTATGCTTAGGTTTATGAATACCTGGTGTATCTAAGAAAATGATTTGAGCATCTTCTCTTGTCATTACTCCCTGAATTTTATTTCTTGTTGTTTGAGCTTTATCTGACATAATTGCAATTTTATGTCCAATGACTCTATTCATAAACGTGGATTTTCCCACATTCGGTCTCCCTATAATAGATACAAATCCTGATTTGTGTTCTGTCATTTATTCTAAATCCTTTCCCGAAAAGCCGTGAGGTAATAGTTCTGCTACAGTTGATTTAATCATCTCACCTTTATGATTTGTCATATACACAGGCATGTCGTCATCACAGAGTTCTTTTAATACTTGACGACATGTTCCACAAGGTGATGACGGATGTTCAGCGTCAACGGTAACTGTTATTGATTCAAAATCTCCTGGTCGATAGCCTTCTGAAATTGCAGCTACTAAACTAGATCGTTCTGCACAAATCGTTGCTGGATAAGCTGCATTTTCAACATTTGCTCCATAAAAATGGCGACCGTCTTTTGTTTTTAAATATGCACCTACTTTAAAATGACTATACGGTACATAAGCACGTTGTTGAGCTTTTCTAACTTCTTGAAAATAATGTGATTGATAACTCATTTTATTGTCCCCTTTAAAAAAAGATGTGAGGTATAAAAATCATTAAACCCATAATTAGTGCAAAGATTGAAACAACCATAACACTAAAGGCGGCAATATCTTTAGCTTGTTTAGCTAATTCGTGATAGTCAGAAGTAACTAAATCTACGACGCATTCTATAGCTGTATTCACAGCTTCAAGCGTAAGTACCAAAGTGATGCTTAACAAAATAAACAACCATTCTACAGTTGAAAGTCTTACGATAATTCCTAAAATGATAGCTATGAATGCGAATATTAAGTGTATTAGATAATTGTGATCTTTTTGAAGAAGTGTTTTTAAACCATCAAAAGTGTATTTAAATCGTTTTAAAAATTTAATCTCTAGTCAATCCATATGCGTTTAAAATTTCTTTTTGGCGTCCAAACATTTCTTTTTCATCTTCTTCATTCATATGATCATATCCTAATAAGTGTAAAAAACCATGTAAAGCTAAAAAACCAAGTTCTCTTTCAAATGAATGATTATAAGATTCAGCTTGTTCCTTAGCTACATCAGTACAAATAATAATATCTCCTAACACTCTAGGAATATCTAAACCAATAATATCTGGTTCATCTTCTTCAAGTGCAAAAGAAATAACATCAGTCACTCTATCTTTATCTCGATAATTTTTATTTATTTCTTGAATTTCATCTTTATCTACAAAAGTAACTGACAATTCAGCATCTTCATGAATGTTTTCTTTTTCTTTAGCAAAGTTAATTAAGTCTTCGATTTGATGATACCATTCATCTTTAACTAAGTTTGTATGATCATTGAAATCAATCGTAAACATTTAATTGTCTCCTTCATAACGTTCGATAATTTTACTTACTAATGGGTGTCGTACTACATCACTTTGATCTAGTTCCATTATATTTATTCCTTTAACACCACGAAGGTTCTTAATAGCTTCTTTTAATCCACTTTTAACACCTTTTGGTAAGTCAATTTGAGTTTGGTCTCCAGTTACAACCATTTTTGAACCAAATCCTAGACGAGTTAAAAACATTTTCATTTGTGCATGTGTTGTATTTTGAGCTTCATCTAAAATGACAAATGCATCATCTAGAGTTCTACCCCTCATATACGCTAAGGGAGCAATTTCAATTGTACCTCGTTCAATAAAACGTGCTGTTTGTTCTCTACCTAGGACAGTATTTAAACCATCATAAAGAGGTCTTAAATATGGATCAACTTTTTCTTTTAAGTCTCCTGGTAAGAAGCCTAATGATTCACCAGCTTCTACAGCTGGTCTTGTTAAAACAATTCTTTTTACTGTTCCTTTTCTTAATTGTTTTGCAGCATAAACAACTGCAAGGAAAGTTTTACCTGTTCCAGCAGGGCCTATACCAAACACTAAATCATTACGTTTCATAGCATTAATATAAAGACGTTGCCCCATTGTTTTTGCACGAATTGTTTTACCAAAGGCATCTTTAGTAATCTCTTCATCATATAAATCCAATAGATATTGAATAGTGTCATTTTTAGCCATCTTTATGGCAGCCTCAACATCTTTTAATGTAATTGAATGTCCTAACTCAATTACCTTTAATAAATTTTTAAGAACTAATTCTGCTTTTTCAACATGCTCTAATACTCGACCTTTTACTGCAATTTCTTGCCCACGAGCATGTATGATAACATCAAATGCTTCTTCAATCGATTTTAAATGTTCATCATTATTACCAATTAAAGCTTGAGAATGGTTGATGTTATCTATTTGAATTATTCCTGGCATAAAAGCGCTCCTTTTCACATAAAACATATTCATTAATAATTAATCTTTCATATAAATTTTACTAAACAATGATAAAGTATACAAATTTAAATGTTTTGAATGAATAATTAACCTAAGATAATATATCATAATAAAAAGTACCAAGAACAATATGTGTTTTAGGCGCATCTTAACATATTAGGAGCATAAATAAAGAGACTTCCACGTAGAAAGTCTCTTGTAAAGGTCAGAATGAAACAATAAATGTTGTCTTATTCTTTTATTTATAACCCTTATAATTTTTTAGGTTTATTTAGTATTTCTTGCCAAATAATCCCATCAACTATCGGGTCATTGTCAAATTGAAACGTTTGATGTGTCATATTTTTTTCAATAGATTTACTATTGAGTAATTGATTCAGTTTATAACGTTTCGTTTTTTCAGATAAGTACTTATCATTAATAATTTCTTTAGCTTTCTTTTCAATTAAAGAAAGTTGTTTTTCTTTTTCTTTGTCAATTTCAGATCTCACATTAAATAATTCTTTTGATAGCGAGTCTTCTAACTGTTTTTTAATATCTTTTTCACTTTGAGATCTCTCTCGTGAAGTTGAATCACTATCTTTAGAAGGCACTTTTTCGGTATGAGATTGTTTAGTTTCAAACCGTTTTAATTCTCCACGAGGATGTTCAGTCTTAACTTCTTTTTTAAGATTTTTATCACTGTGAACCGTTTCTTTTTTAGAAGATGGTTTTGGTGATGATGTTTTTTTATTTTGTTCTTCTTCATCAAATTCTGATGCCATCTCATTAAAAGCTTCTTCTATCTGTTCAAAAATACCTTTTTTTCTTGGTGTGTTTTGCGTAGATCTTTGTGTATTTTTGTGTGGAGGCGTTTGATTTTTTCGTTGTTCATGACTTTTATCTCTCATTGCACTAATACCAGTAACAATCACAGAAATAACGAATATAAGAATTCCAATATTCATTTAATCACCCCTCTATTTAATTTGGTGATTCATCGTCATTTTGTTCGGTACGTTTATTAATAGCGTTTCTCATACCTGTATCTGCTTCTACATTTTTTAAATTATAGTAATCTTTTACTCCAATATTACCTTTACGTAAAGCTTCAGCCATCGCTAGTGGTACTTCTGATTCAGCTTCTACTACCTTAGCACGCATTTCTTGAACACGTGCTTTCATTTCTTGTTCAGAGGCAACAGCCATAGCACGTCGTTCCTCAGCTTTAGCTTGAGCAATATTTTTATCTGCGAGTGCTTGTTCCGTTTGTAAATCAGCGCCGATATTTTTACCGATATCTACATCTGCAATATCAATTGATAAAATTTCGAATGCTGTTCCTGAATCCAATCCTTTACTTAATACTGTTTTAGAAATATTATCAGGATTTTCTAGTACTTGTGTATGATGTTCACTAGAACCAATTGTGGAAACAATACCTTCACCAACTCGTGCAATAATTGTTTCTTCTCCAGAACCACCTACAAGTCTAGAAATATTAGCTCTTACTGTAATTCTAGCTTTAGCTTTAACTTCGATACCGTTCATCGCAACACCGGCAATAAAGGGAGTTTCGATTACTTTGGGATTAACAGACATTTGAACAGCTTCTAAGACATCGCGTCCTGCTAAGTCTATTGCGGCACCTCTTTCAAAAGGTAAATTGATATCTGCACGTTGAGCTGCTATGTTGGCATCCACTACTCTATCTACATTACCACCAGCTAGATAATGAGATTCCAATTGATTTGTTGTTAAATTTAGTCCTGCTTTATGAGCTTTAATAAGAGGACCTATCACTTTACGAGGAGATACTCTACGAAGTCGCATTCCTACAAGTGTAGCAATACTAACTTTTACACCTGCAGCAATAGCGGAAATCCATAATCCGACTGGTACAAATGAAAATAATAATAATAAAGCAACTATTATAATAATCGCAATAATTATAATTCCAATATTTAACATTGACTTTACTCCTTTTATATTTTTATTTCTCTTACAACTACTCTACTACCTTCTACCTCTAAAATTTTTACTTTTTTATTTCTCAAGATAAATGTACCGTCAGAAACAGCATCAATTCTTTTGTCATCTAAAGTTATGATTCCAGCAGGTCTTAAATCAGTAGTAGTATACGCAGTTTTTCCCACTAAGTAAGAACGATCATCATGAGATCTATAACCAGCTTCTGTACTCGTTGAATCATTCAATATCACTTTATCAAAAAATGGTATTTTACGATTAAACACTTTCACCAAAATCACCCATTCTATAATAGAAAGTATTAAAGCGACAATAACATTAAAGAGCATAACTAAAATATTATCTCCTAACATAATCATACTAACAATAATAAGCACTATTCCTATAATTCCAATTACTGCTCCAACAATGAATAGTTCTATTATTACTAAGATGATACCTATGATAAACAATAAAATTGAAATCAAATTGACATCGCCATTAATTAAAAACCCTAGAAATAGAATAAGTAACGCTAGAGAAGCTAAAATACCTAAAATATTTATCCTTTTAGAATAAAGTTGATATAAAAAACCTAAAAAGATAATACATGTAAGAATTAATAAAACAATAGGATTAACAATGATATTTGACATATCACCCAACCATGAATGATTCAATGAAGCAAAAGTATTCTCGATATGTATCAAATTTATACTTATCATTATCTCACCTCGCTCTCAATTAAATTATACATGAAATAAATACTATATTATAGTATTACAATGATATAAAAAAACTCTCAATTAGCTTAACTAATTGAGAGAATATATATATAATTAACATTCATGTTGAGGGAGTCAACAGAGCTATTAATTATTTGAATTTACGTTTACGTGCAGCTTCTGATTTTTTCTTACGTCTTACACTTGGTTTTTCGTAAAATTCACGTTTACGTACTTCTTGGATAGTACCACTTTTAGATACTGAACGTTTAAATCTACGTAATGCATCTTCTAGTGATTCGTTTTTACGTACTACTGTTTTAGACATCTGTATTTCCCTCCCTCCAAATATCAACGAAACTTAAAGTCAATAATTGCATAGAAATAATTAACTATGCTTTATTTAGTATAATATATGAAATAATTATGGTCAATTATAAATCTTTATAATTTCAAAAATCTATAATAATACGCCTTCTTCAGTTTTATTAGTAGCATGATTAACGATTCTAACTGCACTACCAATGTTAATTGGATAATCAGCTTTATTAATTTTAACTTTAACAATCTCACCGATTAAATCCTCACTACCCTCAAATTCAACTTTCATATAATTATCTGCGTAACCTACTAATGTATCTTTTGTTTCTCCTACTTCTTCTGGAATCACTTCTAAAACTTCATTTTCAAATTTTGATGCGTATTCTTTAGCAAGTTGGTCACTTAAAGCAATAAGTTTATGTACACGTTCATTTTTAATTGACTCATCAATTTGATCATCCATACGTGCAGCAGGTGTACCAATACGTTGTGAATACGGGAAAACATGTAACTCTGAGAATTTATGTTTAACTATAAAATCATATGTTTCTTGGAATTCTTCTGCAGTTTCTCCTGGGAAACCTACTATAACATCACTTGTAACCGCTAAATCAGGTAATGCATCATGTAACTTTGTTAGTCTTTCAGAAAAATGTTCCATAGTATATTTACGGCGCATACGTTTTAATACTGTATCTGAACCTGATTGTAATGGTACATGTAAATGTCTAACCACTTTATTAGAATTTTTTAGAACATCAATGACTTCATCAGTAAGTTGACTGGCTTCAATTGAAGAAATTCTAATTCTTTCTAAACCATCAATTTCCTCAAGATCTCTGAGTAATTGAGCTAAATTATAATTTTTTAAATCTTGACCGTATCCACCGGTATGAATACCAGTTAATACAATTTCTTTATATCCAGATTGAACTAATTGTGTTGCTTGTTCAACTACTTTTTCAGGATCTCTAGAGCGCATTAAACCACGTGCCCATGGAATAATACAAAACGTACAAAAGTTATTACAACCTTCTTGGATTTTTAGAGATGCACGAGTTCTATCCGTAAAATAAGGTACATCTAATTCTTCATATGTACGATTTTTCATAATATTTCCAACACCATTAATTGGTTGACGTTCTTCTCTAAATTGATCAATATAACTAAGTAATTTATGTCTGTCTTGAGTACCAACAACGACATCTACGCCTGGAATCTCCATAATTTCAGCAGAAGATGTTTGTGCATAACAACCTGTAACACATACTACTGCATCAGGATTACGACGTATTGCTCTTCTAATGACTTGTCTACTTTTTTTATCACCTGTATTAGTCACGGTGCAAGTATTAATGACATATACATCTGCATTAGTTTCAAAATCTACTCTTTCATAATTAGCATCTTTAAATAATTGCCATATTGCTTCAGTTTCATAATGGTTTACTTTACAACCTAAAGTATGAAACGCTACTGTTGCCATTTAATTCACCCCATCAATTCTTTCTCAAAACTTATAGCACTAAGTGCATATAGTGGCGCAGTTTCTGCTCTTAATATTCTAGGGCCTAAACCAATGTTTAAGCTTACCTCCCTAAAGAGATCAATTTCCTTATCGGAAAAACCACCTTCAGGTCCAAATATGATTAACACACGATCATTCGTTTGAAAGTTGTTTAAAATATTTTTAAATCGACTTTTTTCACCATGCTTGGCTTCGTCTTCATATGCTATTAACACATAGTCATAATTATTTATGGTATCATAAATTACTTTTAAATTCGACTGAAATTTAACATCTGGAATAACAAGTCTATAACTTTGTTCAGCAGCTTCTTTTACAATCTTTTGCCATCTATATATTTTCTTTTGTACCTTGTTCTCTTGTAATTTAACTACAGATCGATCCATACCCACTGAAATAAAATGATTGGCACCCAATTCTGTACTTTTTTGAAGCAACCATTCATATTTATCAGCTTTTATTAAACCACTACAAATCGTTACATCAACTGGTAATTCAGTGTCAATATCTAATTGGTTTATTGGTAAAACTTCAATTTGATTAGAACTTATATGTGTAATTTCAGTAATAAATACTTTTTTATCATTAAAATTAATTATAATTTTGTTACCAATCGTATTTCTCATTACATTTTTGATATGATGTATATCTTCTTCATTGGTAATAAAAAAACGCTGATGAGAATCAGCGTTTTGATTGATAAAGTATCGTTGCAAATTATTCACTCACTTTCTGACCAACAATGCAAACCCATCCATTGTCATGATTGATTGATACAATATTAAATCCAACACGCTTCATATGTGACAGTATATCTTCATGTTTTTCTTCTATAATACCTGAAGTTATAAAATAACCATCTTCATTTAGTGTATTATAAGCATCTTCAATCATTTCATCAATAATATGAGCTAAAATATTTGCGATAACTACATCAAATTTTTCATTTTCTTCTTTTAATAAATTACCGGGAATTGCTTCAATAGCATTTTCGCAATGATTTTTTCTAAAATTCTCCTTAGCCACACCAACAGCCATTTCGTCTATATCTAAGGCTTTAATTCTTTTAACACCTAATAAGTGACTAGCGATACTTAATATACCAGAACCTGTACCTACATCAATAACTGAAGAATCTGGTGTTACATAAGTTTCAATCGCTTTTAGACACATACTTGTTGTTGGATGATCTCCAGTACCAAAAGCCATTCCGGGATCTAATTCTATACACAATTCATCTTCTGATTCTTTTGAATAATCTTCCCAACTTGGAACAATCGTAAATCTCTCAGAAGCTCTAAAAGGATGAAAATAGTTTTTCCATTCATTAGCCCAATCTACTTCAGCAATAGTCTTTGCTGAAAACTCAACTACTGAATCATCTATAAGGTCCAAATTTAATATTTCATTTTTTAATTTATTTTTAAATTGAGTGTTATATTTCAATTCGTTAAAGTATGCTTTTAATCTCACACCTTGTTCAGGATAATCTTCTTTTTTTAATTCGTAGATTTCACCAAATTTATCAGTAGGTTGATTAATTAAATCATTTGAATCTTCTATAACTACTCCATTTGAACCATAGTTTTCTAATATGTTAGTGACTAAAGGTTCAACTTCATGATTTACAGTGACTGCAAATTCTGTCCAGTTCATGATTATTCACCTCTAAAGAATTTACGAGCTTTGTCTTTAAAATTAGAAGGTTGTTCTTCCGGATTTTCACCACTGATTTCCGCAAATTCTCTCATTAATTCTTTTTGTCTATCAGTTAGTTTATTTGGTGTGACAACTTTTATATTAACAAATAAATCACCATGTCCATATCCATGAACATTTTTAACGCCTTTCTCTTTAAGACGGAATTGTTTACCAGTTTGAGTACCAGCAGGAATTGTAAGCATAACATTACTGTTTAGAGTTGGTACTTTGATTTCATCGCCAAGTGATGCTTGTGGGAAGCTAATGTTAAGTTCATAGAATAAATCATCGCCATCTCTTCTAAATTTATCAGAAGGTTTAACACGGAATACTACATAAAGATCACCATGAGGACCGCCATTTTCACCAGGTGCACCTTCACCAGCAAGACGGATTTGTTGTTCATTGTCTACACCTTCAGGTACAGTTACTTCTAATTTTACTGTTTTATTTTCAGTCCCTTTACCATGACAAGTTGGACATGGTTCTTCAAATTCTTGACCACTACCCTCACACTTAGGACAAGTTTGCTCAGTTCTTACGCGTCCTAAAATTGTATTTTGTTCAACAGATACATGTCCTGAACCATGACAATAGCTACATGTTTTTTTACTTGTGCCTGGTTTAGCACCATCACCATGACATGTATGACAGGTAACATCTTTTCGAATAGAAATTTCTTTTTTTGTACCAAAAACAGCTTCATCGAATTCTAAAGTCATAGTGTATTGTAAGTCGTCACCTTTTCTAGGTGCATTTGGATCTCTTTGACGTGAACCACCAAAGAATGAGCTAAATATATCTTCAAAACCTCCACCGAAGCCACTGAAGTCTTGTCCACCAAATCCTTGACTACCAAATCCACCTTGGGCACCGCTATGTCCAAATTGATCATAATTTGCACGTTTATTGTCATCACTTAGAACTTCGTATGCTTCAGAAATTTCTTTAAACTTTTCATCGGCGCCTTCTTCTTTATTGATGTCCGGATGATATTTTTTTGATAATTTACGATATGCTTTTTTTATTTCATCTTTTGAAGCATCTTTACTTACGCCAAGAACTTCATAATAATCTCTTTTAGCCACAAGTATCTCTCCCTTTCTAAATTTTATAATTTAAACACATACTCAAGTATCTTAACTATAAAAGAAAAAGTCAAAGCCAATGTTCAATTGACTTTGACTTTTTGGCTTACATTTATAAATGTTTACATAGTAAACGTTATAAACGATTAGCTTTATTTTTTATCTTCGTCGTCTTTAACTTCTTTGAACTCAGCGTCTTCAACATTGCTATCATTTGATTGTTGTGAACTACCTTGTGCTTGTTGTTGAGCTTGTTGAGCTTGTTGATATACTTTAGCAGATAATTCTTGAATTACTTGTTCTAATTCTTCTTTTTTAGCTTTAATATCATCTAAATCTTGACCTTCTAATGCTGATTTAAGCGCATCTTTTTTGCTTTCAGCATTTGATTTGTCTTCTTCACTGATATTTTCACCTAAGTCTTTAATTGTTTTTTCAACTTGGAATACTAAGCTGTCTGCTTCGTTTCTTAAGTCTACTTCTTCACGACGTTGTTTATCTGCTTCAGCATTTTCTTCAGCATCTTTAACCATACGATCAATTTCTTCATCAGATAATGCAGAACTTGATTGAATAGTGATATTTTGTTCTTTATTTGTACCTAAGTCTTTTGCAGTAACGTTTACGATACCGTTTTTATCAATATCAAATGTTACTTCAATTTGAGGTACACCACGTGGAGCTGGTGGAATATCAGTTAATTGGAATCTACCTAATGTTTTATTATCTGAAGCCATTGGACGTTCACCTTGTAATACGTGAATGTCTACTGCTGGTTGATTGTCAGCTGCTGTTGAATATACTTGAGATTTTGATGTTGGAATTGTTGTATTACGTTCAATTAACGTATTCATACGACCACCCATAATTTCGATACCTAATGATAATGGAGTTACGTCTAATAATACAACGTCTTTAACATCACCAGTAATTACGCCACCTTGGATAGCAGCACCCATTGCAACAACTTCATCTGGGTTTACACCTTTATGAGGTTCTTTACCAATTTCTTTTTTAACTGCTTCTTGTACTGCAGGAATACGAGTTGAACCACCAACTAGGATAACTTCATCAATTTCAGAAGTAGATAAGCCAGCATCTTTAAGTGCTTGACGAGTTGGTTCCATTGTTCTTCTGATTAATGAATCAGCTAATTCTTCAAATTTAGAACGAGTTAAGTTGATTTCTAAGTGTAATGGACCATTTTCTCCAGCTGAAATAAATGGTAATGAGATTTGTGTTTGAGATACACCAGATAAATCTTTTTTAGCTTTTTCTGCAGCGTCTTTAAGACGTTGTAACGCCATTTTATCTTGTGATAAGTCAACACCATTTTCTTTTTTGAATTCTGATACTAAATAGTCGATGATTACTTGGTCAAAGTCGTCCCCTCCAAGTTTGTTATCCCCTGCAGTTGATAATACTTCGAATACACCATCGCCTAATTCAAGAATAGAAACGTCGAAAGTACCGCCGCCTAAGTCAAATACTAAAACTTTTTGATCTTGTTCAGTTTTATCTAAACCATAAGCTAATGCTGCAGCTGTTGGTTCGTTAATGATACGTTCTACTTCTAAACCAGCAATTTTACCAGCATCTTTAGTAGCTTGACGTTCAGCATCATTGAAATAAGCAGGTACAGTAATTACTGCTTTATCCACTTTATCTCCTAAATAACTTTCAGCAGTGTTTTTTAAATTTTGTAAAATCATTGCTGAAAGTTCTTGTGGTGTATATGATTTGCCGTCAATATCTACTTTATAATCTGTACCCATATGACGTTTAATTGATTGTACAGTATTTGGGTTTGTAATTGCTTGACGTTTAGCAACTTCACCTACTTGAGTTTCTCCATTTTTAAATGCCACAACTGATGGAGTTGTTCTAGCACCTTCAGGATTTTGAATTACTTTAGGTTCGTCTCCTTCTAATACAGATACGCAAGAATTTGTAGTACCTAAGTCAATACCTATTACTTTACTCATAATAAAATTCCTCCAATTTTAAAAATTTTTCAAATTTAAATCTTATTGATTAACTTTGACCATAGATGGTCTTAAAACTCTATCTTTTAATTTATACCCTTTTTGTAATTCTTGAGTGATTTCACCAGAATTGAAATCAGGATTGTCATCTTGAACAACAGCTTGATGGAAGTTTGGATCGAATTCTTGACCTTCAGATTCAATTTCTTCTAAGCCATTGTCTTTTAATGCTCTTAATAAGCTTTCATGAATCATTTGAACGCCTTTTTTGAGAGATTTAAATGATTCGTCATCACCCTCAATTTGAAGTGCACGTTCAATGTTATCGATAGTAGGTAAAATATCAGTAAGCACGGGTTGAGCTTGATATTTTTTATTTGTTTCATTTTCATTTCGAATTCGACGCTTATAATTTTCGAATTCAGCATATAATCTTAAATATTTTTCTTCATTTTCATTTGCTTTTAATTGTAATTGTTGAATTTCTTCGTCTTTAGATTGATCATTTTTATCTTCATTATCATGTTCAGATGTAGATTCATTATTTAATTCTTCTTCAGAAGGATTATTTTCTACATCATTTGAAGACGACGCTTCGTTTTTAACGTTTTCATTTTCTTCAGTATGTTCAGTGTTATTTTTCACTGATTCGTCTTTTTCTGTCATTTTATGCCCTCCAATATAATTACAATTAGATTCACCATATTTGATTAAGTAATTGAATCACATTTTGATAATGCATCGCAGTTGGTCCGATAACCGCAATTTGTCCTTTTAGTGCATCATCAAAATGGTACTGGCTCGTTATAATTGAAATATCACTTAACCCTTCATCTATTTCGTGGCCAATTTTAACATTAATTTCAGAAGTGGAAATATCTTCTAGTAACTCGATAATTTTTTCTGATTCTAGATATTGTAAAATTGGCTGAATAGAAGAAACATTGGTTTCGTTCAGTGCATCAATAAGTTTAACCTTTCCACCCATAAAAATGCTATTACTTTGTTTATGGAGATGAGAAGTTAGCATGATAGTTAATTCATTTATAAAGGATTGTTCCGCAATAGAATTTGTAAATTGTTTTAATTTCTTATTAAAATCAAATTGACTTTTATAATAATTATCAGTCAGAAAATTTGAAATCCTTGTTAACCTTTCATCGTTAAACTCCATTGATTCACTTAAATGTAAATGTTCTACATGTCCAGAATTATAGATGATGACCATTATAATTATAGACGAATTTGCACGAATCAAATGAACATTATTTATAATATCTGTTTTGTGATTAGGTCGAACAACCAACGTTGCATATTGAGATTTTATTGATAATTCATCAGCAAAATAACTAAGGGCTGAAGAAATATCATAATGATTCTCAATCAAAAGTTGATTTAAACGTTGAACTTTATTTTGTTTTTGATGAGATGTTTGTTTTAACAATTGATTGACGTATAATCTAAAACCTTGTTCAGAAGGTGCACGCCCTGAAGATGAATGTATTTTTTCTAAAAAATTCAACTCTTCCAAATACTTCATTTCATTTCTAATAGTAGCTGGGCTTACATTTAAGTTATGTCTATCAATTAAGGTTTTAGAACCTATCGGTTGTCCTAAATCAACATAATCTTCAACAATTGCATTTAAAATGCTTAATTGCCTATTTGTAATCATGTCTTCACCTCATTAGCACTCCTTTGTCTCAAGTGCTAATTATAATTTAACAAATTGGTCAAAGTAAGTCAACGTTAAAGCTCTTATTTTTCAAAAAAATTTATTAATTTAATAGAAATGCTTCAAAAACTTCATTTCCAATGATTTTTCCCCTGTTGGTCAATGAAATATGGTTATCTCTTTCATAAAGTAAATTTTTCTTTTTCAGATTATTTATTGTCTCACCAAATACTTTATCCATAGAGGTACCAAATTTTGAAAGAAATTTAACTTTATCGACACCTTTATTCATTCTTAATCCTAAAAACATTTCTTCTTCCATTCTTTCTGATTGAGTAGGAAAATTGGAAGTTAAAATAGGACGTTGATGATTATTAATAGCATTGATGTAATGATTAACAGGATTGAGATTCGAATAGCGTTCCCCATTTACATATCCACTTGCGCCTGCTCCAAAACCATAATATTCTTCATTTAGCCAGTAAGTCTTATTATGCCTTGATTCATGATGAGACTTAGCGAAATTTGAGATTTCATATTGTTTAAATGAGGTTTCTCCTAAAACATTCATTAAATATTGGTACATTTCAGCTCCTAGATCTTCGTTTGGCAATTTTAATTTGCCTTTTCGATACATATTATAAAATTGAGTTTTAGGTTCTAAAATTAATCCATAACTTGAAATATGATCTATATCCATTTGTATTGCTCTATTAAGACTATCTGAAAAATCTTCTAATGTTTGAGTTGGTAAATGATACATTAGGTCTAAACTAATCGATTCAATATTTGCTTTTCTAGCATACTCTACAGCATTATATATATCTTGAGTTTTATGTGTTCTACCTAGAATTTTTAGTAATTCTGGTTTAAATGTTTGTACGCCCATAGAAATTCTATTTACACCATATGAGTGTAGTAATTTCACTTTATCTAAGGTTAATTCATCGGGATTTGCTTCAAATGTATATTCACCTTTAATTGAAAAAGTTGACTGTATTGCTTTTAAAAGTCTTTCAAGTTGCTTGAGATTTAAAGCTGTAGGCGTACCTCCTCCAACGTACATCGTTTCAAGATTTCTAATTTCACTTGTTTTCATTTCTTTAATTAATGCAGAAATATACTCATCTACTGGTTGTTTGTTAATAAAGTACTTATTAAAATCACAATATGTACAAATCCTAACGCAAAAAGGTATATGAATATATGCACTTTTTATTGACATCGTTACACCCTCATTTTTAAGTTTTTAAAACACAAACGAGGTTGGAACACATGATTCTGGGTTCCAGCCTCGCATTAATAACCTATTCATCATCCATTTTAAGAACAGCTAAGAAAGCATCTTGTGGTATGTCTACGTTACCAACAGCTTTCATTTTTGCTTTACCAGCTTTTTGTTTTTCAAGTAATTTACGTTTACGGCTGATATCTCCACCATAACACTTAGATAACACGTTTTTACCCATAGATTTAATATTAGTTCGGGCCACAATTTTTTGACCTATTGCAGCTTGAACTGGAACTTCGAATTGTTGTCTAGGAATAAGTGTTTTTAATTTTTCAACAAGAGCTTTACCTCGTTCATATGCAAAATCTCTGTGAACGATAAAACTAAGTGCATCTACTTTGTCACCATTTAATAAAATATCCATTTTAACTAAATTACTTTCTTTATTTTCAATAAATTCATAATCAAATGAAGCATAGCCTTTCGTATTAGATTTTAATTGGTCAAAGAAATCAAATACAACTTCTGATAATGGAATTTCATAAACGATATTCACACGGATATCATCTAAGTAATCCATATTTATAAATTGGCCACGTTTACGTTGACACAGTTCCATAACTGCTCCAACATAGTCATTTGGCACCATCATTGTCGCTTTTACATATGGTTCATAAATCGCTTTAATTCTATCACGTTCAGGCATTTGAGATGGATTATCAACTGTAACTTCTGAACCATCATTCATTTCACATTTATATATAACTGAAGGTGCAGTCGCAATTAATTCTATTCCAAATTCTCGTTCAATTCTCTCTTGAATAATTTCCATATGTAGCATACCTAAGAATCCTGTTCTAAATCCAAATCCCAGTGCTTGTGATGATTCTGGTTCAAATTCTAATGATGCATCATTTAATTGAAGTTTTTCAAGAGCTTCTCTTAAATCGTTATAATCTTTGTTATCAATTGGGAACAATCCACAATAAACCATTGGATTCATCTTTTTATACCCTTTTAACGGAGCATCTGCTGGTCTATCTACATGAGTGATAGTATCCCCAACACGTGAATCGTCGACATTTTTAATACTTGCAATAATATATCCAACATCGCCTACTGTAAGTTCTTCAATTGGTAGTTGTTTAGGAGTATTAATCCCAACTTCAGTAACTTCAAACTCTTTTCCTGTTGCCATCATTTTGATACGATCTCCAGCTTTTACAACACCTTCCATTACTCGAATAGAAGAAATAACGCCTCGATAAGGATCGTACTCTGAATCAAAAATAAGAGCTTTAAGCGGTGCACTAGGATCTCCTTCTGGTGGAGGAACAACTTCAACAATTTTTTCTAAGATTTCATCGATACCAATATTTGATTTGGCACTTGCTAACACAACTTCATCTTTATCTAAGCCAATAACATCTTCTAATTCTTGTTTTACTCTTTCTGGTTCAGCAGCGGGTAGATCTATTTTATTTACTACCGGTAAGAGTTCTAAATCATTATCTAGTGCTAAGTAAACATTAGCAAGAGTTTGAGCCTCGATGCCTTGTGCAGCGTCAACTACTAAAATAGCGCCTTCACATGCAGCTAATGAACGAGAAACTTCATATGAGAAATCGACGTGCCCTGGAGTATCGATTAAATGAAACGTATAAGTCTGTCCATCTTTAGATTCATATTTTAATCTAACAGCATTTAATTTAATTGTAATACCGCGCTCTCTTTCAAGATCCATTGAATCAAGCAATTGATTTTGCATTTCTCTAGTTTCTACAGATTTAGTATTTTCTAAAATTCTATCTGCTAACGTTGATTTACCATGATCAATATGAGCAATTATAGAAAAGTTTCTTATATTATCTCTTCGGTTATAGCGTTCTTGCATATCCATAACTTATCATTCTCGCTTTCGTAAATTTACCCGTATATGTATACATCTTTGACATAATATCGTTTTTAATCATTATTTGCAAATTTAAGAGAAAAGAATCATCATGTGAAGATTCTTTATTTACTTTTAATTTTAAGATTTTTCTTAAACTACATAACAATTATAAAGTGTTGTATAAAGGTTTCCAATAGTTAATATCGTTCTTTTTGTAAATAAATAGGTTTAATGTTAATAAATGATTGCACAAATATTCATGTTTTGATAAAATATTTCTTGTTGTAATCAAAATAAAATTTGATATGCTTAGATCACTTTTAGGAGGTGACAGTAATGCCAAATATTAAATCTGCTATTAAACGTGTAAGAACAACTGAAACTGCTGAAGCACGTAATATTTCACAAAAAAACGCTATGCGTACTGCAGTGAAAAATGCTAAATCAGCAATTGAAAATAATGCTGATAATAAAGCTGAATTAGTTAACTTCGCAATTAAATCAGTTGATAAAGCTGCACACAGTAACTTAATTCATTCAAATAAAGCTGACCGCATTAAATCACAATTAATGTCTTCAAGCAAATAATCATTTAAAAAGTTCAAGCGATTAGCTTGAACTTTTTTTTATTTATAAAGAAAGAATAAATAATTCTAAAATCAGTTGTTTATCCATATATGAAGATTTTAACTTATAATCAGTTTCTGCACATTGATCAATAATATTTAGCAAATGAGTTAATTGATAATGTTTTACTTGATTTAAAGCCAATTTAACTCGGTATGGGTGCACATTAATTGTTTTAGCAATTTGTTGTCCGCTATATCCTTTTCGACTTAAAATTTTACATTGATAATATAATCGATAATTACTTGTTATTAATGCCAATAGTTTAATAGGTTCTTCTTTCATTACTATTAAATCTTTAATAAGTTGAATGGCTTTATATTTTTCCCCTTTTTGTATATATTCAGTTAAAAGAAAAACATTTTGTTCTAAACTTCTATTAATAATCTCTTCAACATCTTTTTTATTTATAGTTGTTCGCTCTCCTAAGAATAAAATAATTTTTTCTAATTCTTGCGAAACTATATTAAAGTTAATACCAGTTAATTCTATAAATAAATCTAATGCATCCTGTTTAATATCTTTAAAATTTTCATGAAGTTTATTTTTTATCCAATTTTTAATCTCTTGTTCAGACATCTGTTCAACTTTAGCTAGCTTGCTTGTCTTTTTTAAAGTCTTAGTAATTTTCTTTCTTTCATCTAATTTATTTTGATACACTTCAAAAATGATAAAGTTTTCTCCATCATATTTTTCTAAAAATTCATTTACTTGTTCGTTGTTCGGTTGGATATCTTTTGAAACTTTCTCACCTGTAAAAATAAAAGCATTTTTAACAACAATAGCTTTTTTCTCTGAAATAAAAGGCATTGTTAATGCTTCTTCTATAATCTGATTAAAACTTGTATCATAAAGATTATATTTAACATAGTTAAAATCGTCTTTTTTTTCATTTAAGTAACTTTCTACGATTTCATTACTTTTTTTCTCCACTAGTTCTGGCACTTCTCCGTATATAGCCATTATATTATTAGCCATGTAAACTTGCACCCTTTCAAAATTATACCATTAAGTTATTATAGCATTGTGTAATTATTATTCTCTATCATTAACTTCTATTAAAGGATGATATAAGTTGATTATCGAGATTTAAAGTAATTTCTCCATCAGTTTGAGTATTGTAGATATGAGAATTAATTTTCTCTAATTTATCTATCGTTTCGTTATTAGGCAAATGAAAAGTATTATTTTTTCCACTTGAAATCATACTAATTTTAGGTTGTATGATTTCTAAAAAATGTTTTGAACTACTTGTTTTACTGCCATGGTGTCCAACTTTTAGAACATCAATTAACGGTAAATGATATTTCTTTAATAATAAATTTTCATTTTCTTCAATTGCGTCGCCCATCAATAATAATTTGTAATTTTTGTACTCTATTAATGAAATTATACTTTGTGCATTTTTGTCTTCATTGGAATCAATAAAAGCATTTAAAAATGATATTTTAGCTTCTTTCAACTGAATATTATTAGTCTCTAAAACATCAATAACTTTTATATGATATATACTACAAAATGTATGTATAGTTTTAATTTGATCTACTGAATAACTTTTTATATATAAATATAAATTTTTAATTCTTATATTTTGTGCTAAATAAGGAAATTCGCCTATATGATCATTATGTGGATGAGTAAGAATTAAGTGATCAATTTTTGATATTCCTCTAGATTTTAAAGTAGGAATAATATGATATTTCGCAATATTATGATTATCTTTAATCTTCGTTTGAACTACTTTACCACCAGTATCTACCATCACAGTTTCATTATTTTTTGTTTGAAAAAGAAAACTATCACCTTGACCAACATTTAAAGCAGTAAACGTCGTCGCTAATGGTTGATTAGTTAATTTTATAAATATTATAAATAAGATAATTATAATTAAGAATGCTCTATAATTTTTATAACATATAAATATAGTTAGTAGAGTTAATAAAATGAAACAGTAGAGTAGACTTAAATTTGATTGATCAGCGATATTTATTTGGTAATTTCTAAATAAAATGAACGGTTGCATTATTCTATCGTGCAGTTCAAATAATTGATTTGCAACCATATTTATACATCGCAAGTCACTAAAGAAATGATAGAAAGTAAATAGAACAATAGAAAGTGGAAAAATAATGAAAGAATATAATGGGACAAATATTACATTAGAAATAAAACCAATCCATTGAAACTGATTAAAATGGTAAATACTAATAATCATGGATGAAAATTGAGCGATAATTGTTATATAAATATAATTCTTTAAAATTGATTGATTATTAAATAATGGCTTAGAAAATAGTATAAAAAAAGTAATGATGAAAGAAAATTGAAATCCAATGTCATAAGCAAAATTCATATTCCAAATTGTCATAAATAAAAAGACTAACGATAATACACTTATAGACGAAATTTTAAAAGTCTTAGGGATAATAAAAAAAGTAATAGCGGTTAAAACTGCTCTTAAAGCACTCGGTGCAAAATTTGTATAAAAAATAAATAGTATTAGTATCATAATAATAAAAACTCGTATAAATAATTTTGGAATATTAAACCTGACCAAACTATATTGAATGATAAAAATAATGGTAGCAACGTGTGATCCACTGACAGCAAGTAAATGATAAATACCTATCGCTTTAACTTTATCTAAGTAATCTGTATCAATTGCACTAGTATCTCCAGTAATTAAAGCTAAGACTCTCTCTGGATATTTTAACGAAGAATGGTATAACTTGTTTTGAATATAATTTAGGTGTTTATCTATAAAACTTATATGATTAACTTTAGTACAATGTTTATTATCTATTTGATCGATATAAACATAGACTTCATTATGAATACTATTTGTGATATTTCCATTAATTTTACATTCTCGATTTTTTAAATCTTTAGCTTTCAATTGTGGACTTTTAAAAGTAAAGTGATAATTATTATGTTTATATTGAAATTGTCCTTTAATAATTTGATTGAATTGTTTTATATCATTTTGAAACGTTACTTTTGAATTTATATTACTGTGGACTTTTAAATTTTGGAGTATAAAATGATTTGTTTTCAAAGTATGGTGTACTTGAAATAAAGCTAGAAAGAAAAAGGATAAAATTAATAAATAGTGGTATAAAGGAATACTCTTTCGATACACAATAATTAATATAATAGCAAATATTAAAATTGAAAATAATTTAAGATGAACCCATAATATACCACTTAAAAAAGAAAGTGCATATAAAACAACTAACATTCTTTAGTTAAAAATTCAGCTATTTTATTAGCAGAAAATGGTATTTTTTCATACTCAATACCTGCTTGATTTAATAATTTAATAGCATATTTATGATTATGATAATCTTTTGCATAGTATATTTTCTTAATACCTGCTTGAATAATAGACTTAGTACAGTTTAAACAAGGAAAATGTGTGACATATATCGTTGCATTATCTGATGATACACCTTGTTTTGCGCATTGTAATAATGCATTCATTTCTGCGTGAATGGTTCTAATACAATGACCATCTTCTATTAAACATCCTACATCAATACAGTGAACTTCTCCTGCTACTGAGCCATTATAACCTCCTGCAATTATTCTATTGTCCTTTACAATTGTTGCGCCTACTGATAGTCGTTGACATGTAGAACGTAATGCAAGCAAATGGCTTTGTGCCATAAAATATTCGTCCCATTTTATTCTATCCATAAAGTTCAACTCCTTAAAAAAATATATATCTATTATAATTTATATTAAAAATTCTTCCAATTTAATTTATGTAGTAAAGTAATCTTTAAGTTTCTCGAAAGTTTTCCCTCCAATTCCTCTTACTTGTTTTAAGTCTTCAACCTTATTAAATTGTCCCTTTTCCTCTCTGTATTTAATAATCTCTTTCACTTTAGTTGGACCTATACCTGGAACATTAAGCAATTCTCTTTCATTTGCTGTGTTAAGATTGACTTTAATACTTTCAGAAGTATTTAAATCACTTTGATTAGTGGGTGTAGCATTTATTTTCGTTTCATTTTTATTAGGTATATAAATCATTTTTTGATCAGTAAGTTTTTCAGATAAATTGATTTTTGTAATATCAGCATTTTCAGAAACTTTAGCTTTTTTTAGTACATCTTTAACTCTATCGTTCTTTTTCATTTCATAAACATCTGGTAATTTAACCGCTCCTTTGACATCTACATAAATAGTTGAATTTTCTTTAGAAGAAGTGGATAAATTATTATCATTTTTATTTTTATTATATTTTTCATTATTATTAAATTGGCTATTGTTAGCATTAGATGTTGTCATATATTCTGAAGGCTCATTATTTTTCATAAGCATGAGAATCACTATAAAAAGTAACACTACTGCAATTAAAATGATGATATGAGTCTTCCACTTAGTTAATAATTGAATTATTTCATTTCTATACTTAAACAAAAACTCATCTCCTTATATGTATAAACGTATAAGAAGATGAGTTTACTTTATTTTATTTATAAGCAACAAAAAACAATCTGTCACCTTTTTCATTATGATTATTGATGTCAAAGTCTACAAAAGTTTCAATACGATTAAATCCAGTTTGTTTTAACAATCGAATATAGAAATCCTTTTCAAATGTTCTTTGATAGTGTGATTCATTAAAACGGTGATAATTACCATTATGCTGTTTTAAAAAGAAGCTCATATCATGATAAACACTATAAGGTTCTTCACCTTTTATAGCTTCCCACGCTAAAAATATGTCATCATTATCATCAATATAACATTGATTATTAAATGCTGTGTTCATTTTATATATCGTATGAATATCGAATATAAACATTCCTAAATCAGATAAATGATTAAATACACAATTAAACGTATTTACGATATCATCAATATCAGGTAAATAATTCAGGGAATCACAAAATATTGTTACAACATCATATGTTGTATTTAATGAAAAATCGGTCATGTCACCTTCTAACCAAGTAACTTGATTAGATTTATTTGCAGCAATAGATAACATGTCTGTACTTAAATCCATGCCGGTAACCGTGCCAATAGAAGGAAGTAATTGCGTTAAACTTCCGGTGCCACAACCAATATCAAGAATATTCATTGAATCATTAGAAGACATTGTTCTTGTATAATATTTTACAATATTAAACCATTCTTCATAAGGTTGATCTTGAGTAAGCTGATCATAAACTTTACTCATTTCAGTGTATTGCACCATTTTAATATGCTACCTGATTATATGATTCTATTGGAGCATCTTGATAAAGTTTCTCTATATTATAGTAATTGCGTTCATCTTTATGGAAAATATGAACTACTACGTCTGCTAAATCAATTAAGACCCATCTTGCACTTTGATAACCTTCCATACGCTTTACTTCAATATTATTTTCATGCACTTTTTCTTTTACTGCTCTAGCAATTGATTGAACTTGACGTTCATTGTTACCGTGACACACTACAAAATAATCAGTCATATCACTAATACCTTGCATATTAAGAGAAACAATATCTTCTGCTTTTTTATCTTCTGTCGCTGTGACAGCAATATTTAATAATTCTTCTGAATTCATTTAATCATCCTTTATCTTTTGATCACTATAATTATAATAATTTAAACATTCAATCGTAGAACCATAAACAGTAATATCTTTACCAATTAAAAATAGCACTGTTCGCTTTGATATTTCATAAATTGTTTTATCTAAGCTACCTTGATTGTATGCCATATCTCTAATTTCTTCAACTCCTGGAGTTTTTCTACCAGGTTCTATATAGTCAGCAATAAATACCAATTTTTCAGTTTTTGTCATTTCTTTACGACCAGTAGTGTGATATTTAATGGCTAATAATGTTTCTTCATCTTCGATGCCATAATCAGCCTTCATTAATGCTGCACATACAGGTCCATGAAGAATTTCACTTCCATAACTTAACAAATTGCTATCTAAATCATGTTGGCGAACGACTTGATACATTTTTCCTAAATCATCATATTTACAATAATCATGTAAAATGCCTGCTAACTCTGCTTTACTTTTATCTCCATCATAGATTTCAGCAAGCTTAACTGCTGTGTCAGCTACTCTAAGAGAATGTTTAAAACGCTTTTCGGGCAATTTATTTTCGATAAGTTTTTTTGCTTCTTTAGTGTTCATAGAATCCTTCCTCTCTAATATATTTACTAACATTTCGAGGGACTAAAATATCAATTGTTTTTTTATCTTTTACACGTTGTCTAATCATTGATGAACTAATATCCATTCTTGGAATAGATATGGAAATCATATTTTCATCAACCTTTTGAATATTTTTTTCTCTATTTACTACTATAAAGATAATCATTTGCTTTAATTCATCTATTTTATACCATTTATCAAGTTGATCATATTGGTCTGATCCTATTACAAAATAAAACTTATCGTAAGGATTTTGGTCAATTAAAGCTTTTAATGTATCATACGTATAACTTTGACCTTTTCTTTCTAATTCTGCATAACAAATATTTCCGAAACCTAACTGCTCGATTACCATATTAATCATTTTGATGCGATAATGAGCATCTAAGTAATCGTTATGTTCTTTAAGTGGAGCCATATAACTTGGTAAAAAATAGAAAACATCCGGTTTAATTTTATGAAATACTTCATTAGCTACTAACATATGTGCAGTATGAATAGGATTGAATTGTCCGCCGTATAAAACAATTTTTTTCATAGAATTATGGTAATGAAATTTCCTTATTTTCTTGAGATTCTCTATAAATGATTATCATTGATCCAATGACTTGGACCACTTCACTATTAGTAGCTTGACTTAGCGTTTGGGCTAAATCGTTTTTATCATCAAAATTATTTTGAAGTATATGAATTTTAATTAATTCTCTATTTTCAAGTGTTTCATCTATTTGACTAATCATATTATCATTAATTCCAGCTTTACCTATTTGAAAAATTGGATCAATGTTATGCGCCAAACTTCTTAAATATCTTTTTTGTTTACCTGTTAGCATAGCATATTATTCTCCTTTTAATTGATTTAAAACTGCTAATTTCATTTCTTTAATTTCAGCATCTTTGCCAGTCCATATTTTAAAGCTCTCAGCACCTTGATATACAAACATATCTAGACCATTATAAATAGGGTTACCCTTCTCTTCAGCTTGTTGTAAAAATGATGTTTTATAGGGAATATAAATGATATCACTTACCAATGTATTCGGTGATAATTGATTGAGACGAATTACACTCTCTTTATTATTATCTAATCCTGCTGATGTTGTATTAATAATAATATCAAACTCATCAAGATATTGTTCAGCTTGTTGTAGGGTAATCGCATTAATATCTAATTTCCAATTATCAAAGCGACTCATTGTTCTATTCGCTATAGTTAATTTAGGCTGTACACATTGTGAAAGTGCAGTTGCAATACCTTTGCTTGCGCCCCCAGCTCCAAGAATTAAAATATATGCATTAGATAAGTCAGGATATACTTGTTGTAATCCTTTTACGTATCCAAGACCATCAGTATTATAACCAATCCATTTATTCCCCTCTATTTTCACAGTATTCACTGCACCTATAGCTTTAGCTTGTTCATCAATATCATCTAAGAATGGAATGATGCGTTCTTTATGAGGAATAGTAACATTAAATCCACTTAAATTTTTTTCAGTTATTATTTCTTTAATATTATCGAAATCTTGAACCGGTATATGCAATGCTTCATAAGTATCATTTAAACCTAAAACTTTAAAATTAGTATTATGCATCACTGGTGATAATGAATGTGAAATCGGATCTCCTATCACTGCAAATTTCATTATGAATCCTCCCTACATAATAGATTGTCTTAAAACAACATCAACACTTTTAGGAACTCGGACAATCACTTTTGCACCTGCTTCGATTGTAATAAAGCCCAATCCAGAAATCATAATGTCACG
This sequence comes from Staphylococcus sp. HMSC069E10, assembly GCF_001809205.1. Classification (NCBI taxonomy): domain Bacteria; kingdom Bacillati; phylum Bacillota; class Bacilli; order Caryophanales; family Staphylococcaceae; genus Staphylococcus; species Staphylococcus sp. HMSC069E10. Next base: position 132,148 of record NZ_KV796477.1, on the reverse strand, counting down.
TTTTTCTTTCCCTGTTTCTAGACGTACAGCTTTCATATCACTTATATTAAATTTTTCTGGATTACTAGGTGGACTTAATAAATGTCCTATTTGCTTTCGCCATAAATCATTTGCCTTTTCAGTTTTAGTTCTATGAATATTTAAATCATTAGAAAAATAACATACAAGTGGTCGTTTCCCACCAGAAACATAATCTATCCTAGCTAATCCACCGAAGAATAAAGTTTGTCCCTCATTTAATTGAAATACACGTTGTTTAATTTCATTCTTAGGAATAATCACTTTTAATTCTTTTTCAGTAACATAATGGGTCATTTGATGCGCTTGTATAATGCCAGGTGTGTCATACATAAAAGTTTTCTCATCTAAAGGAATATCTATCATATCTAATGTTGTACCTGGAAATCTTGATGTTGTAACGACATCTTTTTCACCTACACTTTGCTCAATTAATTTATTGATTAAAGTTGATTTACCAACATTTGTAGTACCAACGATATAAACATCTTGATGATTTCTAAAACGGTTGATTGATTCTAAAAGTGCATCAATACCCCATCCTTTATGAGCTGATATTAATACCACCTCTTCAGCTTCTAATCCATACTTTCTAGCTGTTCTTTTTAACCATTCTTTTACACGACGTTGGTTAATTTGTCTTGGTAAAAGATCTAATTTATTCGCTGCCAAAATGATTTTCTTATTTCCTACAATTCGTTTTAAAGCATTAATAAACGATCCTTCAAAGTCAAAAACATCAACTACGTTAACGATAATCCCTTGTCTATCGGATAATCCATTTAATAAATTTAAAAAATCTTCACTATCCATTCCTACATCTTGTATTTCATTATAATTTTTTAATCTAAAACAACGTTGGCATATAACATCATCTCTAAATAAATTATGTTCTGGCACATACCCAGGTGCGTTTTTATCTTCAGATTGTAAAGGAGCGCCACAACCGATACATTTTAAAGTTTCATCCAATCAATTTTCCTCCCATGTAATATAACCTTTTCTTTTAAAATAGTTTAATAATCGACGTTCGATTATTCTATTTAGTCTAGTTAAAAATCCATCTGTCTTTTTGACAGGAACTACCATGATAGTATATAGACCGTTATTATTGCCACCAAGTACGTCTGTAAGCATTTGGTCACCTATAACGATTGTTTCTTCTGGTTTAATATTCATGTGTTGTATCGCTTTTTTAAAAGCTCTTCCCATAGGTTTTCTAGCTTTAAAGATAAAATCAACGTCTAAGTCTTTCGAAAAACCGGAAACACGTTTTTCATTATTATTTGATACTATTGTAATCGTTAAACCTAAATCATTTGCCTTTTTAAACCATTCTTGTATTTCTTTCGTTGGTGTTTTAACGTCCCAACCTACTAATGTATTATCTAAATCTGTAATAATACCTTTAAAACCAGAATTTGCTAATTTTTCAATATCAATTTGAAATACAGATTGTACATAATCATTAGGCATAAAATATGTTTTAATTAATCCCATTCATTTCACCTTTAAGTTATTTATTTTTTATATTTCATTAACCAACTGTTCAACAATTTTACTTGATGATTGAGCTGCTTTACCAAGAAACTCTTCAAACGACATCTCTGCTTCCCCATTTGCTAAATCAGAAACAGCACGAGTAACGATAAAAGGTAAATTAAATTGATAACAAGTTTGAGCAATAGCCGTTGCTTCCATTTCAACTGCCATAGCTTTTGAAAACTGACGTTTAATTTTTAATCGCTGTTCACTACTGCCAATAAAACTATCGCCACTTACAATTTGACCAATTTTAGCGGTTAAATTTTGTTGTTTTACAACTTTTTCAGTTAATTGGAGTAATTGTTGGTTAGCTTCAAATTGAGCTGGCATTTGAGGTATTTGACCGATGTCGTATCCAAAGGCAGTTGCATCTGCATCATGGTACATCACATTATTACTAATTAAAATATCTCCAACTGATAAACTATCATCTAAAGCACCAGCAGAACCTGTATTTATAATCAATGTAGGTTTAAATTTTTCAATTAATAGTGTTGTCGAAATTGCAGCATTTACTTTTCCAATTCCACTTTGTGTTAAGACAACATCTTTATTATTTAGTTGCCCACGATAAAATTTTACATGTGCTACTTCAATCTCATTTAAATTCACTAATTTATGTTTTAAAATCGCTACTTCTTCTTCCATAGCTCCAATAATTCCAATCATATTTACACCTCAACTTTAATCTTAGCACATGTTATTCTAACATAATTTCTAGTTCATCACGACTAACTTTTTTCATTAAATCATCTTGAAAAATATTTAATAAAAAAACTGTCGATACAGTTAAACACTGTCGACAGTTAAATTTTAAATTACATATTTATTTATGGTTAACCTTTCCATAAAGTAGCTAAATCTTGTAGAGACAATACACCTGTTATAATTGTAACAATAACTGCTACAATGCCAAATACTAACATCCATATTGGATGTTTATAATCTCCAACAATTGATTTTTTTCTACTCGCTATCAATATTGCACCCAAAGTAATCGGTAAAATCCATCCATTTATTGCTCCTGCAATAATCAATAAACTAATTGGTTTTCCAATTAATAAGAAAATTATTGTTGAAATCACGATGAAGACAATGACAATCAAATTATTTTTATTAAATAATGATTTGTGTAATGTTTTTAAGAAAGTTGCACTTGTATATGCTGAACCAATCACTGATGACATTGCGGCTGCGAAAATAACAACTCCAAAAATATTTTTTCCTATTGGTCCAATAGCATGTTCAAATACTGATGCTGGCGGATTATTTGCATTTAAAGTGACACCTGTCACTACAACTCCAAGTACTGCTAAGAATAATAATGTTCTCATAATACCTGTAGTTAAGATACCTGCAATAGCTGAACGATTCACAAATGGTAAAAACTCTTTACCTTTCATTCCAGAATCAAGTATTCTATGTGCACCAGCAAATGTGATGTATCCACCTACTGTTCCTCCAACTAAAGTAATGATTGGTAAAATTAATTTAATAGGATGTTCTGGTGCAACTGTATGAACAAGTGCATCACCATAGGGAGGGTTAGATACAACCATGACATAAGCTACTACTAATATCATTATTACTCCTAAAATCATTGAAACAATATCCATAATTTTTTGACCACTTTTACTTACAAATATTAAAATTGCAAAAATGGCTGTAATAGCTGCTCCCCATTTAACATCAAGTCCAAACATTGCATTCAATCCTAAACCTGCACCAGCTATGTTCCCGATATTAAAAGCAAGTCCTCCAAAAGCAATCAATATTGAAATTAAAGTTCCTAATCCAGGTAACACTTTATTTGATACTTCTTGACCACGTAAACCTGTTACAACTAATACGCGCCAAATATTAATTTGAGCTCCAATATCAATTAATATAGATATTAAGATTGCAAAAGCGAAACTTGCATAAAATTCTGCCGTAAACACAGCAGTTTGAGTTAGAAATGCAGGACCGATCGCTGATGTAGCCATTAAAAATACAGATCCATAAAGTAAGCGTCTATGACTTTTTGTAAATTTAAAATTGTCTTTATCTTGTTTTTGATTTAAATTTTCTTTCATTAGAAAACCCCCTTATAAGGATTGAATATCAATGCCTTCTTTCGTTAATTTTTTTCTTATTTGTTCAACAAATTCTAGTGCATGTTTACCATCACCGTGAACACATATTGTATCTGTTTCCAAATCAATTTCTTTTCCATTGCGACTTATCACTTTGTTTTCAGTTACCATTTTCAAAACTTGTTTTAATGCTTCGTCAGAATCAGTAATGACTGCGTCTGGTTCTTTACGACTAACTAATTGACCATTATCTTCGTAACGTCTATCAGCAAATACTTCAGAAGCTGTTTTCAATCCGATTGCTTTAGCTTCAGATATTAATAATGAATTAGATAAACCTACAAGCACTATAGTAGAATCAAAATCGTATACTGCTTTTGCAATTGCTTTTGCAATTGCTTTATTTTTAGCACCCATATTATACAGTGCACCGTGTGGTTTAACATGATTTATTCGTGTTTGGTGTACTTTACAAAATCCTTCTAAAGCACCTAACTGATAAACTATTAGGTTATATACTTCGGTAGGACTAATATCCATCTTTCGACGACCAAACCCTTTTAAATCTGGAAGCCCGGGATGAGCGCCAATACTCACATGATTTTCTTTAGCTAATTTTACTGTTTGATTCATTACATTTTCATCACCCGCATGAAAACCACAGGCTATATTAGCAGATGTAATTAAAGGAATGATATCTTTATCACCTCCAAATGAATAGTTACCAAATGCTTCACCTAGATCACAGTTTAAATCAACTTTCATCATAATTTCACTCCTTTAACTATTTGATGTTTTTCAAGGAATTTAATATCAACTTCTTCTGCATTTCCTTTTGCATATGGTGGGTAACTTAATACTGCATATAGAAAATCAGCCGTAGTAGTGAAACCATCAATTACCATTTCATCAAGTGCCACTTTTAATTTGTTAATCGCAGAAGTTCTATTAGAGTCTTTTACGATAACTTTTGCAACTAGTGAATCATAGTAAGGAGATACTTGATAACCAGCATATAATAACGAATCTACTCTAATATTAAAACCTTGAGGTAAGTGTAGACGTTTAACTTTACCTGGAGTAGGTTGGAATTTCTTTTCTGGATTTTCAGCGTTGATACGTGCCTCTATTACATGACCATTGAATACAATATCTTCTTGACTAAACGGTAATTTATTATGTAATAACAAATATAATTGTGCTTGTAATAAATCTCTATCTGCACGCATTTCAGTAACAGTATGTTCTACTTGTATTCTTGCGTTCATTTCAATAAAGTAATGTGCATCTTCAGTAACTAAAAATTCAATAGTACCAGCACTACGATAATTAGAGGCTTTTGCAACTTTGACAGCATCATTACATATTTTTTCACGTCGTTCTTCAGATAATGCTGCACATGGTGCTTCTTCTATTAATTTTTGATTTTTTCTTTGGACTGAACAATCTCGTTCACCTAAATGAACATAATTTTCTTTTCCGTCACCAATCACTTGAACCTCTACGTGTTTTGCAACAGGAATAAATGCTTCCACATACACACGATCATCATTAAAATATTTTTGACCTTCACTTTTAGCTTCTTTTAATGATTTTTCAAGTTGATTTTCTTCTTTAACAATTCGAATACCTTTACCGCCACCACCGCTTGCGGCTTTTAATACTAAAGGGTATCCTATGTCTTTTGCTAATTCTTTAATTTCTTCTACAGAATTTACTGCATCTGTTGAGCCAGGAATAACTGGCACTCCTGCTGAATGAACAGTTTGACGAGCAGTTATTTTATCACCCATCATTTCCATTGTTTTTTTGTTAGGGCCAATAAAATGAATATCATTTTCTTCAACTTTTTGGGCAAATGTTGTACTCTCCGATAGAAAGCCGTATCCAGGATGAATAGCATTAGAACCTGTGATTTCAGCTGCACCAATAATACGCTCTATATTTAAATAACTATCTAAAGGATTTGCTTCTCCAATGCAAACTGCTTGATCAGCCAAGCTTACATGAAGACTTTTTTCATCACCTTTAGCGTATACTGCAACAGTTTCTATTCCCATTTCTCGACACGCTCGAATGATACGTACCGCAATTTCTCCTCTATTCGCTACTAAACAACGATACATATTTCTGTCCCCCCTTTTACTTCACTTTAACTAGAACTTGATCGTATTCAACGTTTGTACCATGTTCAATAACAATGTCGGTAATCTCACCATCTATATCACTAGTCACTTCATTCATTACTTTCATTGCTTCAACATATCCGATAACATCACCAGATTTAATGTTATCACCTACTTGAATTATAGGATCCGTTAATTCCTTGCTATCTTGTAAGAAAAATGTGCCTACCATAGGAGAAGTAATTGTTTTTGCTGAATCATTTGAAGGGTTATTTTCTGAAATATTTTTATTTTGAGAATGTCCTTCAGATTGTATTACTGGAGTACTATTATTTTGATTGTTACTTTGTTCAGTAAAATCTAATTCGATTTCGTTTTTGTTATCTTTATATTTAAATTTTTTTACATCATTTGATTTTACAAGTTTAATGACTTCTTCTATTTTTTTAATATCCATAACTATCTCTCCTCTGTAATGATTGTAGTCAATTTCTTTGCTGTCGGTCTCATTTCGCTCATATTAAAGGTTGGTGATGTGTTAATTTCAGTTTTTAAATGATTAAAGTGATTTAGATATTGTTTCTGAGCCTTTGTAGCCTCTTCAATCGTTGACCACTTAAATCGAATTAAATCTCCCGGCTTAAATTGAGCAATTTTATTTAAATCCAGTTGAGTGACTGTAGCAATTTTCGTATAGCCACCTATAGTTTGTTTATCATTTAATAAGATAATAGGATTACCATCATTTGGGACTTGAATGCTTCCTAAAGCAACAGGTTCTGAAATAATATCTGCTCCAGTTTTAGGAGGAATACACTCACCATTAAGACGATATCCCATTCTATCAGATTTTTCAGAAACTTTATACTCCATATTAACGAGTTTATTTATACTTTCCTTTGAAAATGCTTCGATTTGTGGGCCAGTAATAATATGTATTATATTATCTTCGGGAATAGCATTATAAACTGTTGTTTTGCCCAAGTTTTGTTTGAAAGATGGATTTTCTTTTAAGCATATCAAATCTCCTTTTGATAATGGTCTTCCTTTGTAACCGCCAATTTTACTTCTAGTATGTGTCGAGTAACTTTCTGCTATTGGTTGAATATCTAAAGGATGGCCAAAGAAAATATAACCACGGGCGCCTGCAGTCACTGCTCCAACTTTCAAAATATCGCCTTTACATGCATAAATCACAGTATTAATATCAACTGTCTCTTCATTTAATTTTGCGTTTACATGTGCTCCTGTCAAAATAAATGTATTATCTTTATTGAATTGAAGTGTTGGACCGATAATAGTGTATTCAAGGCTGGGTCCATTATTACCAATTAAAGACTTACCAATTAAATAACTATATAAATCCATAGCTCCAGCACTTGAAAAACCAAGGTGTTGAAAACCAAATCTTCCTTCATCTTGAACAGTTGTGAACATACCAGGTTGAATAATACTAATCGACATGATTTAACACCCACTTTTCTTTATTAAATCGATTTTCTGCTATTTCACTTTGGATGTCGTTAAATGTATTTTCATCAATAGAATAAAACTTGATATAATCCCCCGCTTGATATAAAGACATTTCATTGTCATTGATATCAAATACTTTTAATGGTGTTCTTCCAATAATTTGCCAACCACCTGGTGAATCAGAAGGATATAAACCAGTTTGATTATTTGCTATTCCTACTGACCCTGCGTCAATGTTGACTCTAGGTTCATCTCGACGTGGAGTATGTAAACGAGAATCTAATCCGCCTAAAAATGGAAAGCCAGGCATAAAACCTAACATGTAAACGAGATATTCATTTTGAGTATGGATTTCAATGACTTCATCAGTAGTTAGTTTGTTATGTTTAGCTACATATGATAAATCAGGTCCGACTTCTGAATTATATAATACTGGAATATGTATGATCGTTTTATCTGAAATATCTTTAGCATGTTCACCATTTAACTGCTTTAAATCTAATATATCTATTAATTGATTAAAATTAAGCTTTTTATTATCAAAGCTTATCATAATTGCCCTATATGACGGTATCACATCTTTGATACCATCTATTCTTTTAGCGTGTATATGTTTAGTAACGGATTCAACATCTCTGTAATTACTTTCAGATATTTCTTCTTTAAAATAAAGTGCAATTGATTGTTCATTAATAATCTTTATTTCCAAAGATGATGGTCCTCCTTCAATTATAAATAACGTATTTCATTCTATATATTAGTAATATAAAATATCCACGTATTCATAGTAGTTTCATATGTATTTCAAATAGACAATAATAAAAGAAGGCGAGTAATGCATCGATGTAATCGCTTACCCCCTTTCAGTACAAGATATTTATATAATTTGTCTACATTGTTATTTAAGCATATATTTATATTTTTGTCATGTGAAAGTTCTAAAAATTAAATGAATGTACTTGCTTATATCTAATTAATAGTTAAATAATTATAAATATTTAACTATAAAAAAATCCAAAAATCAAAATGATTTTTGGATTTTTTGTTACTTAATATCAACGATTTTAACTTTCATTTCTCCACCATTTGGAAGTGGAACACGAACTTCATCATTTAAACTTTTACCAATAAGTGCTTTCGCCATTGGAGATTCATTCGAAATTTTTCCTTTAAACGCATCTGCTTCTGCAGATCCAACAATTTGATAGCTTTCTTCTTCATCGCCAGGTAATTCGACAAACGTAACAGTTTTACCAATTTGAATAACATTGTTATCACCGTTGTCTTCAATAATCAAAGCATATCTAAGCATGTGTTCAATACGTTGAATATCTTGCTCAATAAAACCTTGTTCATCTTTAGCAGCATCGTATTCTGAGTTCTCAGATAAGTCACCAAAAGATCTAGCAACTTTGATTTTTTCTACTACTTCAGGACGTTTAACTGTTTTAAGTTCTTCTAATTCTTGTTCTAATTTTTCATAACCTTCCTGTGTCATTGGATATTGTTTTTGATTTTCCATAAGTTCATCTTCCTTTTCAACAAGTTAATTTAATTCTGAAAAAATACATATTATTCGTTAATGCTTACCAACAAGCGTTTGTATTTTTGTTGTCATTATATCAATTGCTACCTTATTACTTCCACCTTCTGGAATAATAATATCAGCATATTTTTTTGTTGGTTCTATAAATTGATTATGCATAGGTCTGACAACATTTAAATATTGGTTAATAACTGATTCCATTGAGCGCCCTCGCTCTTTTGTATCACGTACAAGTCTTCTTAAAATACGTAAATCAGCATCAGTATCAACGTATATTTTAACATCCATCATATCACGTAATGTTTTATTTTCCAAAGCAAATATACCCTCTACGATAATAACATCTTTAGGTTCAAATGCAATTGTTTCATCACTTCTAGTATGATTTTTATAATCATATGTTGGAACTTCCACCGCTTGACCATTACGTAAATCCTTTAAATTACTAATCAGTAAATCATTATCAAATGCAAAAGGATGATCATAGTTAGTTTCAAGACGTTCTTCAAATGTTAAGTGCGATTGATCTTTATAATAATAATCTTGAGCAAGTAAAGCAACACTATGGCCTTCTAAGTTTTTCATTATTTCATTTGTAACAGTTGTCTTTCCTGATCCTGAACCGCCAGCGATTCCGATGATTGTTGTCTGTGTCATTAGCCAATTTCCTTTCTCATCATATTATTAGGATAAATAGGATGATCCACTTTAATTTGAACAATTTGAAGAGGATGACGTGCTGCATCAAGGTGGTTTCCTTCTTCATCATAAATGACATCAATAACCTGTTTAAATGATTCAATTTCAGGTCCAAAAAATTCAATTTCTTGGCCTGGTTTAAAGTGATTTCTTTGTTGTATTGTAGCAATATGAGTTGCTTCGTCATAATCTAAAACTAATCCACAAAAATCATATGGTGACTTTTTATTTTGTTGAACACCAAACATTTGCTCTTCATACCCAGGCGTTCCTTCAAAGAAAGCAGGTGCTGTATCTCGATTAGCACATTTGTCTAATTCAATTAACCACTCTGGTTTAATTTTAAAATTATCTGGATCTTCTGCATATGCATCAATAACCTTACGATAAACTGATACTACCGTAGCAATATAATGAATAGATTTCATTCGTCCTTCAATTTTTAAAGAATCTATACCAATATCCATCATTTGAGGAATAGACTCAATTAATTTTAAATCTTTTGGACTCATAGCAAAAGGCACAACGTCGCCATCTTGATAAAATAAATCTAATTCTCCCTCTTCATCAACAGCTAGTAAATCATAATCCCAACGACAACTTTGGCAACAACCACCTCTGTTAGAGTCTCGTGCTGTCATGTGATTACTTAAAGTACATCTACCTGAATAGGCAATGCACATTGCACCGTGAATAAAAGCTTCTATTTCGATATCAACATTGTCTTTCATCTCTTTCATTTCCATAGCGCCTGTTTCACGAGCTAATACTACTCGATCAAGTCCTTCTTCTTTCCAGTATTCCACAGCTTTGTAATTAGAAAGAGACTGTTGTGTTGAAAGATGAATTTCTAATTTAGGAGCTACTTTCTTACATGTTTCAATAATAAGTGGATCAGCTACAATAATTCCTGTTGCACCTGTAGCTTCTAATTGACGTAAATAATCTTCTAAACCGTCTATATTTTCATCATGAGCGATAATATTAGTCGTAACATAAATTTTTGCACCATAACGGTTTGCAAATTCAACGCCTTCTTTAATTTCTTCCATTGTAAAGTTATCAGCGTTAGAACGTAACCCGTATTCTTGTCCACCTAAAAATACTGCATCAGCACCATAGTGAACCGCAATCTTTAACTTCTCTAAGTTTCCAGCAGGCGCTAATAATTCAGGTTTTTTTATTTTTCTTTTAGCATTTACTTCAATTTCATTTAATGTCTTCATACTGGCGCCTCCCTTAATATACTGTTTGTTTATATAAGAACCCTTCATCAAACGGACGATGTTCAGGTTGAATTTCTTCTATTGGATCAATTAACATAAATTTTTCATCTTCATAAGCTTCTGGATCTTCATGATATAAGTCAATGGCTTCTCTATATTGTGCTGTAACAGTATTAATGTATGCTTCACTTTGTAAGATACCATCAATTTTAAATGAATCGATATTTGCTTCAAAGAATGGCTCTAATTCTTCAATTAAACAGATATCATTAGGAGACATAATATGAGTACCATTGTAATCTTCAAAAACAGGATATTTATTTTCTCTTTCTTCATCGTACAATAATAAATCTTGATCATTTTCACTACGTTGGATTTTCATTTGTCTATCTTGAAAAGTGTAATAATTACCCAATAACATACGTTTAGATTGGAACATACAAGTCATACCGTGAACCTGAACTTCAATTTCAACATTTGCATGTTTTTTGATATTTAAAATTTCATCTAGATTTAATTCACGTGCTAATACAGCTCTTTTAGCGCCTTTTCCACCCCAATAATTACATTGGAAATAATTCGTAACAATTGTTTCTGCATCCCAATTTAATGGTATCGGATTATCTTGTTTTTTAACATACATCACGACAGCAGGATCACCAAAAATTATTCTATCCACTCTTATTTCATGTAAAAATTCAATATAGTTTTCTAGGGCATTTAAATGATAATTATGAAAAATACCATTAACTGCCACATATACTTTTTTATCATGTTCGTGTGCTAAATTAACTGCTTTTCTAACATCTTCACGATTAAATTCTCCAGGTAATCGCAATCCAAATTTTTGTTCTCCAATCACAAATGCATCAGCACCGAGTTCTATCAATGTTTTCATATGATTTAAAGATTTTGGAGTGACAAGTAATTCAGTCATATTCATTCTCCTTTAATAGATATGGCTAAACCATCATCCATATTTAAAAAATTTGTTTTATAGTTCTTTTGTTTCATAAGCCAAGTATTATATTTTTGTACCTTTTTTACCATTTGCTTAACGTTTCTTGATCGTACAATATCTATATCAGATACAAATCCATGATACAAAACGTTATCAGTAATAACTAAGCCACCTTTTTTTAATAACGGTGTATAGTATTCAAAAAATTTTTGAGATTGCGCTTTAGCTGCATCGATAAATATCATATCATATAAATGATTGCTCACTTTATCGTACTGTGATAGCGCATCGCCCTCTATAAGGCGAATTTGATTTTCGTATTCAAATTTTTTAAAATTAAGTTTTGCTTGTTTTATCATATTCTCATTACGTTCAATAGTAGTAATAGAAATATCTGGTGAAACAGAAGCAAATTGCATCGAACTATATCCAATAGCAGTTCCAATTTCCAAAATATTTTTCGAATGATGAATTCTAATTAATTGTTTTATCATGTCTAAAGTTAATTTATCTACTATAGGAACAGCATGTTCTTCTGCATAAAATCTTAGCTCTTCAATATTATTATCTAACTGTTCATGAAGATTTAATAAATAGGATTGATTTGATTCCACTTCTATAACTTCCCTTTTAATATCAATAGGCATAAAAATAAATCAGTCAACTAATATTACATTATTTAAAATAAAATAATAAACTTACTTTATATTTTAATGTATAAATATAGTAACTGACTGTATATTTAAAAATTTATGCTTATAGTAATTTAACTTTAAATATTTTATCATAATTCTAAATTAAATTTAAGTCTGAAATATTAAAAATCTCTAACCAAAGTACATTGATTAGAGATTTATTATTAACAAAAGACTGTTTATTCTTCCATATTTGTATTTACAACTTCTTCAATCATATCCCATTCTTCATCTGTTTCGATAGGAACAAGTTTACCACCATCACCAGATTCATCTGGTTCATTAATCATTGGAATGAGCTCAATCATGTCATCATCATCAGATTGAGCACCTTCTTCAGCTAAAATAACATACTCTTTTTTAAATTCTGGATGATAAAATTCTAGCATTTTTCGATATAAAACTTCATTTCCATTTTCATCGAATAAAGTTAATAATTCTTCTTCATTACTAATATTTAATTCTGTATTATGATTGTGATTATGTTCAGTCATAATGATATTCTCCTTTATTGAATTGAATCTAAATAGCCTTGCAGTATGAAAACTGCTGCCATTTTATCAATTACTTTTTTTCTTTTTTGTCTTGAGACATCAGCTTCTAATAATGAGCGCTCAGCAGCCATGGTACTTAAACGTTCATCCCACATAATAATTTCAATATTTGGTAAAGCCTCTTGAAGCAATTCTTTGTATTTAAGAGATGCTTCTCCACGAAAACCAATAGAATTATTCATGTTTTTCGGTAATCCTATGACTACTGAACCAACATTATTGTCTTTTATGATTGAAACCAGTCTATCAATACCAAATTCTTCATTTTCTTCATTTATTCTTAGAGTGTCTAGTCCTTGAGCAGTCCAGCCCATCAAATCACTAATTGCGATACCTACAGTTCTACTACCTACATCTAATCCTAAAATTTTATGACTTAACATTTATTTATTATTCTCTTTTAAGTAGTTTGAAACGAGTTCTTCCATAATTACATCTCTATCAATATGTCGTATTTGATTACGTGCATCATTTTGACGTGGAATGTATGCAGGGTCTCCTGAAAGTAAATAACCAACAATTTGATTTACAGCATTGTAGCCTCGTTCTTCTAGAGTTTGATGTACGTTTTTTAAAACTGTTTGGACATTTTCTTTTGGAATTTCATCATAATCGAATTTCATAGTTTTATCAATATTTTCCATAGATGCGACACTCCTCTGACATGTATTAACTTACATATTAATTTTACACCAGTTGATTAAAAAGTTATAGGTTTTTAATATAATCTTTAATAAAGCGTAATGATTCTGAGATGTTTTCAGGTTGTGTGCCGCCACCTTGTGCCATATCTGGACGACCGCCACCTTTTCCTCCTACAATTGGAGCCATGTTTTTAATGATATCTCCGGCTTTAACCTGACTTGTAAGCTCTTTAGGTACAGCGGCAATTAACGAAACTTTTTCACCAACATGACTTGCTAAAATAATAATTGTATCTTGTTGTTTTGATTTAAAATCATCCATTGTTTGACGGATTTCTTTTGGATTAGATACTTCTACCTCTGTAGCTAATACTTTAAATCCATTAATCATTTCTACTTGATCCTCTATATTACCCATTTTAAGTGAAGTAATTTCCTTATTACGTTGCTCTAATTGCTTATTCAATTGTTTTTCATTTTCTTGAATTTGAACAACTTTATCATAAACTTGTTTATCTGATTTTACTTTAAGTTGTTCTTTGACAGAATTAAATTTATTCTGAATATCTTCAAAATATAAGAATGCAGCTTTACCGGTAAGTGCCTCAATACGTCTAACACCTGCGCCTGTACCTGATTCGCTTACAATTTTAAACAACCCTATTTCAGCAGTATTATCTACATGAATACCACCACATAATTCAATTGAAAATGGAGCCATATTGACTACTCTTACAATATCACCATATTTTTCACCAAATAGAGCCATAGCACCCATTTCTTTAGCTTCTTGAATAGGCATTTCTTGAATATGAACTGAAATTCCTTTCCAAATTTCTTCATTTACTCTTCTTTCAACTTGATCAATCTCTTCTTCTGTCATTGGACCAAAGTGAGAAAAGTCAAATCTTAATCGTTCACTTTCAACGAGTGAACCTGCTTGGTTAACATGTTCACCTAAAATCTCTTTTAATGCAGCATGTAGTAAGTGAGTGGCACTATGATTTTTTTGTATATCTTTACGTTCTTCTTTATTTACAGTTGCATCTACATGACTATTTACACTTACTTGTCCAAATTGAACTGTACCTTGATGTAAATTTTGTCCATTTGGTGCCTTTGTAACTTCTTGAACGGCTATTTCGAAATGATCATTTCCTACTGTTCCTTTATCTGCAACTTGTCCACCACTTACTGCATAAAATGGTGTTTCTTTTAAGATAAAGTAAACTGTTTCTCCAGCCTCAGCAGATGTAACAGTTTTACCATTATAAATTAAATCTGTTAAAATTGTTTGATATTCTGTTGTTTCATATCCAACAAATTGACTTTCAGTATTAATATTTTTTAAAACATCACTTTGAACTTGCATAGATTGTGAACTTTGTCTAGCTTCTCTCGCTCTAGTACGTTGTTGTTCCATTTCAGTTTCAAATGTTGCCATGTCGACTGTAATACCTTCTTGACTTGCTAGTTCTTCAGTTAACTCAATTGGGAATCCATACGTATCATATAATTTAAACGCATCTGAACCATTAATCTGATGTGTAGATTCTTTTGCTTGCGTAATGAGTTGATTTAATATAGATACACCCTCTTGAAGTGTTTCATGGAAACGTTCTTCTTCAGATTTAATAACACGTTTAATAAAATCCGATTTTTCTTTTACATTTGGATAATATGGCTCCATAATGTCAGCAACGATATCAACCAATTTATACATAAATGGCTCATTAATGCCAAGCGTTTGACTAAAACGTACAGCACGACGTAAGAGACGACGTAAAACATAACCGCGCCCTTCATTTGCAGGTAAAGCACCATCAGAGATTGCGAATGAGATTGTTCTGATATGATCGGCGATGACTTTAAATGCTACATCTTGTTCGTTATTTTCAAGATGTTTTTTTCCTGATATATGCTCTACTTCTTCAATAATTGGCATAAATAAATCTGTTTCATAATTGGTACGAACATTTTGGGAAATAGACGTCATACGTTCTAATCCCATGCCGGTATCAATATTTTTATTTGGAAGTGGTGTATAAGTATGATCCTTATTATGGTTATATTCACTAAATACTAAGTTCCATACTTCTAAATATCTCTCATTTTCACCGCCAGGATACATTTCTTCTGCTGGATCATTTTGACCATATGCTTCACCACGATCATAGAAAATTTCGGTATTAGGTCCTGATGGTCCTTCTCCAATATCCCAGAAATTCCCTTCAATTCTAATAATACGACTTTCTTCTAAACCAATATCTTCATGCCATAAACGATAGGCTTCAACATCTTCTGGATGAATCGTTACATATAGCTTCTCTGGTTCCATCCCCATCCATTTGTCACTAGTTAAAAATTCCCAAGCAAATTCAATTGCTTCTTTTTTAAAATAGTCACCAATTGAGAAGTTTCCAAGCATTTCAAAGAAAGTATGATGACGCGCAGTAAAACCTACGTTTTCAATATCATTTGTTCTGATTGCTTTTTGAGAGTTCACTATTCTAGGCTTTTTAGGTGTTTCTCGTCCATCAAAGTATTTTTTTAAAGTTGCAACACCAGAGTTTATCCAAAGTAACGAATCATCGTCAATAGGCACAAGTGGTGCAGATGGTTCTACCATATGACCTTTTTCAACAAAGAAATCAATATATTTTTGACGTATATCACTTGCTTTAAGTTTTTTCATTTTTTCACTCCTAATATAATTAATACATTTATAAATAAAAAAACGTTCATCCAACAAAGGGACGAACGTTTTCGCGGTACCACCCTAGTTACAAGAAATAAATATTTTTCAAATATATTTAATTTCTCATCACTTAATTATCATATTAACGTTAACACAAAGTAGCGTTCAACAGATTAACTTGTACTTTTCACCAACCAGTACATCTCTACTTAAGTTAAAAAGTTTACTCATCTTTATGCGAATTCAAATTTATTTTAAGTATTTTTATTTAAATTGTCAATGTTCAACAAAGTCGTAAGGTGAAACATTTCCCATATTAATCATTGGATTAATTTGATAAATTGTTTCTTCACTTAAAGTAATATGTTCATCTGCATTATTATCCTCTGTATCATCTATATTTATCGGTTCATCATTCTCTTCTACGTCTATATTAACATGACTCATACCAAAATAATTTATAATTAGTGTTTTTAATTGTGTATGTCTTTCTTGACCTTGAGTATTTAAGGCAATGTCAAATGCTTTTGGATCTCCTAATAGTACTAAAGATTGTTTTGCACGTGTCAGACCTGTATATAAAATAGGTCTTTGCAACATTCTAAAATATTGTTTGACAATAGGCATAATAACAATTGGGAATTCTGATCCTTGTGATTTATGGATTGAGGTACAATAAGCATGTGTGAGTTCTAATAAATCTTGTCTAGTAAATGTAATTTCATTTCCTTCAAAATCGACAATCAGTACATCTTTATTAAGTGCATTTTCTTTAGCCCAAAATATACCTACTATGACGCCAGTATCACCATTAAAAATATTGTCATTTGGTCGATTAACTAGTTGTAAAACTTTGTCTCCTTTTCTAAACTTTATATCGCCAAACTCTATTTCTCTTGTATCTTTTTCTTTAGGATTTAAAATATTTTGTAATACTTGATTAAGTCTTTTTATCCCTGCACTTCCTTTGTACATAGGTGCTAAAACTTGAATATCACTCATATCATATCCTTTATTTACAGCGCTAGATACTACTTTCTCCACTACGGTTGGAATTTGTTCTACATTGCAATGAATAAAACTTCTATCGTGATAACGTTTTGTAATATCTATTGACTCATGATGTTTCATGCGATGAGCTAAGTCAATAATACTAGAACCATCTTGTTGGCGATAAACTTCAGTTAAATTAACTCTTGGAAATGCTTTAGACTCAATTAAATCCTTAAATACTTGGCCAGGACCGACAGACGGCAATTGATCTTCATCGCCTACTAGAATAATTTGTGCATCTAGTGGAACGGCACTTAAAAATTGATGGAACAACCAAGAATCAACCATTGACATTTCATCAATTATAATGAGCTTAGCTTTAATTTCATTTTCAAGAATATCTTCTGGTTGAGTATCTTGATTCCATCCTATTAATCGATGAATCGTCATTGCTTCTAATCCAGTTGATTCTTGTAAACGTTTTGATGCCCTTCCAGTTGGGGCGGCTAATACGATTGGATAATCATCTTCTTGATAATCGGAATACTTAAGAGATAGACCATGAATTTCAGCATACAATTCTACAATCCCTTTAATAACAGTTGTTTTACCTGTTCCTGGACCTCCAGTTAGTAACATTATTTTCGAATTCATCGCCGTTTCAAGTGCTTCTTGTTGTGATTTAGCATAATTAACATTATTTTGATCTTCTATTTCACCAATATGTATCTGTAAATCTGATTGCTCTATTATTTTAAAGTGATTTTTGTATGTGTTGATACGATACAAATTTTGAACACTTTTAAGTTCTGAATAGTATAAACTTGGAATCGCAACATGACTATTCTCTAAAATAATTTTCTTTTCTTCAAAAAGTGTTTGTAGCACATGTTTTAATTGTTCTTGTTCAATTGTTTCATCTAAATGCTTATCTGAAAGCATATCTTCTGTAATTTCTAATACAGCATTTTCATCTAAATAAGTATGTCCCTGTTTTATACATTCTTCTTCAAGAGTATATAATAACCCAGCTTTTAAACGTTCTGAATCGTTATAAGCAATACCATTATTTCTAGCTAATGTATCAGCTTTTTGAAAACCAATACCTTTTACATCATAAACTAATTGGTATGGATTGTTTTCTAGAATTTTTAAAGTCTCTGATTGATAAAATTGATAAATCGCCATGGATAATTTTGGACCAAAACCTAAGTCATGTAAGCGAATCATTATTTTTTCTGACTCTTGATTTGCACTAATTTGTTCTGCAATCTGTTTTTGTTTCGATTTTGCTAAACTAGGAACGTTTTCGAGAACAGAAGGATCAGTTAAAATATCATTTATTGCATTTTCTCCTAATGTATTTACAATATTCTGAGCAGTCTTTTTACCAATACCTTTAAATAAATCACTAGATAAATAACTTATTATGGCATCTTTAGTTTGAGGCAGTTCTTTTTCAAATGTTTCAGCTTTAAGTTGTTTACCATAACGAGGATGTTGAACAATTTGTCCTTTAAACGTATAGACATCTCCTTCAACAATATTAGGAAAAAACCCTACAACTGTAGGCAGATTATCAAATAATTCATTAGTTTCAATGGAATCTACTTTTAAAACAGTATAAAAGTTATCTTTATTTTGAAATAGAATGGTATCAACTGTTCCTTTAACCATTGAGTAATCAAATAGTGTAGGGTTTGACATATTATTCCTCCTCATTTTTTAGAGATTTAAATGTTTGTTTAGCATGCTGACTTAATAAATGTTTAGGATCAATTTGAATTGCTTTATCAAAATACTGAATTGCTTCATCAGCATCCTCAGTTTCCATATACGTTGCCAGACCTAAATTATATAATGCATCTACGTGATTAGGATTAATAGATAAAACATAGTTTAATTGCTTAATGGCTTCTTGAAACATTTCTAAATGACATAAGGTTAAACCATATTGAAATTGAACTTCTGTGTCCAAAGTTTGATCTAATTCAGCAGCAGTCATAAAAAACGGTAATGCTTCTCTTTGCGCATCTAGTTGGCTAAAAGACATACCAATCATATAATTAGTATCAATGGGATTCATATTATACTTTAAAGCTCGTTGATAAAGTTTTATTGCTTCTTGAAAACGAGATTGTTCATAATATAGATTAGCTAAATTATAGTAAACAGCACCATTTTTGTCATCTAATGTTATTGCTTTTTGGAAGAATCTTTCTGCTTTCTCAATCTCACCAACATCAGCTAAAATAATACCAGCATTAATATAATTTTCAATAATGTTAGGATTCTCTTCAATGTTATTAAATAATGCTTTAATGGCTTCTTCATAATTACCATTATTCATCCACTGATATATTGTTTCTTGTTCAATCATTTCCATGTCTCCATTTCTAACATAAATTTGCAATTAAAAAGAAACCGCTAATTCTCATTTACAATGAGTTAACGGTTTACTAAAAATTAAACAACATAGCTAAGTTGACCTGTTGTTTTATATACATCGTCTATAGTAGCGCCACCTAAACAAACTTCTCCATTATAGAATACCACTGCTTGGCCTGGTGTAATAGCTCGAACAGGTTCGTCGAAAGTAACTCGAATAGATTGTTCATCTTCTTTTTGAACAAATACTTTAGTGTCTTTTTGACGATATCTAAATTTAGCAGTACATTCAAATCCATTTTCTAAATCAACTGGATTAACAAATGATGCGTCGGAAGCAATTAAATAATCACTATATAATGCATCATGATGGAAGCCTTGCTCGACATATAAAATATTATCTTCAAGATTTTTACCAACAACAAACCATGGATCTCCATCTCCACCAATACCTAGTCCATGACGTTGGCCAATAGTATAATACATTAAACCACTGTGTATGCCCATTTTTTTACCATTGAGTGTTCTCATTTCACCAGATTGTGCCGGTAAATATTGAGAAAGGAATGATTTAAAATTACGTTCCCCAATAAAGCAAATACCTGTAGAATCTTTTTTCTTAGCTGTTGCTAAGTCTTGTTCTTCAGCGATTTTACGAACTTCTTTTTTTTCTATGTCTCCAATTGGAAACATGACTTTAGATAATTGTTCTTGAGATAATTGATTTAAAAAGTATGTTTGATCCTTATTATCATCTACCCCACGTAACATTTCTACGCGACCATCTTCATGTCGATGGATTCGTGCATAATGACCAGTAGCCACATAATCGGCTCCTAATTTTAATGCATGTTCTAAAAATGCTTTAAATTTAATTTCTTTATTACACATGACGTCTGGGTTAGGGGTACGACCTTTTTTATATTCATCTAAGAAATATGTGAATACTTTATCCCAATATTCTTTTTCAAAATTCACAGCATAATATGGTATACCAATTTGATTACATACAGCTATGACATCATTATAATCTTCTGTAGCTGTACATACACCATTTTCATCTGTGTCGTCCCAGTTTTTCATGAAGATACCAATGACATCATATCCTTGTTCCTTTAAAAGATATGCTGTGACTGAACTATCTACACCTCCAGACATACCAACTACAACACGTATATCTTTATTTGACAAGTTCTATTCCTCCTTAAATTTATGATATATTTTATGAATTTCAGCAACAATATATTTTATATCTTGTTCGGTTGTGAGTTCATTAAAACTAAATCTAACTGAATGTTTTGCACGATCTTCATCTTCATACATAGCAGCAAGTACATGTGACGGAGTTGTTGAACCAGCTGTACATGCAGAACCAGACGAAACATAAATATTTGCTAAATCCAATAAAGTTAACATTGTTTCTACATCTATAAATGGAAAATATAAATTAAGTATATGGCCAGTCGTTTCTACCATTGAACCATTGACTTCAAATGGAATTGCACGTTCTTGCAAACTTACTAAAAATAGTTCTTTTAATTGCATTAAATGAATATTATTTTGATCTCGATTTTTAGTAGCTATTTCTAGAGCTTTTGTCATTCCAACTATTTGTGGAACACTTTCCGTTCCAGCACGGCGTTTAGTTTCTTGTTCCCCGCCTAATTGAGAATACTCGATTGGTGTATTGTTTTTTACTAATAAAATACCTACACCTTTAGGTCCACCAAATTTATGAGCAGTAATACTCATGGTATCAATATTAAACTCACTAAATTTAATATCTAAATGGCTAATTGCTTGGACTGCATCCACATGTAATAGAGCATTTGAATTAGAAACAATGTTTTCGATATCGTAAATAGGTTCTACTGTGCCCACTTCATTATTGACAAACATAATAGATACTAAGATAGTATCATCTGTTAAGGCTTCTTCCAATTGATCCAAATCAACTTTACCTGTATCATCTACATCTAAATATGTGACTTCATATCCTTCTTTTTCTAGTTGCTCGAATACGTGTAATACAGAATGATGTTCAATTTTTGTAGTAATAATATGATTACCTAAATGCTCATTAGCATAGACTAAACCTTTAATAGCAGTATTATTTGATTCTGTAGCACCACTAGTAAAAATGACTTCGCTTGGTTTAGCACCTAGTAATTGAGCTACATTTCTTCTAGATTCATCTAAATAACGTCTAGCATCTCTACCTACTGTATGAATAGAAGATGGATTGCCGTAGTGCGATTGATATATATCCATCATTGCTTCTATAACTTCTGGTTTGACTGGTGTAGTTGCAGCATAATCTGCATATACTTCCATTATTAAGTACACTCCTCACAATATTATCAATGTTCCTATAATAGCACCTCATTCTAAAATTTTCTACCTTCTTGTTTATGAATTAATATATTAACTATTTTTCTTTCAATAATTATTTTAAGTATGAGCAATTTAATAACTGTAATCGTTTTAAGTTGTTAAACTATTAGATAATAAAGATAAAAAGGAGAAATAGTCTATGTCTGATATAAAATTTTCTGCATTAAATTTAGTTCCTATACGAGAAGGTCAAACTGATAAAGATGCAATTAATGATATGGTGACTTTAGCTCAGAAATTAGATGAATTAGATTATGAGCGTTATTGGATTGCAGAACATCATAATGCACCTAATTTAGTAAGCTCAGCTACATCATTGTTAATACAACATACGCTTGAACATACTCATAATATTAAAGTTGGTTCAGGTGGCATCATGCTTCCAAACCATGCACCTTTAGTTGTTGCTGAGCAATTTGGTACCTTAGAAACCATTTATCCCAATCGTGTAGATTTAGGATTAGGTAGAGCACCTGGTACTGATATGATGACAGCAAGTGCATTGAGACGAGATCAACATAATGGTGTGTATGCTTTCCCTGAAGAAGTAGAACAATTACAAACTTATTTTGGTCCAGGAAATAAACAAGCTTATGTAAGGGCTTATCCTGCAGTAGATAAAAATGTACCGTTGTATATACTCGGATCATCAACTGACTCTGCACATTTAGCAGCTAGAAAAGGTCTACCCTATGTTTTTGCAGGTCATTTTGCACCACAGCAAATGAAAGAAGCAATTGAAATTTATCACGACTTATTTGAACCATCTGAAGCATTAGATAAACCATATATGATTGTATGTTTAAATGCTATAGTGACAGAAACTGATAAAGAAGCAGAATATTTAGCTAGTTCTTTAGCACAAGTATTCATTAGTATTGCTCGAGGAAGAATGCAACCAGTTCAACCACCAACTGATGATTTAAAAGGTCTTTTAACACCTAGAGAGTATGAAATGGCAAAACAAAGATTTGATGATTCTCTTATTGGTTCTGAAGAAACAGTGAAAGCTAAATTAGAAGCATTTTTAGAGGAATATGGTGATATTGATGAAATAATGGTCGTAAGCTATATTTATGACCAAGATAGACAATTTGAATCATATGAGCGTTTTAAACGAGTCATTCAAAAATTAAATAAATAATATTGATTAAAACCTGTTGAATATAAATAAATTGTCAACAGGTTTTAAATTTTTCATAAAAAAAGAGTGATGATCAAAATCACCACTCACAATTTTAATTATTTATTGTCTTTTTTGTCGTCTTTACTGTCATTATTTCCGCCAGTATATTCATTAATTTTATCTTTTACTTTATTTACTTGTTCGTTATCGCTATTTTTAAATTTCTCTGCTGCATCTTTTGCTTTATCCATGAATCCCATGTTGAAATTCTCCTTTCGAATTTAAGCATTTAATTTTTAATAAATAATTTTTACTTATATTAATCCAATACCACAACAAAAAAGTTTTAAACATAATAAATTTAAATTTTTAAATGTAAAACATATAACCATCTAAATCGTTATCTGATTCTACAAAATCAGCTAAATATTTTAATGTTGTATTATCTAAAACTTCTCTAACAGCATCTCTCATTCGCAACCATAATTCTTTTTGTGCTGGTGGTTCAGAATCTATACTTTCTACAATAGTAATAGGTCCTTCTAATAAGCGAATAATATCGCCAGCTGAAATTTCTTCAGATGGGACTCTTAATTGATATCCACCCTTAGCGCCACGAATACTTCGAATTAATCCAGCATTTCTTAAAGGACCCACGAGTTGTTCTAAATATAAATCACTTAAATGATTTTCTTCAGCAATTGTTTTTAATGATACACACCCTTGCCCCTCTCTTTTTGCTAGGGAAATCATTAAAGTTAACCCATATCTCCCTTTCGTTGATATTTTCATAGTTTTACCTCACTTAATTCGAATAATATAGTCCCATTCTATCATTTTTCAGTTAATATAGTAATAGAAAGGTGTGAAAAAATTGAATACAGAACCTTTAGCTTCAAGAATGAGGCCTACAAATATAAATGAAATTATTTCACAACAACATCTAGTTGGTCCAAGAGGCATTATAAGACGTATGGTAGAAACTAAAAAATTATCTTCTATGATTTTTTATGGACCTCCTGGAATTGGAAAAACTAGTATTGCTAAAGCCATTGCTGGCAGTACTGAATATAAATTTAGACAATTAAATGCAGTAACGAATACAAAAAAAGATATGCAAATGATAGTTGAAGAAGCTAAAATGTCAGGACAAGTCATTTTATTATTAGATGAGATTCACCGCTTAGATAAAGCAAAACAGGATTTTTTATTACCACATTTAGAAAATGGTAAAATCATTTTAATTGGTGCTACAACTTCTAACCCTTATCATGCAATTAATCCAGCGATTCGCTCACGTGTACAAATTTTTGAATTATATCCACTTGATGAAAAGGATGTATATCAAGCATTAACTAGAGCATTAAATGATGATCAAAATGGTTTAAAATCGTATCAACCAAAAATTGATGAAGATGCACTAAAATATTTCTCTACTCAAAGTCATGGTGATGTAAGAAGCGCTTTAAATGCTTTGGAATTAGCAGTATTAAGTGCTAAAGTTTCCAATAATCAACGTCATGTTACTTTAGAAGATGCTAAAGATTGTTTACAAAAAGGTGCTTTTATCAGTGATAAAGATGGTGACATGCATTATGATGTCATGAGTGCATTTCAAAAGTCTATTCGTGGAAGTGACGTTAATGCTGCTTTACATTATTTGGCGAGACTAATCGAAGCAGGTGATCTTCCAACAATCGTACGACGTTTACTCGTCATTAGTTATGAAGATATTGGCTTAGCTTCTCCAAGTGCTGGTCAAAGAACACTAGCAGCTATTCAATCAGCTGAACGACTCGGATTGCCTGAAGCACGAATTCCTCTAAGTCAAGCAGTAATTGAATTATCACTATCTCCTAAGTCTAATTCAGCTATAAAAGCAATTGATAGTGCATTAAGTGATATCAGAAAAGGCAAAGTTGGTCAAATACCTAATCACCTACGTGATGGTCACTATCAAGGAGCAAAAGACTTAGGCCGATCTATCGGTTATAAATATCCTCATGATTATGAGAATGGTTATATTAAACAGCAATATTTACCTGACGCTTTAAAAAATAAAATATATTATGAACCAAAAACAACTTCTAAAAGTGAACAACAATTTAAAATAGTGTATGATAATTTAAATCATAAAAACTAATAAAACCTATGGAAAAGATGATAATACTTCATTCATCTCTTCCATAGGTTTTTTGTTAGTTATTACCTTTATCTTTAATTCTACGTAAAGGAATATCTTTTAAAATATCATTTACGACATAACTTGCACAAATTAAACCTACTGTGCTTGGTACAAATGCATTCGATGATGGAGGCATTTGACCTTTTCGATTTATTGCATTTGCATCTCCAACAGTTTTCTTAACATCTTCACGAATAACTATTGGACTCTCATCTGAAAAAACAACAGGAACACCTTTTTTTATTCCAAGTTTTTTCAACTTGTTACGAATAATTTTTGCCATTGGATCCATATATGTTTTTGAAATATCAGCAATTTTGAAACGTGTTGGATCTATTTTATTCGCAGCGCCCATACTTGAAATCAACTTGATTCCTCTATCTAAACATTCTTTCATTAAATGAACTTTGTATATAATCGTGTCACTTGCATCGATAAAATAATCAATATTGTAATTATTAAAAATATCTTCATATGTCTCTTCAGTATAAAACATGTGAAGAGATGTAACTTTACAATTTGGATTGATGAGTTTAATTCGTTCTTCCATTAATGTTACTTTACTTTGACCTATGGTAGTAGTTAATGCATGAATTTGACGGTTTACATTAGTGATATCTACGTCATCTTTATCAATAAGAATAATGTGACCAATGTTAGTTCTTGCTAAAGCTTCAGCAGCAAATGAACCAACTCCACCTACCCCTAAGACCGCTACTGTCTTGTCTTTTAGTAAATCTAGTCCTTCATGTCCATAGGCTAATTCATTTCTAGAAAATTGATGTTTCATAATTAACTCCTTTACTTAGCAAATATAAATACTATATTAACAGAAAAAAGCAAAAAAAAATACGTAAGGCCTAAAGCCTTACGTACCGATAGAGTCCGTAGTTGCCGTAGTTATAAAAAGCTTGATCATTCGGCCTGCTATATACAGGTGGGTGCCCTGTTTCTTGTTTTGCAAGTCCTCCAAATGAGGCGTGTGCGCTGCAAGAAAACCTATTGGGCTCCCTGATCAAAAAGTGTTAGGCCCAAATAAAAAGCAAACATACGAACAACACAGATGACTATCTTATAGACATATTTTATCATAAAGAGCTTATTAAATAAATCCTTAAATATTGTATGAGAATGTTTATTTTTAAAATATTTTTAAATATATAAGTTTACATAATATAATTATTGTTATTTAAAATTTAAGTTAGTGTATATAAAAATTGGAACAGAAACTCAATTCCCGTCCCAATTTAGCACTAAATTATTCTATTTTAAAAATGAAGATTAATGACGAATTCTTAATGATAATTCTTCTAATTGTTTATCTGATACTTCACTTGGTGCATCCGTTAATAAGCAAGTTGCAGAAGCAGTTTTAGGGAAAGCGATAGTATCACGTAAATTAGTTCTATTTGTGAGTAACATAACTAGTCTATCTAGACCTAAAGCGATGCCTCCATGTGGTGGTGCGCCGTATTTAAAGGCATCTAATAAGAAACCAAATTGCTCTCTAGCTTGTTCTTTAGTAAATCCTAAAACTTCAAACATTTTTTCTTGTAATTCTCCATCAGATATTCTGATTGATCCACCGCCTAATTCGTATCCATTTAATACAACGTCATAAGCATTTGCTTGAACTTTTTCAGGTTCAGAATCTAGTTTAGCAATATCTTCTTCTTTAGGTGATGTAAACGGATGATGCGCAGCAACATAACGTTTAGCATCTTCATCATATTCTAATAAAGGCCAATCTGTTACCCATAAGAAGTTTAATTTTGATTCATCAATTAATTTTAATTCTTTTGCAATTTTAATTCGAAGTGCACCTAAACTTTGTGCAACAACATTTGGCTTATCTGCAACAAACATTACTAAATCTCCAGGTTTAGCACCTGTTAATTCTTTTAATGTGTTAACATTCTCTTCTTCAAAGAATCTTGCTATCGGACCACTTAAGCCTTCATCTACAACTTTCACCCAAGCTAGACCCTTAGCACCATAGATATTTACAAATTCTGTTAATCCATCCATATCTTTACGTGTATAGTTATCTGCAGCACCTTCAGCAACGATTGCTTTAACTTCTCCGCCGTGTTCTACAGTATCTTTAAACACTTTGAAATCCATTTCTTTTCCTAATTGGGACACATCTTGCAATTCCATACCAAAACGTGTATCTGGTTTATCAGAACCATATCGTTTCATTGCTTCATCATATGTCATACGAGGGAATGGTGTTTGAATATCAATACCTTTTACATCTTTTACAACTTTAGAAAGCATTTCCTCGCCCATTTGAATAATATCTTCTTGATCAACAAAACTCATTTCGATATCTACTTGTGTGAATTCAGGTTGACGATCAGCACGTAAATCCTCATCACGGAAACATTTTACAATTTGATAGTATTTATCAAAACCACTAATCATCAATAATTGTTTAAATAACTGTGGTGATTGTGGTAAAGCGTAAAATTCGCCTTCATGTACACGCGATGGCACTAAATAGTCTCTCGCACCTTCTGGTGTAGATTTTGTTAATACGGGTGTTTCAATATCAAAGAAACCATTATTATCAAGATATTGACGAATTGATCGAGTCGTTTGATGTCTCATTTTAAATGTTTGAGCTAATTCTGGTCGTCTTAAATCTAAATAGCGATATTTAAGACGAATATTTTCATCAACACTTTGATTTTCTTCATTAATTGAAAATGGTGGTGTCGCTGATTTATTAATTATACGAATATTAGATACTTGAACTTCTACTTGACCTGTTTTAATTTTTGGATTAACTGTTTCTGGGTCTCTTTTAGTTACTGAACCTTCAACTTCAACTACATATTCTGATCTTACAGTTTCAGCAATAGATAGAGCTTCTTTTGAAAAATCTGGATTAAATACAATTTGTACAATTCCCTCTCTATCACGTAAATCAACAAAAATAAGGCCACCTAAATCGCGTCGGTTATGAACCCAACCTTTTAGTGTTACTTTCTGACCTAATAATTCTTCAGTTACTAAACCACAATATGTTGTTCTTTTACCCATTATTTATTCTCCTTTTCTTTATTAAAGAAACTAACTACTTCATCTAATTGAATTGTTTTTGTTTCACCTGTAGACATTTCTTTAACATCAATTTTATTATTGTCTAGCTCTTGGTCACCTATTACAATCGTATATTTAGCATTTAAACGATCAGCTTGCTTCATTTGTCCCTTAATTTTTCGATTTAAGTAATCTTTATCAGCTTTCACGCCATGTTTTCTTAAATCATTTAAAAGTTTCACGCTATATTGTTCTGCTTTTTCACCCATCGTTACGACAAATAAATCGAAATCTTCATCCACATTCAATTCTATGTCTTCTTCTTCAAGTGCAAGAAGTAATCGTTCAATACTAAGGGCAAAACCTATTCCTGTTTGCTTAGGACCATCTAACAACTCAAGAAGTCCATTATAACGACCTCCACCACATAGTGTAGTAATAGCACCGTCATAATTTGGATTATCCATCATGAGTTCAAATGCCGTATGAGTATAATAATCAAGTCCACGCACTAAATTAGGATCTTCAACATAATTGATACCTAGTTGATCTAAATGATGTTTAACCGCTTCATAATATGCCTTTGATTCATCATTTAAGTAATCTGTAATTCTTGGAGCATGTTTAACTGCTTCTTTGTCTCTATCAACCTTACAATCTAAGATTCTCATTGGATTTGTATGCAAACGTGATTGACAATCATTACAAAATGTATCAATGACAGGTTCAAAATGCTTAATTAATGCTTCGTTATATTCTTTACGAGATGCTTGATCTCCTATACTATTAATCACTAGCTTTAAATGTTTTAAACCAAATGATTCATATATATGCATTACCATTGCTAATACTTCTGCATCAATACTTGGATTTTCTGCTCCTATTGCTTCTACACCAAATTGATTAAATTGTCGATAACGTCCTTTTTGTTTTCGTTCGTATCTAAACATTGGTCCGTTATAGTAAAGCTTAATAGGTTGATTAGGTTCACCTTGCATTTTATTTTCAATATATGATCGCACGACTGCTGCAGTTCCTTCAGGTCTTAATGTAATACTTCTATCGCCTTTGTCTTTAAACGTATACATCTCTTTTTGAACGACATCAGTAGAATCTCCTACACCTCTTGCAAATAAGTCAGTACTTTCAAATATTGGTGTACGTATCTCTTTATAATTGTATAATTTCATTAATTCATCTAATTTATTTTCAATATATCGCCATTTTGCAGACTCTTGAGGTAAAATATCTTGCGTTCCTCTAGGAATCTTAATCATACAATCACTCCTTCTAAATTGTTGTTAACTATTAAATTTCTTTAATAAAAAAGTCCCTTATATAGCTTCATGCTATATAAGGGACGATATGCCGTGTTGCCACCCTAATTGAGAATAAAAATATTCTCCACTCATCACGTGTAACGTACGCAAACCGGCTTTATTTTATCAAAGCACCTTTTCTTGTGTTCAAAGATACCAATGTACTAGTGTAATCTTTCAGCCTAGGATTACTTCTCTTCACAATCAATATGATTGTTCACTATTTCATTAGTCTTTTCAAGAATACAAACGGTATTATTTATAAAGTTCACTGATTATGATACCGATTTTAGGAAAAGTTTGCAAGTATTATGAAGCAAAATATTGTTTTAATCCATCTACAACCGCTTCTTCTACAACCTGTCTATGTAATTGATTTCTAATCATTTTTTCATCGGTAGGATTACTTATATAGCCCAATTCAAGTAACACAGCTGGTTTATTCGTTTGTCTTAAAACTTGATAATTTTGTTGACGCACACCACGATTAGAAAGTAATGACTTTTTTTGAATATTCGCATTTAATACTTCTGCTAATGTTTCTTGACTATTTTGATACCAATATACAGTAGCGCCATTAGCATTATGACTATCTAATGAATCATTATGAATACTTATAAATACATCACCTGTCGCTTTTCTATTATCTAAGCTTACATAACTATCATCTGTTCTCGTCAATTTAACATGCGCTCCTGCTTTTTCTAATGCACGTTTTAATTCAAGTGCTGTTTTCAAAGTATAGTTTTTTTCGAGAGATTTAAGAGCCGTGGAACTTGAGGCTCCCTGATCACTCCCTCCATGACCAGGATCAAGCACCACAGTTTTATTCTTAAAAGGATTTTCCTGTTTACTGACATCAGCTTTAATATTCAAACTCGTATGCCAACCAGCAACCCATCCTTTTTCATCTCCTTTAGCATTTTGGACTTCAATCCATTTTCCTGACGTCTTTAATTTTTTAAAACTATCTCCTTTTTCAACTTTATATATCACCGGATATCCTGCATTAGGTCCTGTTCTTATTTCAGCATCTTCTGTTATTGTTAGTCTATTACTATCTTGATCATTATGATTCATAAACAAAAATAATAATATTATAAAAAGAATAAATAATAACACTACTACTAACGTCAACATATTTTTTAGATCATGTTTGGTTAACCATGTATCTAATTTATTCATATTACTTTGCCATCCTGACTTTCATATATAATCGTTACGGGACCATCATTAATAATTTCTACTTCCATATCTGTCCCAAATTCACCAGTTTGAACATCAATATCATACTTTTGAAGTTCAGAGTTAAACTTATCGTATAATATTTTGGCATCTTCAGGTCGCATGGATTGTGAGAAACCTGGTCTATTACCTTTTTTAACTTCTGCATAAAGTGTAAATTGAGAAATAGATAAAATCGCACCATTAATTTGTTGAATATTTAAATTTAATTTTCCGTTATCATCTTCAAACAAACGTGCATTAACAATTTTCTTCGCTAATACTTCTATATCAGATTCCGTCGAATTTTTCCCAACACCTACTAATAAACAATAACCTTTTTCAATTTGGTTATGAATAGATTTATTAGTGACAGATGCTCGTTTTACTCTTTGTACAACTATTTTCATATCTTAGCACCTCTTTTAATTCCATACTCTAGAAACTGTATAAATATCACTCAATTGTTTAAGTTTTTCAACTACACGAAATACATCATTTACATTTTTAACCATAACGCTAATTGTAATAATTGCATTTTTGTCAATATCAGATCGTGCATTCATTTTAATAATACTTCCTACGGTTGAATTTACGGCTTGAATCACTTCATTGAGTAACCCATTTCGATCATATGCATTGACTTCTAAATCTACTTGATAACGTTGTGTTGAATCTTTTGATTTAACCCATTCGACATTAATTAATCTCTCGTTTTCATTTTTAATATTTGGGCAATCTGATCTATGAACTTTAATACCATGTCCTTTAGTGATATATCCAACAATATCATCACCAGGAATTGGATTACAACATTTAGATAATTTGATTAAAACATTCTCTAATCCTTCGACATAAACCCCACTATCAGTAATGATATCTTCTTTAATTGGTGACGTTTTAATGACTTCTTGTGCTTCATTTAATGCTTTTTGTTTATCTTGTATACGCTGTCTTTCCGTTAATTTATTCACTACTTGTAAAGCAGTAACACCACCAAAACCTACTGCAGCATATAAATCGTCATCATTGGCAAAATGATATTTTTCGTTAACGACTTCAATATTTTTTTCTGTTAGAATCTCATCAACTCGATAACCTTGTTCTTTAATTTCCGCTTCTACCATAAATTTACCTTTTTCTATATTAGAAGAACGATCTTGCTTTTTAAAGAAACTTTTTATCTTACTTTTTGCTCCAGATGATTTAACAATTTTCAACCAATCTCTACTTGGACCGTATGAATGTTTACTTGTGCGAATTTCAATAATATCGCCTGTCTTAAGCATATAATCAATAGGCACAATTTTACCATTGACTTTTGCGCCAATCATTTTATTACCCACTTCGCTATGGATGGCATAAGCAAAATCAATAGGGACTGCGCCATAAGGTAATTCAATCACATCACTTGCAGGCGTAAACGCATATACTTTATCACTTTGTAAATCATATTTAAGTGATTCCATAAATTCTTGTGCATCTGAAGATGTATGGTCAGTTTCTGCAAGTTCTTTTAACCAGTTAAGTTTATTTTGGAAATCTTGTGTTTTAGAATTTATTGTTTTACCTTCTTTATATGCCCAATGCGCTGCCACCCCATGCTCAGCAATTTCGTGCATTTCAAATGTTCGAATTTGAATCTCTAAAGGATCACCATTAGGTCCAACAACAGTAGTGTGTAATGATTGATACATATTTTGCTTTGGCATAGCGATATAATCTTTAAAACGACCTGGCATCGGTTTCCATAATGTATGAACCAAGCCTAAAATAGCATAACAATCATTAATTGAATTCACAATCACTCGTATAGCTAATAAATCAAATATTTGATCAAATTGTTTTTTTTGTTTTACCATCTTACGATAAATACTGTAAATATGTTTAGGGCGACCGCTTATTTCACCTTGGATATTCATTTTATTCATTTCAGTTTGAATTTTATCCATAGCATTTTGAATATATGCTTCACGTTCACTACGTTTTTTCTTCATTAAATTAACAATTCTAAAATACTGTACACTATCAATATAACGTAATGCAATATCTTCCAATTCCCATTTAATGGTATTAATACCTAGACGATGTGCTAAAGGTGCATAGATTTCTAATGTTTCTTTTGAAATACGAATTTGTTTTTCTCTAGCCATTGCTTTTAGCGTTCTCATATTATGTAAGCGGTCAGCTAATTTAACTAATATGACACGAACATCCTTAGCTATCGCAATAAATAACTTTCTATGATTTTCAGCTTGTTGTTCCTCTTTAGAACGGTATTTAACTTTTTTTAACTTAGTTACACCATCTACAATTCGTGCAATTTCTTCATTAAACATATTCTTTACATCTTCAAATGTATATGGTGTATCCTCTATCACATCATGTAAAAAGCCAGCTACAATTGTTGGTCCATCTAAGCGCATTTCTGTTAATATACCTGCTACTTGAATTGGATGCATGATATAAGGTAGCCCATTTTTTCGAAACTGTCCTTGATGTGCTTCATAAGCAATATGATAACTTTTTAAAACATATTGATAATCATCTGCTGATAAATAGGATTTAGCTTTATTTAGTACTTCATCAGCACTATATGGATACTCGTTATTCAATATATGACACCCCGACTTTTTAATATTTCAAATACTCTACCGATAACCGAATCATTGAAAATCAAGAAATTTCTTTTCATTACTTAATTAATCCGAGTACCACTCCTATTAATTAAAGATGCGTGAGTATTAATGTAATTTTAACAAAAGTATTAAAATCTCTAAAAGATTAACTTTGGTTTAAATAATAGTTATATAATACTACAAGTTTTTAAATAAATAAATGTGATTAGATTAATGATGATGCAACGATAATAAAAAAAGCGAGATAGTATTCAATCTGAATTCCTACACTCGCTTTAATATATATTAATCTAGTTACTAAATTAATGACTATTCATCGTAAGAAATTAAACTCATGACATCATAGTCTTTAATTTTTTCCATACCATTTAAATATTTTAATTCAATAATAAAAGCTATTCCAACAACAATACCACCTAATTCTTCTACTAATTTAATAGCCGCTTCGATTGTTCCACCTGTCGCTAATAAATCATCAGTGATTAAAACACGTTGTCCTGGTTTAATTGCATCTTTATGCATTGTTAAAACATTTGTCCCATATTCCAAGTCGTATTCATAGCGAATAACTTCACGTGGTAATTTTCCTTCTTTTCTTACAGGTGCAAATCCAATTCCCATTGAGTACGCAACTGGACAGCCAATAATAAATCCTCTTGCTTCAGGGCCTACTACAATATCAACGTTACGATCTTTTGCATACTTTACAATTTGATCAGTTGCATAACCGTATGCTTCACCATTGTCCATAATAGTTGTAATATCTTTGAAACTAACACCTGGTTTAGGCCAGTCTTGTACTTCAGATACGTATTGCTTTAAATCCATTTAAAAATTTCCTCCTATGCGTTACGCTTTTTGAGCTTTAATCCAATTCTTAAGATGTGAAAAGTCATCATAAAGCATTAATTTTTCAACTTCAATTCTTGACTGTCTCGATTTATAAACTTGACTCGACTCAATAGATTGTTTACTTGGATTATCATTTATTTTAATTATACCATTTTCTTCGTAAATAAAACTTAGGTCAAGAAATACTTTTAAAATAAACTTTAAAGTATTTGGCTTAATATTTAAGTATTGACATAATTGTAACCCTTCTTTTTCTAAGTTCATTTCTTTCTTAGTAAATAGTGCCTTATAACTTTGTTTAAATAGATGACCACTCGGTAACCCCTCAAAATAAATTGAATGTTGATGGTGTAATACTAAATAGAGTTGTGAGTATTCTAAATGTTTTAGAGATTGTGTAACACTATCTAAATCAGTTGGTAAATCACGAAACACAATCGTATTATATGATGAATCAATTATTTCACCATAGTGGAAATAATTCTCACCTAGCTTCTCTTTTTTAGAATGAATGACAAAAGCAACATTATTAGATGACGTATCAATATTAAGTTGTTTACGTTTACTTCTATAATCTAATATTTGCTCATTTTGAGTCGCTAAATCTTGTATAATCATTTGAGGTGTCTGATTGCCATTCCACTCATTTATTTGTAAATGTCCTATGATATTGACAGGTTGGCCTAATTCTATTTGTGTCATTAAATCATCATTTTTCCAAAATAAATGTTGTAATTTAGCTTGACCAGTTACTAATTTTAAATGATTTTTATCTTTTCCAATCGCTTTAACGTCATTAACTTCTGTATCATCCAATTCAAATAAAGGTTTTTCAAAATCAGTACCAAACGGTTTCAGTATTTTAATATCATGAATATTTGATACAGTAATTTCATCTTCTGAAAGTTTAGTCGTAATATGTTTTGTTGGTTCTAAAGAAGTATGTTTAGAAAGCTGAACCATCCATTCATTTAATCCTTTTGATAATGCATCAATATTATCAATCTCCATCGTCATTCCAGCTGCCATATGATGACCACCAAATTTAGATATCAAGTCTTGATGTGCACTTAAAATTTCGAACATAGACACTTGTTCAATACTTCTAGCTGAACCTTTTGCATGACGTTGTTCTAAATCTATATTTAAAATAAGAGTGGGTAAAGCATAAGTTTCTACAATTTTTGAAGCCACAATACCTAATACTCCCTCATGCCATCCTTCTTTAGCTAAAAGTAAAAATTTGTCGCCATTTTCAACTTTTTCATTAGCCATCAATAGTGCTTCTTCTGTTATTTGAGCTACAATATCTTTACGTTCAATGTTAAAAGCTTCTACTTGTTCAGCTAAAAAATTCGCCTCTTCAGAATCTTCTGCCATCAGCAATTCCGCTGCTAATGACGCATCTTCTAATCTACCTACCGCATTTAAACGAGGTCCAATAATGAAACCAATTGTTTCTTCATCTATTTCATCATTAAATCCTGCTTGATTTAATAATGATTGAATTTGAAATGGACAAGATTGATTTAAATATTTAAGACCTTCTTGAACAATCGTTCTGTTTTCATCAGTCAGTGACACTAAATCTGCAATCGTCCCAATAGTTGCAAGCGCTATGAAATATTCTGGAGGATGATCTATTAAACATTGCGATAATTTATATGCGACACCAGCTCCACATAAATATTTAAATGGATATTCAAATTCTGGATGCATAGGATGAATAATGGCATATGCTTTTGGTAATGTACGGCCTATTTCATGATGGTCTGTAACAATTACATCGACTCCCAATGCTTGTACCATTTCAATTTCTTCATGACCTTGTATTCCATTATCAACTGTAATAATAAGAGATACGCCTTCATCGTAAGCATTTTGAAAGGCATATTTATTTGGACCATAACCTTCACTAAATCGATTAGGAATATACCAACCGACTTCAGCGCCCAATTTTTGCAGTGTTTGAACTAATATCGTTGTAGATGTTACTCCATCAGCATCATAGTCTCCATATACTAATATTCTTTCATGTTTATCAATCGCTAAATTAATTCGATCAACAGCTTTTCGCATATCACTCATTAGCCATGAATCATGCTTTTTATTTGTACCATTAATTAATGTATTTATCTCATCATACTGTGTAATCGATTTACTTTCTAAAATCTTTCTTACAATAGGAGATAAATTAAATTCCTTAATAATCTCAGACGATATATCTTGTTTAGGTGCTTCATAAAGCCATTTATATTTAGATTGAATCATAAAGTTATCCTTCCTTTTTCCACAAGCAATTATACCTAAAAAAAGAATAAATAAAAAGAGGAAGAAACACTGAATTCAATTAGAATTCTTTTGTTTCTTCCACTAATTTTATATCATGTATTTAATTATACTAAGATTTTTTCATCATTTGATTTTTTCTCTTTATAAACTACAAGCTTACCGTTCTCAGATTTTTTCAACTGATGTTTCTTCATGATGCCCCATAGTGGAACTGCAATAAAGATAGAAGAGAATACACCAGATAATAATCCAATAAGTAATGCTAATGAGAAGTTAAACAGACTTGATGCACCAAAGATAAGTATGGCGATAACTACTACAACGACTGTAAGAACTGTATTAATAGAACGAGTCATTGTTTGTCTAATAGATCGGTTAACAATATCATCAATTTGATGAGGGTCTGTTATGACTTTGATTTTATGAAGATTTTCTCTTACACGGTCGAAAGTAACAATTGTATCATTTATTGAATAACCTACAATCGTTAAGATTGCAGCGATAAACGTAATATCTACTTCAAGTCTTAATAAACTGAATAAAGCAACGATAATAAATACATCATGAAGTAATGCTAAGACAGCAGAAAGCCCCATTCTCCATTCGAATCTTAATGAAACATAGATAATAATACCAATAGCTGCATAAATTAATGCTTTCATTGCATTTTTAGCTAACTCTTGACCAATCATTGGAGAAACTGTGTTCACTGTCGGTTTATGACCATATTGATCATTAATAACTTTATTAAGTTTCAAAGTTTCATCTTTAGATAAATCATTTTTAAATTGAACTGTTGCTTGTTTATTATCATTACCATTAATTTGAATTTGATCAGGTGTCAAACCAACATCTTTTATCGTACGTTCAACTTTAGTTTGAGATAACTTCGTATCAGAATCAAGATCTACTCTTGTACCAGATGAGAAATCAATACCTAAGTTAAGTTTAAATATACTTAGAATAATTATACCAATTACTAAAATTAAAATACTTACTCCAATTAATGGTTTTGCTAATTTAACAAAATTCCATTTTTCAAAAGCTGTTTTTAAATCATGAACATCTACACCTTCATTGATATCATGGCGATTATTTTTATTTACACCAAACATCCAATATTTCTTCTTAAAGTAATTAGAAGAAACTAAAAGTGATAATAGTCCTCTTGATAAGAAGACAGCTGTGATGAATATCATTAAAATACCTAATAATAACATCGTAGCAAATCCTTTAACTGAACTTTGACCAAAGAAGAATAACACTGCTGCTGCTATAACAGTTGTTAAGTTTGAATCAAAAATCGTCAAGAAAGAACTTTTATTTGCTTTAGAATAAGCCTGTTTAAGCGTTCGTCCTACTCTCAGTTCATCTTTAATCCGTTCATACATGATAATATTTGCATCTACAGCCATACCTACACCTAATACTAAGGCAGCTAAACCTGGTAATGTAAGTACACCTGAAATAAAGTTAAATGCTACTAATGTTAAATAAACATATACTGTTAAAGCAATCACTGCCACAATACCTGGTAATCTGTAAAAACCTACCATAAATAAATAGATAATTGCAACACCAATCATTGATGCAAAAATTGTTTTATCTAATGCATCTTGACCAAATTGTGCACCTACAGAATTAGAATAAACTTCTTTTAAATCAACCGGTAATGAACCTGCATTTAACAATTCTGCAA
Source organism: Staphylococcus sp. HMSC069E10 (assembly GCF_001809205.1). Taxonomy (NCBI): domain Bacteria; kingdom Bacillati; phylum Bacillota; class Bacilli; order Caryophanales; family Staphylococcaceae; genus Staphylococcus; species Staphylococcus sp. HMSC069E10. The sequence continues at coordinate 93,729 of NZ_KV796477.1, read as the reverse complement.
TTTGCTTAGCACGTTCTACGCCTTGTTGACCCTGGAAGCCACCTGAAATTTCTACACTGTCTGAATTAATAGGTTGATCCACCGAAGCGGCTGAAACGTATTTTCGTTTATCTTCAGGTTTGTCCAACTCTTTATGATAGCTATCACCTTTTTTATAATCTAACCACACTACCATCATATTTTCTTGTTTTTTAGAAATTTCTTCTGTAACTTTTTTAAATTTCGCGCGGTCTTTTAATTTAAAAGTGACTGCAGGTTCGTTTGTACCTTGTTTAAATTCTTGTTTTGCAGAACCTTGTACAATATCTTTACCTGTTAATTTAACATGATCATTAGCATCACGTATAGTCAGATTTGCTTGTGAAGACAAAATTTTTCGAGCTTCATCAGGATTTTTTACCCCTGCGAGCTGTACCCTAATTCTATCAGGGTCTTCAACTTGAATATGAGGCTCAGATACGCCTAATACATTAACACGATTTTCTAAAGTTTGAGCAGTAGATTGTAAAGCCTTATCATCGATTTTACCATCACCGCCAAGTGGTTTAACTTGATATAATACTTCGAAACCACCTTGTAAATCCAAGCCTAGATTTACATTCTTAACTACATTCTTATATGTAAAGCCCATACCTACAAACAGTAGCGCTACAATGAGTATGAATGCAATTATTCTACTTGTTTTTTTCACATGAACACCTCATTATTTACTTATGTAATTAGAATAATCTTTTAATAAACCATGTGCAAGTGAATTAAAGATTACATCTATGTGACAAGACTTATCTATCTTAACATAACCTCTTTATTAGTGTAATAAAGATAGGTAGTTAAAAAAAAACATTCCACGACAATTTGTTGTCTGGAATGTCTTGTTATTATAATTTATGATGGATCAACTTGTTTAATCGCAGGTTTTTCAAATGTCATTTCAGTACCATGACCATTTACTGTGATTACAACTGCTGTTTCATCCACAGCTTTAACTGTTCCTTTGATTCCACCAATAGTTGTAATTTTTTGACCTGCTTCGATACGACTAATCATTTCACGATGTTCTTTTGCACGTTTTTGTTGCGGTCTAATTAAAAAGAAATAAAATACTATAATTAAAATTATAGGCAAGATTAATGCTGAAACATTCATTATATTGTTCTCCTTATTAAAAGTTTTTAGGGTTCTCTACATTTAGCCCATATTGTTCGAAAAATTCTTCTTTAAAATCTAATAAACGATCTTCTCGAATGGCCTGTCTAATATCTTCCATTAATTTTAGCAGAAAATGTAAATTATGAATAGTAGTAAGACGGATACCAAACGTTTCCTCTGCTTTAATTAGATGTCTAATATATGCACGTGTATAATTCTTACAAGTATAGCAATCACAATTCGCATCTATAGGACTAAAATCATCTGCATATTTAGCATTTTTTATAACCAATCGCCCTTGAGATGTCATGCATGTTCCATTTCTAGCTATGCGTGTTGGCAACACACAATCAAACATATCCATACCGCGAATGCTACATTCTATTAATGCATCAGGTGATCCTACTCCCATTAAGTATCTTGGTTTGTCTTCTGGCATAAATTGAACCGTATGTTCAACCATATCGTACATCACTGGTTTTGGTTCACCTACAGATAAACCACCAATAGCATATCCAGGAAAATCCAATGATACAAGTTCTTTAGCACTTTGTTCTCTTAAGTCTTTGTACTCTCCACCTTGTATAATACCAAATAATGCTTGGTCCTCTGGACGTTGATGTGCTTCAAGACATCGTTTAGCCCATCTTGTTGTACGTTCAATTGAATCTTTTACGTATTTATATTCGGCAGGCATAGGCGGACACTCATCAAATGCCATCATAATATCTGAACCTAAGTCATTTTGAATTTGCATTGATTTTTCTGGACTTAAAAACAACTTAGAGCCATTTGTATGATGTCTAAATTCGACACCCTCTTCTGATATTTTTCTAAGATTACTCAAACTAAACACTTGGAAACCACCAGAATCTGTAAGAATAGGGCCATCCCAATTCATGAACTTATGTAAGCCCCCAGCTTGTTTGATAATATCATTTCCAGGTTGTAACCACAAATGATACGTATTTCCTAATATAATTCTAGCTTCAATTTGTCTTAACTCTTCTGGACTCATTGTTTTAACTGTTGCTTTCGTACCTACTGGCATAAACATGGGTGTTTCAAATGAGCCATGGGGTGTATGAACAATCCCTAAACGTGCACCTGATTGCTTACATGTTTTAATGTGCTCATAAGTTACTGCTGGCATAATCTGTACCTCTCATTCATTAAATTATTAACATTGCATCTCCAAAACTAAAGAATCTATATTTAAGTTTTACCGCTTCTTTATAAGCATTCAAAATATATTCACGACTACTAAAAGCAGAGACTAACATTACTAATGTTGATTTGGGTAAATGAAAATTAGTAATTAACCCATCAATTGCTTTATATTCAAACCCTGGATAAATAAATATATCTGTCCAACCACTTGTAGCAACAAATTGTTCATGATCACGACGAATTGTTTCTAACGTTCTAGTAGACGTCGTACCTACAGAAATAATTCTATGCCCATTTTCTTTAGTTTTATTCAGCATATCTGCCGTTTCTTTAGTCATTTGATAGTATTCACTATGCATTTCATGATCATTAATATCCTCCACACTTACTGGTCTAAAGGTACCTAGGCCAACGTGTAGTGTAATAAATGCAATATTGACACCTTTGTCTTTTATTTTCTGTAAAAGCTCATCTGTAAAATGTAACCCTGCAGTAGGCGCTGCAGCGGAACCATTTTCTTTAGCATACACAGTTTGATATCTATCCGGATCATCTAAACGTTCTTTAATATAAGGTGGTAAAGGCATTTCACCTAACTCATCTAAGCGTTCTTCTAAAATACCTTCATAATGTAGACGCATAATGCGCCCACCTTGTTCTAATTCTTTTATACATTCAGCAATGATTTTGCCGTTACCAAATGATAAAGTATTACCTACTTTAATACGTTTTGCTGGTTTTAATAATACTTCCCAGTCATTGTCCTCTATCCTAGTAAGCATTAACATTTCTACCTTTGCACCTGTTTCTTCTTTTAAACCGAATAAACGTGCTGGCATAACACGTGTATCATTTAATACTAATGTATCTCCAGGTTCAAAATAATCCATAATATCTGTAAAGTGTTTATGTGCAATATTTCCGGTCTTTCTACCTAGCACAAGTAATCTACTTTGATCTCTATTTTTTAAAGGTGTCTGAGCAATCAATGATTCAGGTAAATGATAATCAAACTCCTCAACGTTCATATTATTCCCTCATTCTTTAATTTTTTTGAAATGTTCATAGGCAAATGATGTCGCTTTTCTACCTCTTGGTGTTCGTTCTATAAATCCTTTTTGTATTAAAAAGGGTTCATAGACATCTTCGATTGTAATACGTTCTTCTCCAATTGACACTGCTATCGTATCCAGTCCCACAGGACCTCCATTATATTGATTAATAATACAATTCATCATTTTATGATCAATGTAATCTAAGCCTTCATCATCCACTTGTAATAAGTTTAGAGCTTGCTTTGTTGTTTCGATATAAATTTGTTCATCTTCATTTACTTGTTGAAAATCTCTTACTCTTTTTAGTAGTCGATTTGCAACACGAGGTGTTCCTCTTGAACGCTTAGCAAGCTCAACTGCACTTTCATCATCAATTTTTGTACCTAATACTTCAGCAGTTCGAATAATGATTTCTTTTAAATCTGATTCCGAATAGTACTCTAATCTTAAATGAACACCAAATCGATCTCTTAAAGGGCCTGTTAGACTTCCAGCACGTGTTGTCGCGCCTACTAGAGTAAAAGGTGGTAAATCAATACGTATACTACGTGCTTCATCACCTTTACCGATAATAATATCTAAGAAAAAATCTTCCATAGCAGAGTATAAAACTTCTTCTACTACACTACTTAAGCGATGGATTTCATCAATAAATAAAACATCTCCAGGCTGTAAACCTGATAAAATTGCCGCTAAATCTCCGGGTCGCTCTAATGATGGACCAGATACAGTTCTTATATTGACTTCCATTTCATTAGCAATAATATTTGAAAGTGTTGTTTTACCTAATCCTGGAGGACCAAAAAGTAATACATGATCTAATGGCTCATCCCTTAGTTTAGCCGCTTTTATAAAAACTTCTAAATTATTCTTTATTGATGATTGCCCAATATATTGTTTTAATTTAGTTGGTCTGAGTGAGAATTCAAAAGAAGATTCTTCATTGTGTAATGATTGATCTACCATTCTATCATCCATATTTATCCCCCCAGTTATCGTTCATAATATTAAGATATAAGCGTTTTTAAACCAATCTTAACTGCTTCATCAACAGAGTGGATGGATGTTTTATTAAGCACTTTCTCAACTTTAGAAAGCTCTCTCTTAGAGTATCCTAAAGCTGCAAGCGCTAATAACGCTTCCTTAATTATATTGTCATTTTCTTCAACTTGTCCCTCAACCTGTAATAAGGTCTCACTAGTCTCTTCTGTAATCTTAACTTTACCTTTTAAATCTAATACAATTTGTCGTGCAGTCTTTTTACCTATACCAGGAAATTTAGTTAGATAAGTATCATTTTCATTTTCAATTGCACGTTTAACTTCGTTAGGTGTACTTGTTGCTAGAATAGCTAAAGCTGATTTAGGGCCTATACCTGTAACTTTTATTAAGCTTAAGAACATCTCTTTTTCTTCTTCGCTAATAAAACCATATAATAATTGTGCGTCTTCTCTTACAATCAGTGAAGTAAAGACTTTACATTCTTGATTTAAATATTTTTGAAATCGATATGAATTTGGAGTTTGAATTTCATAACCGATACCATTAGACGTTTCTACAACAATATGTGTTGGAAACAATTGAGATAAATGTCCTTTTATATAAGCGTACATAGATACCTTCCTTACATACTCATACTAATTAATTCAACTTTATAAACATGTTGAATATTTCTCAAAGTGCCCATGACCTTTTCTATTGATAATGATTGATCTTTTGCACTCAAAGAGAGTGTAATCGTTGCTTTTTCTTCCATTGGAACACTTTGATGAATAGTTAAAACGGATAACGCTAATTTTGAAATAGTTTGTAATACTTGAGCAAGCATTCCTACTATATCATTAACATAGAGAATTAAGGTGAATTCACGGTGTTCAAAAATCTTTTCATCTACAGGAAAAATAGTATCTCTATATTTATAAAAAGCACTTCTTGATAGATTAAACTGCTTAACTGCTTCATAAATGGACAGTGTGGCATCATTTTTTAAAGCGTCTTTAATTTTAAGCGTTTTAACCACTGATTCTGGTAAAACGTCTTCACGTATTAAATAAAACTTTTTATAATCTTTGCTGTCCACTAAAAAGCCCTCCTATTCGACGAATTCAAATTCTCCCCCAAGTATTCTAACAATATCACCATTACTACATCCACGTTCTCTTAATGCATCATCAATACCCATAGAGCGCATTTGACGTGCAAAACGTCTTACTGCTGGATCACTATTAAAGTCTGTCATTTTAAACATGCGTTCGATTGCATTACCGCTTACTACATAGGCACCATCATCATCTCTTGTAATCGTAAATTTATCTTGAGATGGTGTATGTTTATATAATACGCGATTAACACCTGCATCTTCGTCTTCTTCTACACTAAAATCAATATCTTTTACTTCTTCTAATTTATCAGCAATTGTATATAGTAATTGATCAATATTATCTCTTGTAATTGTAGAAACTGGAACAATAGTTACATCTTCATCAATTTCTTTTTTAAATAATTCTAGGTTATCGTTTGATTCCGGTATATCCATTTTATTTGCCACTATAATTTGAGGTCTATCTTCTAATCTTTGTTTATAATTTATCAGTTCATTATTGATGATTTGATAATCTTCAAGTGGATTTCTTCCTTCAGAACCACTCATATCTATCATATGAACAATAACTTTTGTTCTTTCAACATGACGTAAAAATTGATGACCTAAACCGACTCCTTCTGAAGCTCCTTCAATTAAACCTGGTAAATCCGCCATCACAAAACTTCTATGATCAGGTGTTGAAACCACACCTAAATTTGGTTTAATTGTTGTAAAATGATAAGCTCCAATTTTAGGTTTTGCCTTAGATACAATAGATAACAATGTTGATTTCCCTACACTTGGGAATCCAACGAGTCCCACATCAGCAAGTAGCTTTAATTCTAAGGTAACATCTAGTTCTTCTCCAGGTTCTCCATTTTCACTAAAGTCTGGAGCTGGATTTCGAGGGGTTGCAAAACGTGAATTTCCACGACCTCCACGACCTCCACGAGCAATAACTGCACGTTGACCTTCTTCAACTAAATCTGCTAAAACTTCTTCAGTTTCTACACTTTTAATAATGGTACCAGGAGGCACTTTTAAAACTAAGTCTTCCGCATTTTTACCATGCATATTACTACTTTGACCATTTTCACCTTTTTTAGCCTTAAAATGACGTTGAAATCTAAAGTCTAAAAGTGTTCTTAAACCTTCATCAACTTCAAAAATGACTGAAGCACCTTTACCTCCATCGCCACCAGCAGGGCCACCAAATGGTACATATTTTTCCCTACGATAAGCAGTAATACCATTACCTCCATCGCCTGCTTTTAGAGATATTTTTACTTGATCGACAAACATATATCTCACCTCTTTTTATATATTTTATTAATTCATCGCTAATATTATATCATTAACTCTAAAACGTTAGATTCTATTATAATCATTTTTAAACAAAAATAAAACACCAGAAGTCTTCACTTCTGGTGTTAATTAGACAAAAATTATTCAGCTACTGCATATACAGAAACTTGTTTTTTGTCGCGACCTTTACGTTCGAAACGAACAACGCCGTCGATTTTAGCGAATAATGTATCATCGCCACCACGACCTACATTTTCACCAGCATAAATTTTAGTACCGCGTTGACGATATAAAATTGAGCCACCTGTTACGAATTGACCGTCTGCACGTTTAGCACCTAAACGTTTTGATTCTGAGTCACGACCGTTTTTTGTAGAACTTACCCCTTTTTTAGATGCGAAGAATTGTAAGTTTAATTTTAACATCGGGATACACCTCACTTATAATTTAATCTTATATTTTCATTATATTCATCTTCAATCGTTTGTAAAGACACAAGCATTGCTTGAAGAATTAATTGTGCTTGCTCATTGTTAGTGTCTACTGATCTAATGTGAAAATGACCACCGTCATCATCATAATCAATATCCGGATTTTCAGAAGTTAAACTTAAAATAGCATTCACACTTCCAAAAAGAACAGCTGAAGCCCCTGCACAAACAATATCATAGCCATAATCACCATGATTAGCATGGCCATCCATGATGACGTCTGTTACTTTACCTTCATCATTAATTGAAATATCAACAGTAATCATAATTAAGCGTTGATTTTATCAATTGTTAATTTAGTATAAGGCTGACGATGACCTTTTTTACGTTTTGAATCTTTACGACGTTTGTAAGTGAAAACAGTAATTTTTTTACCGCGACCTTGTTTGTTCACAGTAGCAGTTACTGTAGCTCCTTCAACAGTTGGAGCACCAACTTTAACTGAATCTCCACCTACAAATAATACTTTATCAAATGTGAATGAATCACCTTCATTAACATCTAATTTTTCAACGAAAATCTCTTGACCTTCTTCTACTTTAATTTGTTTACCGCCTGTTTCGATAATAGCAAACATACCTTGCACCTCCTATAATTATAAGTCACGCCATATACAGGTGATAAAATATAACATTTTAACGCTTAAACCTGTATTTGAGCGGTTGTATGTAGCTATAAAACTACTCAACTATTGCATCTTACCATTACTTATATTCAATGTCAATCTATTATATTGGCTTTTTAAAGAATTTAAAGAATATAGGCATCAAAATAATTAATAAAATAATATTTAATATAAGTGTTGGGATAATACGTAGTAATATAAAGTTTAGTAAATCAAATTCTACATAGCTAATAACAGAATATATAATTGCTACAAATATTTCAAGAATCATTACACCAATGATACTGAACCAATATACCATAATATAGTCTCGGTAAAAAATCTTCAAGAACTTATTAAATATTGTTATTAAGAATATATAACCAAACAAATATAAACCATATACACTGCCAAAGTAGATATCAGTTATCATACCTAAAAAAATGCTTAGTAATAATGTGACCATAAATGGTCTATAAATTGATAAAAGTAATAAATACATTAGAGTTAAATGAGGAACTAAGATAAATGTTAGGTTGCCTATATGAAAAGGAATAACCAAACCAATAAGTGTATCAAGATAAAAAACGATGATACCGATCATTATATAAACGAACGCTTTCATTATCGAGTCTCTCTTTCATTGAAATCCGTGTTATTACTTTTTTTCGCTATGTATACATGTTGAATATCTGATAAATTTGCTCCAGTTTTCACCCTCACTTCTTTTGCTAAACCATATTCATCATTTTCTACCTTCGTCACTTCTCCTATGTATAAATCACTTGGCAATTGATCGGCTAATCCACTTGTTACTACTTTGTCACCTTTTGAAATTTTATCCTTATTATTGATATTACTAATAATTAATTCCTGAGTTTTATTATCATAGTGATCAATTAATCCAAAAACATTTTTAGAGTGATGTTGAATATTGACTGATAGTTTTCCAGCTCTTGTATTCGTTGAAAGTAAATCAACTTGAGAAGAAAATTGATTCACTCTAGTTACTCTTCCAATTAAACCATCACTAGTAAACACTGCCATATTATTGCTTACACCAGCTTTTTTACCTTTATCAATAATCACAGTATTCATCCATTGATCTGGATTACGTGCTATGATGGCACCTGAAATTGCATCGTATTTTGAAGCATCAGTCATATCAAGTTCTTTTTTTAAGTTTTTATTTTCCGCTTCTAATGCTTCGTTTTTTGCTTTTAATTGATTAACTTCATTATGATTTGATTTGTTAGATTGAAAGAAGTTACCTATAGCTCCAGTCACAAAATTGACAGGGTAACTAATTACTCTCTGACCAAATGACACTGAGTCCCCCACATATTGCTCAGGAGGTGATTGAGTTTGTGAACGAATGGACAAACCAATCAATGCAATAAAAATAATTATTGCACAAAAAACAACAATTAACTTGTTATTTTTAAAAAAATTTAACACTCATAACACCTCTACTATTTATTTTAAATTATTATATTCTATTTTATATTACTCTAGGATTGAAATAAAGAATAATATTAAATATTATCTTCAAAGAAAAAAAGGAACAAGTTAGAATCTTCATTGAATTCTAGTACTTGCTCCTATCAAATGTCATCTTATTTAATTTTACGATTCTTTATTCGGCTTATCTTTTTTATCTTCTTCATAGAGCGTTTCGTCTTTTCTCCATTTAGAAAATAAATTTTGTGCTTTTGCTTGTTCATTTGCCTGTTTTTCTTTAGATTGTTCAGACATACATTACACCAACCTTCAAAAGATTATTGTATCTATTTTAGACATTAACGCATTTATTTATTTTTTTCAAATTATATTTTTTAATACTCATTCTGAGGTTTTAAAGTGATTGATTGTCCTAGGCGATTTAATTCCTGTTCCATTTCAATTTCCGTACTAAAGACTTTAATCGTATCACTTCCGAATTTATAGATGATAAATTCATTATCTCTTTGCCCTACAATGTAATTATCATTATATCCCATTCTAACTATACCTGAAACTTCCATAAATTCTTTTTTATCTATAAATTTAAACACATTTTTTGTTTGACTAGCAGGAATATTCTGAAGTAAATGATTTTCTTCTATAGTATAACTTTTTCCATTAGTAGGCACTGGTGTTGATGTTTGATTACTTGGCAAGAGCTCGAATTGGTTATTGGGAGGTTGATTCATAGGATTCCAGTCCTGTTCTCTTAAAAACGGGGCATATTTTAATGCAAAATAAACAATACTAAGGATTGCAATAACTGCTACTATATTTTTAAAAATACTAAAAACCATTCGCAATAAAATCCCTCCAATTTTAAATCTAAATTATTATAAATATAAAATAGATTTTATCCATCGGTCTAAAGAAGTAAATTAAGTAAATTCTTAAGACTGATTAACATTTTCTTAAAATATATTATAATAATTAATATCACTCGTAAAATAAATTTAGAGGAGTGTGAGAAATGAACATTCTTACAATTATTTTACTTATCTTGCTTGCAGTTATACTTTTTAAAGTAGGATTTGCACTTTTAAGATTTTTAATCTCTGCTGCTTTTATTATTCTCGGACTGTATTTAGCCTATCAAGGTGTTCTTTGGATTTTAGAAAATTTTAATGTGCTTTCAGCTTATATAAGATAATGAAAAAGCTAGTTACTTTTCAATGTAATTAATACAATCTACCCTTTATTAATTCGTTTATGATTGTATTGTATGAAAAGTTAACTAGCTTTATTTACGATTGCTTTGAGACAAGTATTCATAAATTTTATATATTGTTGCTAATAGTAACCCAAATATCGTTCCAGTTACTATATCACTAATGAGTAAAATATATAATTGAGTATGCGTATGGTTGACGAATACTCCAATAAAAGAAAAAATTGTAATACCAACAATCGATAATAACACGGTATTAAGCGTTTCTTTTAAACGAATTGTTTTTTGTTTAATATTCAATCTCATTATGTAAATAATAGGTATTAACACCCCTATGATTAAAATTAAAGTCATCATACACCTCTAAATATATAATTAAGGCTTATTATACTAAAATTTTAACAATGAGACTATAAATAATTTTTAATCTTTTATACGAAATACCCCTCCTCTACTAAACTAGTAAATTTTTGATCACCGATAATAATGTGGTCAAGTAATTCAATGCCAAGAATTTGTCCACATTCTTTAAGTCTAATGGTAGTAGCAATATCTTCTTTTGAAGGCGTCACATCTCCAGATGGATGATTATGAATCACAATTACTGCATTACATGAAGCTCTAATGGCAGCATTAAAGACTTCTCTTGGGTGTATCACTGAAGAGTTTAATGTTCCTATAAATATAGTTTCTTCTTTTATCACTATATTTTTAGTATTTAAAAATAAAGCAACTAAATGCTCTTGAGTTAAATCTTTCATTTTAGACATCATCATATCTGCGACATCTTTAGGAGATTTAATCTTTACTTTTTCAATTGAATTACGTTTATTTATTCTTTCTCCCAATTCGAAAGCGGCTTTTAGTGTCACTGCTTTATGCAATCCTATACCTTTTATTTTTAACAAATCATGTATTGAAAGTAATTTTAATTCTTTTAAATTATTTACTTTATTAATCATTTCATTTGCAATATCAATACTTGAAACCCCTTGTCGTCCAGTGTTAATTAAAATTGCTAATAATTCACTGTTAGACAAACTTTTTTCACCATATTGAATGAGTCTCTCTTTAGGAAGCTCACTTTTGGCCATATCTTTAATTTTCAAAAACATCACCTTTTCTTTATTAGTTACATAATATTGTTGGAAAAATTAATTAATAAAATATATGAGATTGAAATAAAAGGAATAAGTGGGATTTTACGTATCTTAAAACGAAACAAGATGATATAAAACATAAGACCAATTGCACAAGTTAATAATATTAGATGAAGTATAAATTCATAAGTATAAAATATAGAAAGTATACTAAGTAATAAAATATCACCGTACCCTATACTTTTAGAATTTAACAGAAAAAATGTATGTAATAGAAAGAAAATAAATATAAATGAAATCAAATGTAATGAAGAAATATAGATACCGACAAAGAAAAAAACGAGGATTAAGTTACTGTTGATTGTTAATGTTTGAATATCGGTTAGAGACATCGTTATCAACATTAAACAAGTTAATATAAAGAGAGAATAATTTATATGTATATCGATAAATATTAAATATGGGACAATAAGAAACGATAATATTTCACCTATAATATAGGAGCGTTTTAAAGGATTTGAACAGCATCTCGAGCGTCCTTTTAAGAATATGAAACTTAATAATGGTATAGTATCAAACCACTTTAATGATGTATGACAATAATCACATTGTGATCGTCGCTTGAAATATTGAAGATTCACTTTCTCTATACTTGAAAATTGATATAAAAAACTAAATATTACACTACACGTAAATGCTAATAATACTATTATACTGATCACCTCATATCATTCATTATAACTAAAATATGGTCTAAGTAAATGGAATAACGAGGATTAGATTAAATTCATTTCAATAAATAAATATATCTTCTTTAAAGCATTTTAAATTCAATAAAATGAATAAAACCTTTATTAAAAATAATCAGTCCACTCTTAATCTATCAATTATATAACTAATAAAAAAGCTATGAAGAAGTTTAATTTGTAACTTTCTTCATAGCTATATTTAGATATTTAACATACTATATATTATGAATTAAATTCAACTTTCGATTTTACTTCACTTATAAAATATAAACTGCCTGTAATCAATAAGCCCTCACCATCATAATGATTTATAAAATCTACATAATCATCAATATATTCGATGTTATCAGCATCTATACTCTCAAGTAATTCTTGTTTAGATAAGGCTTTATGAAAATCAAATTCAGTAAAATAAAATGTACCAGCTAAATTTTGTAATTTACTTAACATTTCGTTTACAGGTTTACCTTTAATGGCTGAAAATAAAACATCCATTTTCTCAAGATCATAATAATTTTTGATTGTTGAAACTAATGCTTCAACACTTTCATTATTATGTGCTCCGTCAATAATAATAAGAGGTTTTTCTTTAACTTGCTCAATACGTCCTGTCCAACAAACACTTTCAATAGCATCAATCATTTTATTAAAATCTAATTCAATAATATTTTCTTCGTTCAACTCTATTAAAGCTGTAATAGCTAATGAAGCATTTTCTTTTTGATGATCACCTATCATATCTAAGATGATTGTTTCTAACTCATAATCTTTATATCTATAAGTAAATTCATCATCTTCAGATACAATAATGATTTCTCTATCTAGTTCAATTGGCTTTGCATTCTGATTTTCCGCTAAATCTCTAATGTATTTTAAAGCTTCCTCATTTTTGACTGCATAGATGACGGGTACATTAGGTTTTATGATAGCACCTTTATCTTTTGCGATATCTAAATACGTACTTCCTAAAATATCAGTATGATCTAATCCTATACTTGTCAAAATTGAAAGAATAGGAGTAAACACATTAGTTGAATCATTTTTAATTCCTAGTCCCGCTTCTACAATAACAAAATCTACAGGATGTATCTCTCCAAAATATAAAAACATCATTGTTGTTATAATTTCAAATTCTGTTGCAGAACCGAGTTCGGTTTCTTGTTCTAACGCTTCACTTACTGGTTTAACTCGTTTTACTAATTCAACTATTTCGTCATTTGAGATCGGATAACCATTTAAACTAATTCGTTCATTAAACGTTTCAATAAAAGGAGAAGTAAATGTTCCAACTTCATATCCATTCTCAACTAATGCAGCTCTTAAATAAGCTACTGTAGAACCTTTACCATTTGTTCCACCCACATGAATACCGCGAATATTTAATTGAGGATTATTTAAGTGGTTAAGCATCCATTCCATTCTTTTAACACCAGGTTTAATACCAAACTTAGTGCGCTCATGTATCCAATATAAGCTATCTAGGTAATTCATTGACAATTCTCCTATGCTTTTAATTGTTCAATTCTGTTTTTAACACCATTATATTTTTCTTGATATTTTTGTTGTTTTTCGCGCTCTTCATTTATAATTTTTTCAGGTGCTTTATTAACAAAATTCTCATTTGATAATTTTTTATCAACACGGTCTAATTCTTTTTGAAGTTTGTCTAACTCTTTCTCTAAACGTTCAATTTCTTTATCCATATCAATAAGTCCTTCTAACGGTAAAATGACTTTACCAGCAACTACTACCGCTGTCATCGCTTTTTCAGGAATATCTACATTTGTATCGATGGTTAATTCACTTGGATTACAAAATCTATGAATATAATCCGCATTTTTTTCTAAGATTGTTTTAATTTCTTCATTTTTAGCTTGAATGAGAATAGGGATTGATTTAGAAAGTGGTGTGTTTACTTCTACGCGTGATTGTCTCACAGATTTAATAATTTCAACTAATTGTTCCATTGTCTGTTTACTTTCATCAAACACAAACTCTTCTTTAACTGTCGGCCATGCTGCTTTTACAATTGTTTCTCCTTCATGCGGTAAACTTTGCCAAATTTTTTCAGTTACAAATGGCATAAATGGATGTAGCATTCTCATTATTTGATCAAGTGTATAACTTAGAACAGAACGTGTTGTTTGTTTTTGAGCTTCATCTTCACCATTCATTGGTATTTTACTCATTTCAATATACCAATCACAGAATTCATCCCAAATAAAGTTATATAAAGCACGTCCAACTTCACCAAATTCATATTTTTCACTCAGATTAGTAACGGTCTCTATTGTTTCATTTAGTCGTGTTAAAATCCATTTATCCGCTAAAGATAAATTACCAGATAAATCAATGTCTTCCACTTTAAAGTCTTCTCCAATATTCATCAAGCTAAAGCGAGCACCATTCCAAATTTTATTAATAAAGTTCCATACAGATTCAACTTTTTCGGTAGAATAACGTAAGTCATTACCTGGAGAAGAACCAGTTGCTAAGAAGTAGCGTAAACTATCTGCTCCGTATTTTTCGATGACATCCATTGGATCTACACCATTACCAAGTGATTTACTCATTTTACGACCATCTTCAGCTCTTACTAAACCATGAAGAAGTACATCATTAAATGGTCGTTTACCAGTAAATTCTAATCCTTGGAAAATCATTCTTGCTACCCAGAAGAAGATAATATCATAACCGGTTACAAGAACATTCGTTGGATAGTAACGTTGATAATCTTTTGCTTCTTCATTAGGCCAACCTAAAGTTGAGAATGGCCATAACGCACTTGAGAACCATGTATCTAACACATCTTCATCTTGAGTCCAATTTTCGATATCAGCAGGTGCTTCTTCTCCAACATATACTTCACCTGTTTCATTATGATACCAAGCTGGAATTTGGTGACCCCACCATAATTGTCTAGAAATAGTCCAATCTCTAATTTCTTCCATCCAACGATTAAATGTATTTTCAAAACGTGGTGGATAAAAATCAATTCGATTATCTGTTTTTTGATTATCTAGTGCTTGTTGCGCAAGTGGTTTCATTTTTACAAACCATTGTGTAGATAAATAAGGTTCTACTACTGCACCAGAACGTTCTGAATGACCTACAGAATGCATATGTTCTTCAATTTTAATCACTAAATCTTGAGCTTTTAAATCTTCTACTAATTTTTTACGACATTCGAAACGGTCTAAACCAGCATACTGAGATGCATTGTCATTCATTTTTCCATTTTCATCCATTACGATAATGTTTTCTAAATGATGTCTCTGACCAATTTCAAAGTCATTAGGATCATGTGCAGGTGTAACTTTCATAGCTCCACTACCAAATTCAATATCAACATACTCATCTGCTAAAATTGGTAATTCTCTACCTATAATTGGTAAAATCACTTTTTTTCCTATAACATCTTTATAACGTTCATCATTTGGATTAACGACTATAGCAGTATCCCCTAGCATTGTTTCAGGACGAGTTGTGGCAATTTCAATATATCCATTACCATCAGCATAAGGATATTTAAAATGATAAAAATGACCTTGCACATCTTCATGAATCACTTCTATATCTGACAATGCTGTACGTGCGACTGGATCCCAATTTATAATTCGCTCTCCACGATAAATAATTCCTTTATTATATAAATCAACAAATACTTTTCTAACCGCTTTACTTAAGCCGTCATCAAGAGTAAAACGTTCTCTACTATAATCAAGACCTAAGCCTAATTTAGCCCATTGTTTACGAATAAAAGATGCATATTCTTCTTTCCAAGACCAAGCATGTTCTAAAAATTTTTCACGTCCTATATCATGACGAGAAATACCTTGTTCTTTTAATTTAGCATCTACTTTAGCTTGTGTTGCAATACCCGCATGATCCATACCAGGTAAATAAAGCGTATCGTATCCTTGCATACGTTTCATTCGAGTAATAATATCTTGTAATGTTGTATCCCAAGCATGTCCTAAATGTAATTTACCAGTCACATTCGGCGGCGGAATAACAATTGTATATGCTTCTCTAGATTCATCTTCTAGAGGTTTAAAGTATTCATTTTTTACCCATTCTTCATAACGCCCCGCTTCAACTTCACGAGGATTATACTTTGATTCCATTTTCATTGAAATAACCTCCTAAAATAAAAAAGCATCCTTCCTAATATATAGGACGGATGCTCCGTGGTACCACCTAAATTCAAGACGATACCTCCATATCTTCTTGCACTTATTTATGATTAACGCTCATACACGCTTCTATCTACTATTATATGTGTATTCAATAAAAGAACTTGTGGGCTACCTTCAGTTTGATCATTATACATATTTACACCGTCCATATGCTCTCTTTGATAAGTATCAAACGTACTCTTCCCAAAAAATATATTTAATTACTAATTAATAGTATAATAGAAAACAATGATAAGTCAATCTTTTGGAGGAATATTTATGAACGCATGTGCCTTTGGAACTACAGACCCTATTTATTTAGATTATCATAATAAAGTATGGGGACAACCAGATTTTAATAGTCTTTCACTTTTCAAATTACTTGCACTTGAATCTCAACATGCTGGTTTATCTTGGTTAACTATATTAAAAAAGAAAGAGGCTTATGAAAAAGCATTTTATCAATTTGATCCTACAAAAATTTCTAAAATGACAGAGAAAGATATTAATGCTTTAATGACCTTTCCAAATATCGTACATAATAGAAAGAAATTAGAAGCCATAGTATCTCAAGCTAAGGGTTATTTACAAATTGAAAAAGAATATGGTAGCTTCAGTAAGTTTTTATGGTCATATGTTGATGGACATCCTATTGACTTGCACTATAAAACTCCCTCAGAACGTATTACAGTTGATGAAAGAGCAAAACAACTTTCAAAAGATTTAAAAGCTTATGGTTTTAAATTTTTAGGACCTGTGACTGTATTCTCGTTTATGGAAGCGGCTGGTCTATATGATGCTCACTTAGAAGGATGTCCTTCAAAACCTAATCATTAAATATTAAAAGGAGTAGAACAGATTATTTTGAATTCGTAGTTCTACTCCTTATGATTGATTATCACTTTTTTTCGTTTTAAAAAGTAATTAATTATTGGTGCTACTAAAAATAATATAAAAAATATCCTAAAGATATGAAAACTTGATATCTTAGCAACATCTGCACCAGTAGCTATGGCAACTAGCACAATTTGACTCATTCCTCCAGGAGCTCCACCTAAAAATAATTCGTTTAATGAATTATGAGTAAACAAATGAACAATAAAGACCATCAAAAATGACCCTAAAATTAAACTTATATTTTGATACATAATTGCTATAGCAATGCGACCTTTTAAATCACCTAATAAATGTGCAATTTGTAAACCAATTCTAATCATATAAATCACTTGTGCAAAAGCAAGAATATAATTATCTAAAGTAAAAGTCAGATGAGTTGATAAATTCCAAACAATTAAAACGACAATTGGAGCGAGTAATTGTTTTGTTGGAAAATTTATTTTTGACATTAAGAAATAAACAAAAGCTATAGCAATCATAATTAAAGCAATTTGGGGCACATTTAAAGCTCTTGTTAATGGTGTAGCTTTATGAATCATCTCTTCACTTGATGATGAATTGCTAAATAAAAAAGAAATAAGTGGTACAAGTACGACTACAAAAATAACCCTAGAAGTTTGGGTTAAACTTACTACTAAGATATTCGCTTTTTTATCTTCTTCAGCCATAATTAACATTTGACTTAAAGCGCCAGGTATTACACTCAAGATAGCAGTTTCAGTATTAACTCTTGCAATTTTTTTGAAAAAATAAGCAATCAATAATGATAACGTGATGAGTAAAACAGTCACCGTCACAATGGTTAACCACTCATTTTTGATATCGTTAATGACTTGTGACGTAAACGTAGATCCTATTTGTACTCCAAGTAATATTAAGCCAATCTGACTAATCCAAAAAGGCCATTTAATATTTAGTTTTAGTACTTTAACCACAATAATTGAGGCTATAATGGGCCCAAACATAAAGGGTAAAAGCATATGAGATAATTTTAATATTAAACTCATGATTATCGCTATTATTAATAATATAATATTATTTAGCCAAATTCGCCTCAAAAATCATCACTTCTTTCTAGATTAAAAGCATTTAAATTAAAAAAAGTGGAACGATGATATTATCTCATCTTTGTTCCACTTTTATTATATTAACTTTTAAATATTAAACAATTCTACTTAATGCATTATCAAAAGCATGAATCGTTTTTTCAATATCTTCTTTGGTATGTGCGGTAGATAAGAATGTTCCTTCAAATTGAGAAGGTGGTAAAAATATACCTTCTTTAGCCATTTCTCTATACATATTACTAAATAGCTCTAAATCACTTTGATTCGCTTCTTCAAAGTTGGTTACAGGTCCTTTATTTAAGAAATAACCAATCATAGAACCAGATCTATTTACTGTAATAGGAACATTGTGTTTAGCAAATACTTCTTTAAGTCCTTTTTCTAATATATCGCCTAATTTTTGGAAATGCTCATATGATTCAGGCGTTAATTGACTTAGTGTTTCATAACCACTTGTCATTGCTAAAGGATTACCAGATAGAGTTCCCGCTTGATAAATATTACCTACTGGAGCAATTTTATCCATAATTTCTTTTTTGCCTCCAAAAGCACCTACAGGTAAGCCACCGCCAATCACTTTTCCTAGGCATGTGATATCTGGTGTCACACCAAAATAACCTTGAGCACAGTTATACCCTACACGGAAACCTGTCATGACTTCATCAAAGATAAGTAAAGAACCATATTCTTTAGTGACTTCCCTTAATCCTTCTAAGAAACCTTTTTTAGGGGGTACAACACCCATATTTCCTGCAACTGGTTCTACTATCACACCAGCAATATCATCTCCATAATTTTCAAATGCTACTTTAATCGCATCTAAATCATTATAAGGTACTGTAATTGTGTTTTTAGCTGTGCCTTCAGGTACTCCTGGTGAATCTGGAAGACCTAAAGTTGCTACACCTGAACCTGCTTTGATAAGCAATGAATCGCTATGTCCGTGATAGCATCCTTCAAACTTAACAATTTTATTTCTACCAGTGTAACCTCTAGCCAGTCTTAATGCCGCTAAAGTAGCTTCAGTACCTGAAGAAACCATTCTTACTTTTTCAATTGAAGGCACTCTTTCAATAACAAGTTCAGCTAATTTATTTTCTTCTAGTGTTGAAGCACCAAAACTAGTGCCTTTATCTACAGCATCATGTAATTTACTAATGACTTGTTTATTTTTATGACCTAAAATTAATGGTCCCCAACTTAATACATAATCAATGTATTCATTGCCATCTATATCATAAATCTTCGAACCTTCACCATGATCCATAAAAATTGCTGGTGTATCTACTGATTTAAATGCTCTTACAGGGCTATTGACACCACCAGGCATAAGTGTTTCAGCAATGCGCATTGCTTCTTGTGATTTTTCATAAGTCATTAACTTGTTCCTCCTTAACCATTATTTATCTAAGTAACGACAAATATCTTTCGCGAAATAAGTAATAATCATATCTGCGCCCGCACGTTTCATTGATACCATTTGTTCCATAACCACACGTTCTTCATCTATCCAACCATTTTGAGATGCTGCTTTAGTCATAGCATATTCACCACTAACATTATAAGCAATAACAGGAATATTAGTGTTATTTTTTACATCTCTAACAATATCTAAATAACTTAAAGCTGGTTTGACAATCATCATGTCTGCGCCTTCTTTTAAGTCACTTTCTAATTCTCTTAGTGCTTCTAAACGATTAGCTGGATCCATTTGATACGTTTTTCTATCTCCAAATGAAGGAGCTGAATCTGCAGCATCTCTAAATGGTCCAAAGAAACTAGAAGCATATTTAATGCCATAGCTCATAATTGGAATATTATAATAACCAGCTTCATCTAAACCTTGTCGAATTTCGGTAACAAAACCATCCATCATATTACTTGGAGCAATAATGTCAGCGCCAGCTTCGACTTGAGAAATTGCTGTTTTAACTAATAATGGTAAAGATTTGTCATTATCAACATCATGCGTATGATCATCAATGATACCGCAATGACCATGATCCGTATATTCACATAAACAAGTATCAGCAACGATTAATAAATCTTTATGAAGTTTTTTTGCTCTACGTGTTGCCTCTTGAACAATGCCATTATGATCGTATGCACCAGAACCCACATCATCTTTTTCATTAGGTACGCCAAAGAACATAATCGCTCTAATACCTAAATCATATGCTTCATTAATTTCATCATCTAATAGATTTAAACTTATTTGATATACACCAGGTAAAGATTTAATTTCGCTTCTAACATTATCTTTTTCTACTACAAAAATTGGATAAATTAAATCTTCTTTTCTAACATGATTTTCTCTTACTAAACTTCTCATTGTAGCTGAAGAGCGTAATCTTCTATGTCTATCGAATTTCATTATTTATTCCTACTTTCTAAAAATGTGTTTATTAATGCTTCAGAAGTTTGTTTATCTGCAATATAAGGTTCATAACCATAGGCTCTAATGCTATTTGCAGTTTGTTGACCTATAGCATAGTAATTTTTAAAATGCTTAGGAAATGCCTCACTAAAATAATAACGCACTGCAGATGAACTTGAAAATGTTAATGCTTCAACTTGATTATGTTGAATTAGATTGATAACTTCAATAATATTCTCTCTATCCGCTATAGGTGTATACAAGTCAATTTTCACAACATTATTATGTTCAGCGAGAGTTTGTTGTAATTTTGGTCTTGCCTGTGCACTGCTCGGAATTAAAATAGAAGATTTTTCTAGATTTAATCCTTCTAATAAACCTTCTTGAGAATAATCGTTAGGTATAAAATCTATATTTATACCTAATTGTTTACATAACTGCGCAGTTTTAGCGCCTACTACTGCAATATGTTTTACATTCACGTACTCTAAATATTTATAAAATAAATGTACGGCATTTTTTGAAGAAAAAATAAGCCAGTCATAATTATCATGCAAGAGTTGAGTATCAAATTCAAGTGATTGAATTTTAATAAATGGCTTATGAATGACTTCTACCATATCACTCTGGACTTTACTCGTTTGCGTCATAACTATCACTGGTTTCATCTAACTGTAACACCTCTACTAAGATTTAGTATTAATGTGATGCTTCTTCGTTTAATTTTCTTATAATTTCATACGCACCTTGTTCTTTAAGTATCTCACTTACTCTGTTCCCTAATTTTACAGGGTCAGTTCCTACTTCAGTATGTTCATAACGTTCCTTACCATCTGGTGTCATGATTAAGCCTGTAAACTCAATTTCATTGTTATTGTTATAATTCGCATATCCACCAATTGGAACTTGACAACTTCCATCCATTGCAGCTAAAAATGTTCGTTCGGCCGTTACACAATTTGCAACTTCATTATTGTGAACTTTTTGAAGTAACTCGAGAAGTTCAATATCGTTACTACGGCACTCAATGCCAAGAGCACCTTGACCGATTGCAGGTAGTAATGTGTCTTTATCTAAATAAGTTGTTACTACGTCATCAGACCAACCCATACGTTTGAGTCCTGCTGCTGCTAAAATAATCGCATCATAATCTTCTGTTTCTAATTTATTTAAACGTGTATCAATATTACCACGAATCCATTTAATTTTTAGATGAGGATATTTAGATAATATTTGTGCACCTCTTCTTAATGAACTTGTACCAACTATACTATTCTTAGGAAGTTCTTCTAATGGTACGTGATTTTTAGCAATATAGGCATCAAATGGTATTTCTCTATCAGGAATACAACCTAATGTTAAACCTTCTGGAATAATACTAGGAACATCTTTTAATGAGTGTATTGCCATATCGATATCGTTGTTAAATAGTTCATTTTGAATCTCTTTAACAAATAGGCCTTTTCCTCCAACTTTAGATAGTTGTTGATTCACAATTCGATCTCCCTTTGTGACAATCTCTTTAATTTCGATTTCTAAAGATGGATCAATGGCTTTTAATTTATCAATGAATTGTTTACTTTGTGTTAAAGCAAGTTTACTTCTACGTGAACCCACAACTAATTTACGCATAAACAAGGCCTCCTACATAAGTTTTCTTTTAATTAAAATGAGTAGTGAAGAATAAATTCACCATACATAGGCAAAATATCATAATATTAAAATAAATTAAATTAATTGAGATGATTTTCTTTTTTAAATACATAACGACATATACTGTATAAAGAAGCGTAATAATGACAGACAACATAACCTTCGGATCTTTAAATATTGCTATACCAACCGCATAGATTCCCCATTGAGCAATTAAAATTACACTCAATATTAATATTACTAAACCGCCCAAAGTTGAAAAAAATATAATTTTTTCAAGAGTTGCTACACTGCCAATTCTAAAATATTTCTGATTAAAGTTTTTTTCTTTAAGGTTTTTATATTGAATGATATATAGCAATGCATTTACAAATGCAAGTGCAAAAAAAGCATAACTCAATACTGCAAGCCCTACATGTACAAGTAATAATTCATTTATAACTTGTACTTTTTGTATACTGTTTGTATAGTGTTCAGGTCTAAATGTATTCATCGTTAATAAGATAAATCCAATTACATTCAAAAAAAACACAGAAAAACTTAGAACTTTAATAATATTTAAAACTAGAGAAATAGAAATAATCATCCATGACAAGAAGAAAAAAACATCAAATATGGAATTAAACAATACATCACTATGCGAAGTAATATACATAGACAAAGAGATTGTTTGTAAAAACCAAACAATCCCTAAGGCATAAATTCCAAGTACTCTAATCTTATGACTCTTCCGAACAAAGTCTATAAAATAACAAAGAATGCTAATTAAATATACAATTAATATAATTTCATGAAATCTAATAAATAGCGTTTCTTGCATATTATCACCATTTTAATATGCTTATTCAAAACTAAAGATATGTCGTACTGAAAGTTCCTTTTCTTTTTTTCGTTCTTTCACTGCTTTATAAGGATCTTCGGCTTCAATATCAAATATATTTTGAAATAGCTCTAATTTTTCATTACTTTTTTTATCGTTACTCAATTCCTTAGCCTGTTTAATTGGATCTTTCAACATTTGATTAATAATACTTTTAGTATGTTTAGAAATGACTGTTCGTTCTCGTTCAGATAGATTCGGTAATTTTCTATCGATACTATCCATTGTTTCAGCTTGAATAGTCATTGCTTTTTCACGTAAAGCTCTTATTACAGGAACTACACCCAACATATTTACCCAATCATTATGTGCTTTAATTTCAGCAGGAATTTCATTAGAAATAGCTTCCGCCGCCATTTGTCGTTCTTTTAAATTAGCATCAACTAAACCTTTTAAATCATCTACATCATAATTAAATACGTCATCACTTAAATTATGACATGGTTCAATATCTCGTGGTACTGCAATGTCTAATAATAATAATTTAGATTTTCTATATGATAGTGCCTGATTAATCATACTTTTAGTAATAATATAATCTGGTGAACTAGTAGAACTAATAACAATATCAGTTGAAGTTAATAAACTAGGTAAAGATTCTAGCTTATCATAACTAACTTGATGTTTTTCAGCTAAAATTCTAGCTTTACTTTCTGTTCGATTTACAATTGTAATATGATTAATGCCTGAGCCGAGTAAATTTAATAACGACAATTCACTCATTTCACCTGCACCAATAATAACAGCATGTTTATTTTTTAATTTACCTAATACTTTTTTTGATAATTCCACAGCAGCATATGAAACACTTACAGCATTATCTGCGATATCTGTTTCATTATGTGCTTTTTTAGCAAAAGTAATTGCTTGTTTAAATAGATGATTAAAGATAGTTCCAGTTGTTTTTAAATCTTGCGCTAAGAAAAATGCATCACGCATTTGGCCTAAAATTTGTGTTTCTCCTAACACAATTGAATCTAAACCTGAAGTTACACGCAATAGATGTTCTATTGCTTCGTCCCCCACTTTAACTTCAGACATTGCTTTAATATCATCTACTTCAAATCCAAATGAACGAGCTAAAAATCGCTGAATATAATATCGTCCTGTATGAATTTGATCCACTACAGCATATACTTCTGTACGATTACATGTCGATAATATTACATTTTCTAAAATTGCTTTAGTTTCGAATAAATCTTCATTGGCTAATCGTAAGGCATCATCTCTAAAAGCAACTTGCTCTCTTAAAGCTACATCAGCAGTACGATGATTTATGCTAATAGCAATAAAATGCATTTATAACGCCCTCCATATACTAACAATATCGTTAGTATAACACATTTTAGAATGAATTTAAGTTTGATGCTCAAATAAATTAGAAACATTCTAATGTGAAGTCAAAATTTCGTCACTTAATTACAAGATATTTCTTTTAATTTATATAATTAGCAATAATATCCCAAATGTATTGCTGTTTAGAATTTTGAATAGAAGAGTAACTTATAATTGTATCGTTTGGATCTAAATCTAATTTTTGTTTTATATTTTTTATATGTTTTTGAACTTTACCTTTCGCAATTTTATCTTCCTTAGTACAAATGACTAGTGTTGGCAGATCGAAATGTTTTAAATAATTATACATTAATACATCATCTTCGGTAGGATTATGTCGTAAATCTACAAGTTGAATGACTAAACCTAGATTTTCTCGTTTAGTTAAATACTCTTCTATCATTTTCCCAAATTTTTCACGCTGTGATTTACTTACTTTTGCATATCCATATCCAGGAACATCAACAAAAATAAGTTGTTCATCAATATTATAGAAGTTTAGAGTTTGCGTTTTTCCAGGCTGTTGTGAAGTACGAGCCATATTTTTTCTACCAATCATACTATTAATAAAAGAGGACTTACCCACATTAGAACGTCCACTTAAAGCGATTTCAGTTAAATTGGTTTCAGGATATTGTTCTTCTTTCACTGCACTAATCATTAATTCTATATTATTTGGGTTAATATTCATATTCAAACACCTCTTCATTATTATAGCTGCTTTATTATAATATAAATGTTTAAAAATCTAAAATTTTAAAAAAATGATATGTATAAAAATAAGGAAGCAGTTTCGAACTCAAATGAATTCTATCACCACTTCCTTATTATATGGTTGATAATTAAGCTGAAGTTTTAGTACCGTTCAATAAATTACCTTCTGAATCATACATTTCAGGCTCGATTTCCTCATTAATTGTTTGAGCAGTTACTACAACTTTAGCAACATCACTTGTTGAAGGTACATCATACATAATATCAATTAAAGATTCTTCTATAATTGATCGTAATCCACGTGCTCCAGTTTTTCGTTCAATTGCTTTTTCACTGACTGCTGCCAAAGCTTCTTCAGTAAATTCTAATTCAACGTTATCAAGAGCTAACATTTTTGTATATTGCTTAACTAACGCGTTTTTAGGTTGCGTTAAAATATTTTTAAGCGCTTCAACATCTAATGTTTCTAAATTAGCAACTATTGGTACACGTCCAATAAATTCTGGAATTAAACCATATGCTTGTAAATCTTCAGGACGAATTTGTGCTAATAAAGCTTCTTCATCATACTTATCTGCTTCATTGCTAGCAAAACCGATAACTTTTTCACCTAAACGGCGTTTAATGACTTCATCAATACCATCAAACGCACCACCTAATATAAATAGAATATTAGTTGTGTCAATTTGAATCAATTCTTGGTTAGGATGTTTACGGCCACCTTGAGGTGGTACACTTGCTGTTGTACCTTCTAAGATTTTAAGTAATGCTTGTTGTACACCTTCACCAGAAACATCACGCGTAATTGATGTATTTTCAGATTTTCTAGCAATTTTATCAATTTCGTCTACATAAATAATTCCTTTTTCTGCTTTATCAATGTCAAAATCAGCAGCTTGAATCAAACGTAATAAAATATTTTCAACATCATCACCAACATAACCTGCTTCAGTTAAACTTGTTGCATCTGCAATAGCAAATGGTACATTCAATGTTTTAGCAAGTGTTTGTGCAAGTAAAGTTTTACCACTACCCGTTGGTCCAATTAAGGCGATATTACTTTTTTGTAACTCAACATCATCTTCATTTGGACCCAATTGTTGAATACGTTTGTAATGATTGTAAACTGCCACTGCTAAAGATTTTTTAGCTTTTTCTTGGCCAATAACATATTCATTTAAATGGTCCATAATTTCTTTAGGCGTCGGTAATTCAGTAAATTCTTCTGAAGTAGCTTGAGCTAATTCTTCTTCAACAATTTCAGAACATAGTTCGATACATTCATTACAAATGTATACACCACTACCTGCTACTAATTTTTTAACTTGATCTTGGTCCTTACCACAGAAAGAACATTTTAAATTTTCTTCATCTTCATTAAATTTAAACATTCATTTACACCTCTATCCTTAAACGACTATACTAGATAGCATTCTACAATGCAAATTGATAGTTAACAACTAAAATGCTTAAAACATATAGTAGCAGATACATATAATGATGCACCTGCTACTTATTTTTAAACTTTATATCAATTTAAAAGTTTATTATTTGTCTTCTTTTTTATCTTCTTTAGCTGAATCAACATATTTAGCATTGTCTCTTAATAAGTCAATTACTTTTTGAATACGTACATCATTTTTAATGATATCAGTATTACCAAGAGTTTGTTTAATATCTTCTACTGAGATATTAAATTGACTGCTCATTTTTTCTAATTCTTTATCAATATCTTCATCTGTGACTTCGATATTTTCTTCATCTGCAATTGCTGATAATGTTAAGTTTGTTTTAACACGTTGCTCTGCATCATCTTTCATTTGTTCTCTTAATTGAGATTCATCTTGACCAGAAATTTGGAAGTAAGTTTGTAAGTCTAAACCTTGTTGTTGGATTCTTTGACCAAATTCTTGAACCATACGATCTAATTCAGTGTCAATCATAGCTTGTGGAATATCAATTGTTGTATTTTCAGTTGCTTTATTAATTGCTTCTTCTTTTTCCACATTTTCAGCATCTTGTGCTTTTTGTTCTGATAAACGTTTGCGTAAGTTTTCTTTATACTCATCTACTGAATTAGCATCTGAATCTAATTCATTTGCAATTTCATCAGTTAATTCGGGTACTTCTTTGTATTTAATTTCATTTACTTTAGTTTTGAATGTAGCTTCTTTACCAGCTAATTCTTCAGCGTGATATTCTTCTGGGAATGTTACAACAACATCTTTTTCTTCTCCAGTTTTAACGCCTACTAATTGATCTTCAAATCCTGGAATAAATGAACCTGAACCGATTTCTAAATCATAACCATCAGCTTGGCCACCTTCAAATTGTTCGCCATCTACATAACCATCAAAGTCAATATTTACAGTGTCTCCTTCTTCAACTGCACCATCTTCTTTAACAACCATATCAGCTAAATGACCTAAACTATGATCAATTTCATCTTGTAAATCTTGATCAGTTAATTCAGAATCTTGTTTTTCAATTTCAAGACCTTTATAATCTCCTAATTTAACTTCAGGTTCAACAGTCACTGTTGCTTCAAATTCGAAATCTTTACCTTTTTCAATTTGAGTTACATTAATTTCAGGTTGAGCTACTGGATTGATTTTAGTTTCTTCAATGGCTTCACCATAAGCTTCAGGTAAAAGAATATCTACTGCATCTTGATATAATGCTTCAACGCCAAAACGTTGTTCGAAAATTGGACGAGGCACTTTACCTTTACGGAAACCAGGCACGTTAATTTGTTTAACCACTTTTTTAAATGCTTGATCTAATGCTTTATTTACTTTTTCTGCTGGAACAGTAACTTTTAATAAACCTTCGTTACCTTCTTTTTTTTCCCAAGTTGCTGTCATGTATAAATACCTCCATGCTTACATTTTTAATTTTTTCAACTTCCCTATTATATCATAGGTCCAATATGGACACAAACAATGTTTTATAGGGGATTTTAAATAATAATTCAACTTTACAGAATCATTTAAGTAAACTAAAATGATTTGCTCACATTTAATTATCTAACTGATAAATTAATGTTAATAATTCTTGATTTGCTTCACTTACTTCTATACCAATCATTGACTTAAAATAAACATCATAAGCTATTACCCAATCTTCTTCATTAAAAAGTGAAAATATATCAAGTGGATATAGTTTTATTGAATGATTATTCATTACATACTGAGCTTCATTTTGTATATTCAAAGCTCCATTTTCTAATCTATCGAGAACTTTGGGAATAACAGTAGTTTTCATATCTGTGTGTTCTAAACCTTTTAATGTTGTAGGGAGGATGTTGACTTCATAACCATACTTCTCAATTTTTATTTCACTATCATAATTTGAAAAACGTAAATACTCAAGCATGAGACTTTTCAAATTATAAGATTCTACTTGATTAGATAATAAAAAAGCAACCGTCTTTCTGAATTCATAATGTCCGTTATCAATGAGTTTAATCATTAATTTAGTTTGACGATTTAAATCTAAACTAGTAAATTCTGATAATAATTGACTAGAAAGTTTCTTGTCTTCATCTAATTTAGATTGTGCATATTCTTTTAATGGAAAGAGTGCCATTCTAGTTTTATGTTCTTTCACTTCGTTAATGATTTGATTAATGACTTCAATTGCTTCATAATTCTGATTTAAACCTATTAATGCTTTAATATAGAAAATAATCAGTTCGTCGTAATAAGGTATACCTTTTTTTAAGAAAATAATTGCTTCTTCTCTTAATTCTAAATATAACCCTAATTCATTTAACATGTCACATTTAATCAAAGATAATTGATTATCTAACTCGAATGAGGCTTCATATATATCAAACAATTGATACATTTCTTTATATTTATTTTGTTGTTGTGCATTTAAAATATTATGATATAATTTTTGCTTTGATTGAGGAAAAGGGATAATATCAGACATATTGAGCCCCCTTTATTTTAAATCTTTTAAAATTAACGCACTCCATGATTCAAAATGATTTAAATCATTTATTTCATCTTGTGATACCCAATTAATTTTTAAAGTGTCAGTTTCTCTAACTTCTACATCACTAGATTTCACCTTAATTTTGAAAACAACACCTATATGAACTTTACCTACTGCATTAGTATCGTCATTAATAAAACCAATATATTCCATATTTTGAGATCTATCTTCAGATAATCCTACTTCTTCATTAAGTTCTCTTTGTGCATTCACTCTTAAAACTTCATTAATTGAATCGGCGCCAACAACATTATTCATATGTCCACCAACACCCACTGAAGATTGTCCGTGTAAGCGTTCTTCTCCGCCACCACTTAAACGTTGATATACTAAGATTTCATCATTTTCATTTTCTAAAAGACAATATGAAATAAGTTGTTTATAAGATGGATCTTCTTCCATATCTCCACGTCTTTTTACTTCATAATTTTTAAACGTATTAAATATTTCTTCACCTTGAACATCGTTTTTCGATAAGAATCCATTAAATGCATTTTTTTCATTATCAAATAATATTTCTCTTGATACGACGATGATTTGTTCATCAAATTTAGACATAGTTAACTCCTTGAAATTAATATTCTTTTTTAATAGTTTAACAAACCAATGATTTAAATCACAATGATATTTAACTGGTTCGTTTACTTATCATAATTCTATTAAAGAATATTTGATGAATAAAAGTAAATAAAAAAGCCAATAAGGTTTTATAGTTACCTTATTGGCTTTTAAATATTAATTATTTTAAAGCATCTTTAGCTTTTGATACTAATTCACCGAAAGCTTTATCGTCTGAAATAGCAATTTCAGAAAGCATTTTACGGTTAATGTTAATGTCAGCCTTTTTCAAGCCGTTCATTAAACGAGAATAGCTGATGTCATGTTGACGTGCAGCTGCATTAATACGTGTAATCCATAATTTACGGAAATCACGTTTACGTTGACGACGGTCACGGAATGCGTATTGACCTGATTTCATCACTTGTTGTTTTGCTACTTTATATAATGTATGTTTTGAACCGAAGTAACCTTTAGCTAATTTAATCGTTTTTTTACGACGTGCTCTTGTTACTGTTCCACCTTTAACTCGTGGCATGTTAAATTCCTCCTTAAATATATCGCTTTATCATCGTTCGAAAGTAATATTAATTATTTTTTGTAAGCTAATAATTGTTTTACGCGTTTCATATCGCTTTTAGATACTAGTTTAGCTTTACGTAATTTACGTTTTTGTTTAGTATTTTTATTTGCAAATAAGTGAGATGTGAAAGCTCTAGAACGTTTTAATTGACCTGAACCAGTTCTTTTAACACGTTTAGCTGCTCCACGGTGAGTTTTCATTTTTGGCATGATTCATTTCCTCCTAATAAAAGTAAATTATTTTTCGTTTACAGGCGCTAACATAATAAACATTTGGCGCCCTTCCATTTTAGGTTTTTGTTCAACAGTGGCAATATCTTTACATTCGTCTGCAAATTTTTCTAAAACACGTTGACCAATTTCTTTGTGTGTAATTGCACGACCTCTGAAACGAATAGAAACTTTACATTTGTCACCTTTAGTTAAGAATTTACGTCCATTTTTCAACTTAGTTTGGAAATCGTGTTCCTCAATAGTTGGACTTAAACGAATTTCTTTAACATTGATAACTTTTTGTTTTTTCTTCATTTCTTTTTCTTTTTTCTGTTGTTCGAATTTATATTTACCATAATCCATAATTCTTGCAACAGGTGGTTTAGCATTTGGTGCAACAACTACTAAATCTAATTCAACTCTTTCAGCCATCTCAAGAGCTTCTCTTTTAGATTTAACACCAATTTGGTCACCATTTTGGCCAATTAAACGTAATTCTTTTGCGCGAATTTTTTCGTTAACTTGCGTTTGATCTTTTGCTATGGTTGACACCTCCCAAAATTTTACGAAATTTTCCCAAGCAAAAAGAGCGGACAATATTTGCCCGCTCTTCACTCATACACAATAATTGTGTGACATGATTAACCTGCCAACAGCTTTTTGCGTCGCTACAGGTGAGAAACGGGTGTTTCTACTTGGTTCGTTTCGTAATCAACGATACTAATCATATCAAGTTTTATTAAGCATGTCAATTGTTTTTTAAAATTAGTGATGTTTTACTTCATTCATTGAGACATCTTGGCTTAAATCAACTTCTTCAAGAGGTATTTTTTTAGTTTTATATCTTAATTTATGATAAATAAAGAATACTAAAAATACTGGAATACCCATATACGTAATAATAAATCGATTAAGATCAAAGTGCCCTGTTTTAATGAAATCTACATCTTGTCCAACAATCACAATCACACACAATATACCTGCAAATATTGGACCGAATGGGAACCATTTCGCTTTATATTTCAATTCTGATTTACGATGATGCTGAACATTAAATGCTCGTCTAAAGCGATAATGACTTACTGCAATACCTACCCAAGCAATAAACCCTGTCATACCACTGGCAGCTACAATATATTCATAAGCATTTCCGCTTAATTTTTGTACTAAGAAAATAACGACTACAAGTACACCAGTAGCAATTAATGATAAATATGGCACGCCGTGTTTATTCGTTTTACCAAATGAAGCGAAAGCTAATTTATCTTTACTCATTGAATATAACATACGTGTTGATGCATACATCCCTGAATTACCAGCTGATAATACTGAGGTTAAAATAACTGCATTCATAAATGAAGCAGCGAATGCTAATCCTGCATTTTTAAAGACAAGCGTAAATGGAGATGTTGCAATATCGTTATCTCCACCCATTAAAGCATTACTATTATAAGGAATTAACATACCAATAACAAAGATGGCTAAAATGTAAAATAGTAATATTCTCCAGAAAACTTGTTTAATTGCTTTTGGGACAGCACGTTCTGGATTCTCAGATTCTCCAGCAGTAATACCTATTAATTCAGTACCTTGGAATGAGAAACCAGCAACTAAGAATACACCTAGGATTGAAAGTAAACTACCGCCAAGGTTTCCACCTAGGATTGGCCCATCACCTTTAGTAAATGTCTCAAATCCTACAAAATGTCCACCCATAATTCCTAATATAGTTAAAATACCAATAATTATAAAAATAATTACTGTAATGACTTTTATAAGTGCAAACCAATATTCACTTTCACCATATACTCTTACAGATAAAGAGTTTAATGCGAAAATAATAACTATAAAGATACAACTCCATACCCATGCTGGTATCCCTGCCATAGGTGTCCAATACTGAATGACTTGCGCTGCAATAGTTACATCTGCCGCTACAGTAATTACCCAGTTAAACCAATAGTTCCAACCTAATGCGAATCCTAATGATGGATCTACAAATCGTGTTGCATAGGTACTAAATGAACCCGAAACAGGTAAATACGTAGCCATTTCTCCTAAAGAAGTCATTAAAAAGAATACCATGGCGCCAATAATTGCATATGCAATAAGCGCACCTAATGCACCGGCATCGTGAATAGCACCACCTGATGTCATAAATAGGCCTGTACCAATACAGCCTCCCATTGCAATCATGGAGATGTGACGATCTTTTAACCCTCTCTTCATACCACTATCTTGATTTTCAACTTTACTCATATAAGCTCCCTTTCTTAATGTAGAGGTTAGCTAAGTATTTATTTGTTATGTGAAGATAATTAACATATTTAATTTTTATAAATGATATGTAAATCAAATTACAAATTAAAAAATAGGTACATACCGTTAAGATATGCACCCATTACTTAATCTATATCGGTAGCACATCACAAACTGTGACAGTACAGTTTCTATTCGATAACTGTCCCAACAAATCATAAGTATGGTTATCATTTGTTTCGGCATCTTTACCTTTCATACTTTCAACATACGTTCCATATCAACTTCTGAAGTATTACTTTTTAAAGATGCAACCTCTAACTCATTTTTATTTAACTACTTTGTAATATACATTAAGGATATTATTTTATCAAGACTATCTACGTTTTTTTAGACGAATTTCATCTACTAAGTTCCAGATAAATTCATCTCTTTCCATTGTTTCTTGATCTTGTGAGCCATACTTACGAACATTTACTTCGTTGTTTTCAACTTCTTTATCTCCTACTACAATTTGATAAGGAATTTTTTGCATTTGTGCCTCACGAATTTTATAGCCCATTTTTTCGTTACGATCATCAATTTCTACACGAACACCTTGAGATTTTAATTCATCTTGTAAATTTCTCGCATAGTCATAATGTAAATCTACATTTACTGGAATAATCTCAACTTGTTTTGGAGCTAACCATGTTGGGAAAGCACCTTTAGTTTCTTCAGTTAAGAAAGCTACAAAACGTTCCATAGTTGAAACTACGCCACGATGAATAACAACAGGACGGTGATTTTCACCATCACTACCAATATAAGATAAATCAAATCGTTCAGGTAGTAAGAAATCAAGTTGTGCAGTTGAAAGGGTTTCTTCTTTACCCATTGCAGTTTTAACTTGAACATCTAATTTAGGACCATAGAATGCTGCTTCTCCAATGGCTTCAACATATGGTAAGCCCATTTCGTCTACTGCTTCTTTAAGCATAGACTCAGCTTTATTCCACATGTCATCATCATCCATATATTTTTCTTTATCTTCAGGATCTCTGTAACTTAATCTGAAAGTGTAATCTTCAAAACCAAAGTCTTCATAAACATCTTGTATCATATGAACAACGCGTTTGAATTCATCTTTAATTTGGTCAGGACGTACAAAGATATGAGAATCATTTAAAGTCATACCTCTTACACGTTGTAAGCCTGATACTGCACCACTTGCTTCATATCTATGCATAGTACCTAATTCAGCAATACGAATTGGTAATTCACGATAAGAATGTGGTTTATTATTATAAACCATCATATGATGTGGACAGTTCATTGGACGTAATACCATTTCTTCAGTTTCATCTAATTTCATTGGTGGGAACATATCATCTCTATAGTGATCCCAATGACCTGAAGTTTTATAAAGTTCAACGTTAGCTAGAACTGGAGTATATACATGATCATATCCCATGCTTACTTCCTTATCTACAATATAACGTTCAATTTCACGGCGAATTGTTGCACCATTTGGTAACCATAGTGGAAGACCAGCACCAACAAGTTGATTATTTGTAAATAATTCTAAATCTTTACCAATACGACGATGATCACGTTCACGACGTTCCTCTAACATTTCTAAATGTGCTTTTAAATCTTTTTTATCAAAGAAAGCAGTACCATATATACGTTGTAACATTTTATTGTCACTATCTCCACGCCAATATGCACCTGCAGTAGAAAGTAGTTTAAATTCTTTAATTTTTGAAGTTGATGGTACATGAACACCACGGCATAAATCTGTAAATTCACCTTGACTGTATAATGTTACATTCTCATCTTCAGGAATTGCATCAATTAATTCTAATTTATATGGATCATCTTTAAAGAAATCTTTTGCTTCTTCACGAGTAACCACTTTACGTTCAATTTTATAATTTTCGTTAACAATTTGTTTCATTGTTTTTTCGATTTTTTCAAAGTCATCTGATGATACTTTTTTATCCATATCAAAGTCGTAGTAAAAACCACCTTCAATCACTGGGCCAACGCCGAATTTAACATCTCCATAAATTCGTTTTAATGCTTGAGCCATTAAATGAGCAGTTGAATGACGTAATACCTCTAGAGCTTCATCACTACCAGGTGTAACAATTTCAATTGCCCCATCTTCTTCAAGTGGACGAGTTAAATCAATGAGTTGATTATTAAATTTTCCTGCTACTGCTTTTTTTCGAAGTCCAGGACTAATTGATTGTGCAATGTCTTCTGTAGTAGTTCCTTTGTCAAATGATTTTGAATTGCCATCTGGAAACTTAATATTAATTTGTTCCATATCGAAACCCTCCATAAATTTTATTCTATGATCGCTGAAGAAAATAAAAAAACTCCTCCCTATAAAAGGGACGAGTTCGTCGCGGTACCACCCTAGTTATCTAGATGTATTCTAGATATCTCTTCATAAGATAACGGTCTTGAGCCGGATACTGATTACCAGCATCTAAATATGAAGGAGTAATAATTTAATATATCAACCAAATTCTCATCAATTGTTGGCTTGCTGTATGATAGAGATTAAATTACCATATCTTCATTTATTTCAACGATTTAGATTTATCTTTATTATACATCACACATTGTAAATTTCAATTATTTCGTAAATTTTTCCCATCTAAATAAAATTCATTTGCTAAACTTTTGATACGTTCGATAATTCGAGCAGCTTTCGTTATTTCTGCCCCTTTGTTTGAAATAGATAAATGATGTTCTAATTCTTCCAAATTTAGATTTGAACTAAAGAATGTTGGTAACTCATGAACCATACGGTAATGTAATAAGGGACCTATCACTTCATCCCTTACCCACGTTGTGACATCCTCAGCTCCGATATCATCTAACATTAAAATATTTGCTTCTCGTATACGCTCTAACTTTTCATTATAACTTCCATCTTTAAAACCACCTTTGAGTATACGAATGTATTCAGGTAAATATACTATTGTAGATGGCACATGTTTTGACTTAAGCTGGTTTGCGATAGCTCCTAAAATAAAAGATTTGCCTGTTCCAAAAGGGCCATGTATATAAAGACCCTTAACGCGTTCACCGTTAACTAACTTTTTACAAATATCGTTAACTTCCATAGCTATTTCAAGTCGACTTCTATCGTTGGTATAGATATCTTTAACTTTTGCATTCAACGTATCTCGTTGCATGTGATGGGCAGTAATGAGTTGTGAACTTAAACGTTCTTCATCGTATTTAATTTTGCATGGACATAATCGATAACGAACTTTAATACGCTCATTTTCTATATATAATTCTGGAATATGACCTTTAACAAAGTTTGGACAGTGTGCATAATCGTGACCATCGTAGTGTTTTTGTTGATCTTTATATTCTTGAAGTACATTTAAATCTTTATCAATCATTTCATTAGTAAGTTCTGACTGGTGTTGATTTAAAAATTGCTTAACATCAGAATCATTAATGACTTGATTTTTTATTTTAGCAATTCTTTTGTTTAAATTATCTTGATTTTTTATAAGTTTACTAAATGGTTTCATCTAATCCTCCCAATCTTGTTCTAATTGAGCACGAAACGCTTCTCTATCTTTTTCAAATTGCGCATCATTATTGTTTGGTTTTTCATCTTGTTGATTTTTATTTTTTAACCACTTTGGTGTTTTTTCTATCGATGCAACGTCACGTTGTTTATACTGACGTTTTGTTTTTTTAGTTATACTATCATTGATTTGTTGATTTGTTTTCAGCGCATAATCGTATGCTTGTTGTGCAGTTTTAATACCTAACTTTTTCCAATTTGAAGCGATTTCAAATATATAGGATTTAGGAAGTTTCATTTCATTCTTAAGCATTACAAATTGTAATAAAATATTAATTACACCAAATGACAATTTTTCACGCTCTATTAACTCTTCTACCATTCTTTTTTGTTGTAAAGTTGGTTCTGATTCTGACCAAGACGCTAACATATCGATAGGACTTGTGTCTTCTAATAACTTAAACCAACTATCACTTTCCTTTATATCATCAGTAGTCTCATTTGGACTCTGTGATTGTTCTAAATGATTAGAAGGATTAGCTTTAGTTTGTAACTTAGGAAGCTGTTGTTGATGCTCAATTAAGTAATGAGACCTTGCTTGTTTTCTCATCTCTTCAAATGATAACGTTTGATTTTGTGTGATAGAGTTAAGAATGATTCGTTTCATAGAAGTAGGCGTTAACCCATATAAAGTAGCCAATTGTAAAATTAATTGTTTTGCCTCTTTAGTGATAATTTCTCCACTTATAAAATGATGTTGTAACATATCTCTCAACATATCAAAGTCAAATGATTCATTATCTAAATCTATAGTAGCTGAATGATTTTCCTTTTGAATTGTTGAAGCATCAATAGATATATTTTTATGTGGAACTTTGAATACATCAGTAAATTTGCGCGTTACTTGTTGAAATGCGTTTAAATCTGGTTCATTTTTTTCAAAATACGCTTTTAAATCTTTATATCTTCGATTATCAACTTCATTGTATAGGTATATAGATAACATTGGATCATTAAAAAATTGGTATGCAGTTGGAGGTTGAATCAATTCATATATAAACATAGACTGATTACTATCATGTTTTACAAATGTTTTAATTAACCCAATGCCTTCAAGTAAATCCATATATTCACGGAATTCTAATAAATTTATTTTAAGCTCATTCATAATAGTGTAATGTGTGAGAATAGTATCTTCAACTTCATCGATAAATTGGTTCATGAAATGATATACACCAATAGCTTTAAAGCCAATTAATGGTATGTACAATCGATTTAATATCTCTAATTGTTGATGATTAAAGAAAAAATGTCGATATACTTTAAATCCATCGTGTGGACTTAAACCATACTCATAAGATTTAAAACTCATTTATGAATCACTCCGTTTGTTATCATCCAAAATACCTTGCATCGATGCTAGTAATTGATCCACATCTTTAAACTCTTTATATACTGACGCAAATCGTACATAAGAGACTTGATCTACATGCATGAGCAAATTCATTACATGTTCACCTATATCTCTAGATGAAATTTCTGTATGACCTTTATCGCGTAATTGCCACTCTACTTTATTAGTAATGTCTTCCAATTGTTGATATCTAACTGGTCTTTTTTCACAAGATCTTACAAGGCCATTTAATATTTTTTCTCTTAAAAATTGTTCACGTGTTCCATCTTTTTTGACCACAATAAGTGGACTCACTTCAATATGTTCAAATGTTGTAAATCTTGTCCCACAATTCTCACATTCACGTCTTCTACGTATTGCGTTAGCTTCATCAGCATGTCTTGAATCTACCACACGTGAATGTGTGGCACTACATTTTGGGCATTTCATATCTGTCACCCTCTTGAATAGATTATGCTCCATTATACTATAAAAACGATTTATGACAAAAGAACTCATATGTATTAATAATAAATTGATACAACTTAGCTGTCTAAACCTATATAGAATATAAAAAGAAAGTGAAATAGAATTCAATATAAATTCTTTTTTCACTTTCCTATATATGACTCATTAAAAAATTATTTAATGTTTTTATAATGTTTTAATCTATAAAATCAAGGACATTAGATTAGGCTATCAACTCTAAAATTAACAATCTTTTATTTATTAAAAGCTTAAACTGCAGTCACAGTAGACTTTTCTACTAGTTGTTCACCAATCATTTCAGCTACTTCTACTACTCTATTAGAATAACCCCATTCATTATCATACCAAGCAATCACTTTCACCTTATGATCATCCATTACAATTGTATTCTCAGCATCGATAATAGCTGAATGTGGATTTGTATTAAAATCGACAGACACTAAAGGTGCATGTTCTACTTCTAAAACACCATCTAAATCTGAATGACGAAATGCATTATTAATTTCGTCAACAGTTACCGGTTTTTCTAAATCTACAACCAAATCAACTAAAGAAACATTTTTTGTAGGCACACGTAAAGCTAACCCATGAAGTTTACCTTCTAATTCTGGTAAAACTTCTTTCAATGCTTTTGCTGCTCCAGTAGAAGTTGGAATAATACTTTCATTACATGAACGTGCTCTACGTAAATCTTTATGAGGATTATCAATATTTTTTTGATCATTAGTAATTGCATGAACAGTAGTCATTAATCCATTGACAATACCAAATTGATCATTTAAAACTTTAGCAACTGGTCCTATACAATTTGTCGTACATGAAGCATTACTGAAAATGTCATACTTTTCAACATCTAATTTGTCATCATTTACCCCTTTAACAATCATTTGAACTTCTCCACCTTTAGATGGACCAGTTAGTAATACTTTTTTAGCTCCAGCACGAATATGTCCAACTGCTTTATCACCATGATTAAATTTTCCAGTTGCTTCAATTACGATATCTATATTTAAATCTTTCCATGGTAAATTTTCAGGATTTCTATCTGACACTAACTTAATGTCATGGTTGTCAACACGTATACCATCATCAATTGGTTCTACTTTTTTATCATAACGTCCATGCGTTGTATCATAGTTAATTAGATGTGCAATTGTTTCAGGTGGATAGCTTGCATTAATCGCAACCACATTAAAATTTTCATTATGTAATGCAATTCTTAAAACCATTCTTCCTATTCTACCCATTCCATTAATTGCAATATTTGTTGACATTTAAAGCACCCCTTGTTTTATATGTTATACTTTATAAAATTAGTATAACATAATAGATTTCGATTGAAAGCGTTTACCGAAAATAATGTAATATTTTTTACTTTTACATTTTAAGTTTATATAACTAATATATTTTATTGTATAAATAAAAAGAGTTTAAGACTTAAAATAAAGCCCTAAACTCTTTTTTATATTATTCATGAATGTATCCTTTTTCAATCAATAGTTGTTTAAGAATGGTTTCTAATTCAGATTTACTTCCTAAGTTATCTATAACATGATCAGCCATTCTGCTTTTTTTATCAATTGATATTTGACTATGAACTCTCGCTTTTGCTTGATCCAAGTCTAAATTGTTACGTTTCATTAAACGTTCAATTTGTACACTTTCTGATGTGTAGACGAGCCAAACTTCATCCACAGTATCTTGTAAATCATTCTCAAACAGAAGCGGAATATCCATAATCACATCATATCCCTGTTGTACATAGTGTTGCTTTTCTTGTTCCATAATCGTTCTTACAATAGGATGAATAATTTCATTAAGTTCTAATCGTTTTTCTGGATGATTAAATACTAATTCTCCAATGTATTCTCGATTCATTTCTCCGTCACTTGTGATTGCTTCATCGCCAAACGTTTCTTTTATTCGTTCCAAAGCAGTTGATCCTTTCTCTACTGCTTTTCTTGAAGCTATATCTGCATCGACAATTTTAAATCCATATTCTGATAATAATTTAGAAACTGTTGACTTTCCGGTAGCTATTCCACCTGTTAATCCAATTACTTTAGGCATTTATATCACCGCTCACTTTATTTATTTCTGACAATATGGGCAAAAATGACTGTTTCTTGATGCTATAACCTTTTGTTCAATATCATGGCCACATACTTTACATGTCTTTTGTTTGTATACATTTAAATGTAATTGCATTTGTCCAGTTTTTCCGTCTGCATGACGATAATCTGAAATACTGGTTCCACCATTATCAATACCCTCTTTTAAAACTTCTTGTACATAATAAAAGAGCATTTGTCTTTCTTGATGAGACGTATCTTTTACTTTTCTAGCAGGATGGATACCTGCTCTAAATAACGCTTCACAAGCATAGATATTTCCACATCCTGCTACGATTTTATGATCCAATAACATCTGTTTAATAGGTTTATTGGCTACTTTTTTTTGAGATAAATAGTGATTAAAATGTTGTAACGCTTCTTCGTCAAAAGGCTCAGGCGCTATTTCTAAAAATGAAGGATAATCTTCAAATGAATTTAAATTTCTAATCTCACCAAATCGACGTATATCTGAAAACACTAATTTTTTTCCATTATTTAAATGAAAAATCACGTGCCAATGTTTACGATAGTTGGGAATTGCTATCTCAGATAGGTGATTGACAATGAAAAATCCACCAGCCATACCTAAATGACTAAGTAACACACGTTTACGATTATGCTTTTCAATATGAAAAACAATATATTTACTTCTTCGTTCGACTTTAATTATCTTATAGCCTTCGCAATTCAAACGAAAACCATCTAAATTCATTCCTTTGATAATCGTTTCTTTATTCTGACTTTTACCTTCAATTACTTTTTTAGAAAATGAAATACTTTTAATTGTAGTATTTACAATAAAAGGTTCTATTCCCCTTTTAACATGTTCAACTTCTGGTAATTCTGGCATTATTCATTCCTCTTTCTATTTCGCATCATACCAAGTAGGACCATAATTAGAGTCTACTTTTAATGGAACATCTAGGTCTAATGCATGCTCCATGATATCTTCAACAAATAAACTAAATTCTTCAACTTCAGACTTAGGCACTTCAAATATTAATTCATCGTGTACTTGTAAAAGTAATTTAGCTTTGTAAGACGTATGTTGAACTTGCTTATCAAATTCCACCATAGCAAGTTTAATAAT
The DNA here is from genome assembly GCF_001809205.1 of Staphylococcus sp. HMSC069E10. Taxonomy (NCBI): domain Bacteria; kingdom Bacillati; phylum Bacillota; class Bacilli; order Caryophanales; family Staphylococcaceae; genus Staphylococcus; species Staphylococcus sp. HMSC069E10. Next base: position 52,007 of record NZ_KV796477.1, on the reverse strand, counting down.
ATCTGCTGCACTTCCTTGAATTGGAGTGTTCATTGCTGTTCGCTCCGCAAAACCTCTTAAATTAAAATTACGACTAGTAATGTCAGGAATATAACGTCTACGATGCAATAATGTTTCAACGTAGCCATTTGCTTTAGCATCCTTTACAATGTCACTCATATATTGCTTAACTCCAGGGAAACTTGCTAAATAATCATCAATAAATATTTTTGCCTCTTTACGAGTTATATTTAAGCTTTGACTTAAGCCATAATCACTAATACCATAAACGATTCCAAAATTTACAGCTTTGGCTTGTCTACGCATTAAATCAGTGACTTCCTCCGCTTCAACACCGAATACTTTTCGTGCTGTAGCAGTATGAATATCCTGTCCATGAATAAATGCTTCTTTTAAACTGTCATCTTGTGTAATATGTGCTAAGACACGTAATTCAATTTGAGAATAATCAGCAGATAAAATAACACTGTCTTCAGATGAAGGTTTAAATGCTTTACGTATTTTACGCCCTTCTTCAAGTCGAATCGGTATATTTTGTAAATTAGGATCAACTGAAGATAATCGTCCAGTTTGTGCTAATGTTTGATTAAAACGAGTGTGTATACGCTTATCATTACTAATGACTTTTTGTAAACCTTCCACATAAGTAGATTGTAATTTAGCTAATTGACGATATTCTAAAATATCATTAATGATAGGATGTTCATTCTGTAACTGTTCTAGGACATCGACCGCTGTAGAATAACCTGTTTTTGTTTTTTTAATGACAGGTAGTTTTAATGTTTCAAATAAAACAACACCGAGTTGTTTAGGCGAATTAATGTTAAATTCTTCACCTGCTGCATCATGAATACACTGAACTAACAATTCTAACTTCTCTTGTAATTCTTGTTGCATGCGTTGTAAATCATTTATATCTGTATAAATACCAATTTCTTCCATTTTACTTAAAATACGTGCTAGCGGAAGTTCTAAATCTTTTAGTAAATTCATTTGTTGATGTGATTCTAGTTCTTTTTCCATTAACGTTTTAACAGCATCAATAGATTTAGTAATAGATGCAATATGCGTATTTAAAATTTCAGCATTAGGAACTTGTCGCTTTTTACCTTTCCCATAAATAGAGACATCTTCTTTAACATACGTTTGATGATAATTTGTTACAACCGAATAGACATCATCAATCGTTCGTGATGGATCAATAATGTAGCTTGCTAACATCGCATCAAAAACGATATTTTGAATGGTAATATTTAATCTGTGTGCTATAACAAATGTTTTCTTTGCGTCATAAACTACCTTTTTAGAATTTTCATTTTCCAACCATTTAATAAGTTCTGGATAATCTTTAATATTATCTGCATCAACTACGATATAACGTTCTTTATCATAAAATCCAAACTTTAAAATATCATCTTTTAAATAATTAGAACCATCTATTTCGAAATGAATCACTGCTTCATCAAGATGATTGAAATCAACATATTCAAATGTAGGCAAAATATCAAAAGAAACTTGTTTTTGTTCTTGCTCAAATTCAGATGCTTCATTATCTATATCTGCTAATAATTGTTTAAATTCTAATTTCTTGAAAAGTTCAATTTTTTCATGATTATCCTTGATATCACTTAATTTCGTATCACTTAAAGTGACTTCTATTGGACTATGTCGATTAATTGTAGCAAGCTCTTTACTCATTAATGCATCTTCATGACTAAGTTCGAGCTTTTCTTTTAATTTTTTACCAGATACTTTATCAATATTCTCATAGACACCTTCTACAGAATCAAATTGATTTAAAAGTTTAATTGCTGTTTTTTCTCCTACTCCAGCTACACCGGGTATATTGTCTGAACTATCTCCCATTAAACCTTTCATATCAATAATTTGTATTGGTTTTAAACCATTATATTTTTCTGCTATAAATTCTGGAGTATAGTGATCAACGTCTGTGACCCCTTTTTTAGTATAATAAATAGTCACATTTTGAGTTGCTAACTGTGTTAAGTCTCTATCTCCAGTTACAATAATAGTTTCAAAATCATTTTGATCTGCTTCTTTACTTAATGTACCAATAATGTCATCTGCTTCGTAGTTTTCTAATTCATAATGTTTAATATGATAAGCATCTAACAATTGTCGAATATAGGGGAATTGTTCGCTTAATTCGGGTGGTGTTTTTTGACGTCCACCTTTGTATTCACTATATTTAGAATGTCTAAAAGTAGTCTTACCTGCGTCAAAGGCTACTAAGAAATGTGTAGGTTGTTCTTCTCTGATAATTTTTTCGAGTAATTTGGCAAACCCAAGAATCGCATTTGTATGAATACCTGCTTTATTAGATAAAAGTGGCAATGCGTAAAAAGCTCTAAAACTTAAACTATTGCCATCTATCAATACTAATTTATTCAAATTTTAAACCTCCAGAATGAGTTTAATTATATTTTAGCATAAACCTTTGGTCATAACGACTGAACGATATTTTACGAATGTCAAAAAATAAAATCCTACAAGTTTAGGTCCCTTTAAAATCCTAAAAACATAAAAAAGTATTTTAAAGTGTGGATGACCTAAACTTGTAGGACAAAATAGTTATTCGATTTTATCTATAAATGAGACTCTAAATAGCGATCCTTTATTCAGTTCACTTTCGACCATAATGGTACCGTGAAGTGCTTCTACAATATGTTTTGTAATCGATAATCCTAAACCTGTTCCACCAGAGTCACGACTTCTTGCTTTATCTACTCTATAAAATCTCTCAAAAATATGCTTTTGATCTTTTTTGTCTATCCCAATGCCATAATCTTGGATTTCTAGATTAACTTTTATATCTTCTCTGTAAACTCTAACAATAACTTTATTATTTTCATATGAATAGTTAATGGCATTTGAAAGTAAATTCGTGATAACTTGAGACAATTTTCCTTCATGCGCTTTAATAATAACATCATTTTCTATTTCAGATTTAATAGCGATATTTTTATACTTAGCTTGAGTTTGTAGATTATGGATTGTATTATGTGCTAAATCTGAAAGATTAACATAAGTAGTCTCAATCTCAGTTTGTTGTTCAATATGAGATAAATCCAATAAATCCATGACAAGTGATTCTATACGATTTGATTCTTTTAAAATAATATTTAAAAACATATCAAGGGATTGTTCATCATTCTTTGCACCTTCAATTAAGGTTTCTGCAAATCCTTTAATTGAAGTGATTGGAGTTTTAAGTTCATGTGAAACATTTGCAACAAACTCACGTCTCAAATTCTCTAATTTTTTTAGATTAGTGATATCATGTAATACTACAACCATACCTTGAAGTTTCTTTTTTGATTTACTTAAAATGGGAATACAAGAAACATCAAAATATTTTTGATGAACATCATTAATGTATAACTCAATTTGTTCATGCAACGGTTTTTCAGTTTTAAAGCTTTCAATAATAAGATGTTGAATTTCTTTATCTAAATGTACAGTATAATCTTTATTTTCGACTTTACTATCTGGTTTGAACACCTCGTAATAAGCATGGTTTGCAATAACAATTTCACCTTGTTTATCTATCATTAATACCGAACTAGGAATATTTTCTAATGTTGTTTTAAGGCGATTAGATTGCATTTTTTGTTTATTATTTAATTTTTGCAATCGTCTTGCTAAATCATTGGTAGTAACAAATAATGCTTTTGTTTCTTTCACATTACTTTCAGGTACTCTAACATGATAATATCCATCTGCAATTAAAGATGTCGCGTAAGTAACTTCGTTGATTGGTCGTATATAGGTGCGATTAATGCTTCTTACAGCTAAATAAATAGCAAATAACACAATGATTCCAATTAATGATAAGTACTTCCACATATTTTTTTGTAAATCTAAAATTTCAGTATTAATACCACTTATGTATATTGTTTGATTACTTACAGTATTTTTAAATGTGTAATCCACCTTATCCTTATTTTTATGATATATAATATTCGAAGGATTAGCTGCATTATCAATAGTATGATTAATTTGATGTTGATTGCCAGTTTGATATAACACATGTTCATTTTCAGAAATTTTAACAACCAAATTTTGATTTTGTGCTATACGCTGAATGTCTGCTTGTTTATTTTGCTTATTTAAATTTACGATATTTTCTGATAAATGATTTAATTCTCTAGTTTGAGTATCTGATAATATCTGATAAATCGTATGATGAAGAATTGCACCTAAGCCTATAAAACTAATAATTGTGATTGTACATAGTAGAAGTAATAATCTATGATGAAATTTAATCATTAAGCTTTAGGTCTTTCTAATTTATAACCCAATCCACGAACTGTTTTTATCAACTTAGGTTGTTTAGGATTTTCTTCTAATTTATCTCTTAAATGACTAATATGAACATCTACAATTCTTGAATCTCCTGCAAACTCGTAATTCCACACTGAATTTAACATATGTTCTCTAGTAATTACGCGTCCTTGACGTTCAATAAGATAAAGTAATAACTCAAATTCTTTAGGAGTAAGTTCAAGCAAGGTATCATCTCTATAGACTTCAAAGAATTCAGGACGAATTCTAATATTATCAATTACAATATCTTCATCCTCCACGTCATCTTTTACGACTTCATTAGCAATTTGAGAGCGTCTTAAAATAGCTTTTACTCTTGCTACAACTTCTCTTGGAGAGAAAGGTTTAGTCATGTAATCATCAGCACCTAATTCTAAGCCTAAAACACGATCAAACTCATCATCTTTAGCCGTTAACATTAAAATAGGTACAAGATTTTTATCAGATCGAATCGTTTTACATACTTCTATTCCATCTTTTTTAGGTAACATGACATCTAATACAATCAGTTCAGGTTTAACCTCTTTAACTTTTTTGAGTGCTTCTTCACCATCATACGCTACATCTACAATATAACCTGCTGTTTCTAAGTTATATTTTAGTAACGTTACTATTGATTGCTCGTCATCAACCACTAATACTTTTTGTGACATGATTTGCCTCCCTAAATAGAATTAACAATTTCAATTTTATTATAACTGAAATTTAAATAAAAATAACATACAATATATTGAATTTACATAAACTTAACATTTACTTATTATTTTCAATTTGTTAAGAATATTTTTCGTTAATCTTGTTTTGATATTTATTAATAATGAACAAAAACAGTCTAAGACATCAAAATCCATCTTAGACTGTTTTATCAAAATAAATATTATTTTAAGTTTTTAATCAATTCATCGGCAAATTCTGAAGTTGATACTTCAGTAGCTCTGTCCATTAAGCGAGCAAAATCATATGTCACAATTTTAGAAGCAATTGTAGCTTCAATAGCATCAGTAATTTTATCAGCCGCTTCTTGCCATCCTAAATGTTCTAACATTAATACAGAACTTAATAATTCAGATGATGGATTCACTTTATTTAAGTTAGCATACTTTGGTGCTGTACCATGTGTTGCTTCAAAAATAGCATGCCCTGTCTCATAGTTAATATTAGCACCAGGAGCAATACCGATTCCTCCTACTTGTGCAGCAAGTGCATCTGAGATATAGTCGCCATTTAAGTTCATTGTAGCTACTACATCATGTTCTGCTGGACGTGTTAAAATTTGTTGTAAGAAAATATCTGCTATTGAATCTTTAATAATAATTTTACCGTCTTTTTCAGCTTGTTGTTGTGCGTCATTTGCAGCATCTTTACCATCTTTTTCAGCAATGTCATCATATTGTTGCCAAGTAAATACTTTATCAGAAAATTCGTTATGAGCTAAATCATAACCCCATTGTTTAAATGATCCTTCTGTAAACTTCATAATATTACCTTTGTGAACTAATGTTACTGATTTACGGTTATTATCAATTGCATATTGAATAGCTGATCTTACTAAACGTTCGGTTCCTTCTTTAGAAACTGGTTTAATACCAATACCAGAAGTTTCGGGAAAACGAATATTTGTAGCACCCATTTCATTTTGTAAGAAGTCAATAACTTTTTTAACTTCTTCTGTTCCTTCTTTAAATTCAATTCCAGCATAAATATCCTCAGTATTTTCACGGAAGATAACCATATCAACATCTTGAGGACGTTTTACTGGTGAAGGTACACCTTTAAACCAACGTACTGGACGAAGACAAGTAAACAAATCCAATTCTTGTCTTAATGCTACATTTAAAGAACGAATGCCTCCGCCAATTGGTGTAGTTAATGGCCCTTTAATTGCGATTAAGTATTCTTTGATGGTATCTAAAGTTTCTTGTGGTAACCATTCACCAGTTTCATCGTACGCTTTTTGACCAGCTAATACCTCTTTCCACTCAATACGCTTTTCACCGTTATATGCTTTTTCAACCGCCGCATCAACAACACGACTAGCTGCTTTCCAAATATCAGGACCGATACCATCCCCAATAATAAATGGAATAATTGGTTCATTAGGTACATTTAATAATTCATCATTTGCTCTAGTAATTTTTTCAGCTGCCATTATAAAAGCCTCCATAAATTAAATTTTGAAATATTTTATCTTTCTTCTACTGCTACATATTTACGATTTGTTTCTCCAACATATTTTGCACGCGGACGAATAATTCGATTATCACGATATTGTTCTAAAATATGCGCGGTCCATCCTGCAGTACGACTTACAGCAAAGATAGGTGTAAAAATATCGTGTGGAATTTCCATGCTATGATAAACAGTTGCACTAAAGAAGTCTACATTTGGAATTAAACCTTTTTCATCATGCATACGCTTTTCAATTGCAAGAGAAATTTCATATAATTCGTTATGTCCAGTTTCAGAAGTTATTTTTCGACTCATTTCTTTTAAGTACTTGGCACGTGGATCTCCCTCTTTATATACACGATGACCGAATCCCATGATTTTTTCTTTGTTAGCGAGTTTCTTATCTAAATAATTATCTACTTCATCAAGTGATTTAACTTCTGATAGCATTTTCATAACTTGTTCATTTGCTCCACCATGTAAAGGGCCTTTTAATGAACCAATTGCTGCTACAATACCTGAATACATATCAGATAAAGATGATACTGCGCATCTTGCTGTAAATGCTGAAGCATTAAGTTCATGATCAGCATGTAATATTAAAGCTTTATTAAAAGCTTCAACTTCAGTATCAGATGGCAATTCCCCTTTTAACATATACAAGAAGTTTGCTGCATAGCTTAAATCAGAATTGGGCTTAACAGGTTCCTTTCCTTCTCGCACGCGTGAAAACGCTGTAACTAATGATGCAATCTTTGCTTGGATACGAATAGCTCGATTTTTTCGACTTTCATCTGTTTCCTCTTCAGCATCTGGATCAAAGTGTGCAATATAAGAAACAGAGGTACGTAATGCAGTCATTGGATGTACATCATCCGTAGCATATTCTTCAAAATGCTTATATACCCTTGGATTTAATGTCATATATTGTTTAAGTTTCTCTTTTAATTCTTCAAGTTCTTCTTGTGTTGGTAATCTATAATTCCATAATAAGAACATGATTTCTTCAAATTGAGCATTTTCAGCTAAATCATCAATATCATATCCTGAATAAGTTAATTGACTGTCAATAATTGAACTAATTTTAGTTTCTGCTGCGATAACCCCTTCTAAACCTTTTTGTAATTCTGCCATAAGTAATTCCCCTTTTCTTTTACATAATGTAATGGCTTTCATAAAATAGTATATCTAAAATTATAAGTTTTGTGAATAATTATATATGTGGTTTAAATTTTCATTGGTAAATTATTTATATATTAATTTTAATTATAATGATAGTAAAAATCGTTATAAAGCTATTTATGAATAGTAAGACAAGGTTGACTTATATGAAAATAATGAATATTTTAATTATTTATCAACAATGATTATTTTTTATTAACTCAATGTTAATAAAATTTTTAGAAAAAATTTAGAAAAATAATTGTCGAATTTAATATATAAGTGCATAATTAATATTAATTAAATGTAAGGGAGTTGTCTTATGGCAGAAGAAAAATTACAAAGAGGATTAAGTAATCGTCATGTACAATTGATTGCTCTTGGTGGCGCTATCGGAACTGGATTATTCTTAGGTGCAGGTCAAACTATAGCTATGACTGGACCTTCTATTCTATTAACCTATATCATTATTGGATTCATGCTATTTATGTTTATGAGAGGTCTTGGAGAAATCATCATTCAAAATACTCGTTTTAAATCATTTGCTGATGTAACAAACGAGTATATTGGACCGTTTGCAGGATTCGTTACTGGATGGACATATTGGTTATGCTGGATTATAACGGGAATGGCAGAAGTAACTGCAGTTGCTAAATATGTTAGTTTCTGGTTTCCAACTATACCAAACTGGATTACTGCTCTGTTTTGCGTATTAATATTAATGGTTTTTAACTTATTAAGTGCAAAATTATTTGGAGAATTAGAATTCTGGTTTGCTATTATTAAAATTATAACTATTATAGCTTTAATCGTCATTGGTGCAATAATGATTTTATTTGCTTATAAAACTCAATTTGGACATGCAAGTTTAACTAATCTTTATAAACATGGTATTTTTACCAATGGAACCTCTGGTTTCTTTATGTCATTCCAAATGGCTTTATTCTCATTTGTTGGTATTGAAATGATTGGGGTAACCGCTGGTGAAACTAAAGATCCAGAAAAAACAATACCTAAAGCTATAGATGCAGTACCAATTAGAATTTTAATTTTCTATGTAGGTGCTTTAGCAGTCATTATGTCTATTATTCCTTGGGACAAAGTGGATCCAAATGAGAGCCCATTTGTTAGATTGTTCTCATTAATTGGTATTCCGTTTGCAGCTGGATTAATTAACTTTGTAGTTTTAACTGCTGCTGCTTCATCTTGTAATAGTGGTATCTTCTCAAATAGTCGTATGTTATTTGGATTATCTGAACAAAAACAAGCGCCTTCTATATTTAAAAGTACTAACAAACAAGGTGTACCACATATCGCAATTATAGTATCATCTGCGTTATTATTGGTGACAGCATTATTAAACTATATTTTTCCAAATGCAACGCTAGTATTTACATATGTTACAACAATTTCAACAGTATTATTTATTATCGTGTGGGCTTTAATTATTTGGGCTTATATTAATTATCATAGAAAAAATCCTGAATTACATAAAAAAGCAAAATTCAAACTTCCTGGTGGAAAATATATGGCCTATATTATTTTAGCATTCTTCATATTTGTGTTTTGTTTACTATTTGTAAATGCAACAACAAGAAACGCTATTTTCTTAACACCCATTTGGTTTATTATTTTAGGTATTATGTATTTAAGATATAAAAAAGTAGCAAATTAACATTAAAATATCAATATAAAAAATGACTGGAACAATTGATAATGTTCCAGTCATTTTTATGTTAATGCAGTCGATGTCTGAATTGAAATACTCTTGTAATAAGCATTTTTAAACACTACTATCCCCAACATAGAGATTTTCTTAATGAAAATCTACGTTCAACGCAAGGTGGGACGACGAATACGGCTCTATTCCACTTTTTTAATATGTTTAAATAATATAAAAAAGAGCGAGAATTTTATCCACTAATGTGGTTATTCTCGCTCTTCTAGCATTTTAATTAAACATACTTATACAGTTGTTTAATTAAAGGACATTCGCATACCCTTCAAAAATTCTACCTTGATTTGCATCAACAGTAATTAATAAGTCATTTTTCAATTCTTTAGTTGCATTTTCAACACCAATAATAGTTGGGATACCTTGTTCAAGTCCAACGATTGCACTTGGTGATGTTATACCGTTTTCTTCAGTAATTAAACCTGCAGCTTTTTCAACATATGGAACATAACTTTCGTCTACTGAATTAGTCACAATAATTGATTCACTTAGGTCTTTTCCTTCTAAATCACTAGCAGTTTTAGAAATCACTGTTTTACCAGTTGTTGATCCACGACCAACACCTTGACCTTTAGCAATTTCATCACCTACTAAATGTAATTTCATCATATTAGTCGTACCTTTTTCACCAGTTGGAACGCCAGCAGTAATGATAATTAAATCACCATTACCAACTTTTTCAGTAGCAACAGCTGTTGCTACTGCATTATTTAATAAATCATCTGTTGTTTTACGTCCTTTTTTAACAACTGGATATGCACCCCATACTAGTGCTAATTGTCTTGCAGTATGTTCACTAGGTGTTACTGCAATAATATCTGAATGTGGACGATATTTAGAAATTGTAATCGCTGTTGAACCACTTTCAGTTGCAGCTACAATTGCTTTAACATTTAAGTTTAGAGCAGTATGTGCTACAGATACACCAATCGCATTTACTAATGATGTTTCTACTAATTTAGTACGATCAGATAATAATTTTTTGTAATCTTGAGCAGCTTCAGCTGAAATTGCGATATTTCTCATTGTTTTAACTGCTTCTTCAGGATATTGTCCTGCAGCTGTTTCACCAGATAACATAACTGCATCTGTACCATCATAGATTGCATTAGCAACGTCACTTGCTTCAGCTCTTGTTGCACGTGGATTACGTTGCATTGAATCAAGCATTTGAGTTGCAGTAATGACAGGTTTTCCTAATTTATTACATTTTCTAATTAAATCTTTTTGAACGATTGGCACAGATTCAGGTGGAATTTCAACACCCATGTCACCACGCGCAACCATTAAACCATCAGATACTTCTAAAATCTCTTCGATATTGTCAATACCTTCTTGGTTTTCAATTTTAGGGAAGATCGTAATATTATCATTATTTTCTTGTTCTAAAATTTCGCGAATATCTAATACATCACTAGGACGACGTACAAAGCTTGCTGCAATGTAATCAATATCTTCTTTAATACCAAATTTAATATCTGCAGCATCTTTATCAGTGATACCAGGTAAGTTTACTTTAACACCAGGTAAGTTTACACCTTTTTTATTTTTTAATTCACCAGTATTTAAGATATCACATTTAACTTCGCCTTTATCTTTATCAATATCTTTAACTTGTAATTCTACTAAACCATCATCTAATAAAATGTATGATCCAATTTGAACATCATTAATTAAATCTTCATATGTGACTGAGAATTTTTCAGGTGTACCTTCAACTTGAGACATACTCACAATAACTTCTTTACCTTTTTCAAGTACAATCAAGCCGTCTTTCATATCATGTGTACGAATTTCAGGTCCTTTAGTATCTAATAAAATACCAATAGTTTTACCTAATTTTTTAGATACTTTACGAATTGAATCAATACGTGCTTTATGTTCTTCATGACTACCATGAGAGAAATTTAAACGTGCAACGTTCATTCCAGCATTCATTAATTTTTCTAACATTTCCTCAGACTCTGAAGCAGGTCCTATAGTACATACAATTTTAGTCTTTCTCATTATAAAAGCCTCCTAAATTATATAGATAATTCTTTTGCTAAGTCATAAATACGAGTGTTGAATTTATGGCTTTCATTATTGAAAATTTCATCAAATGGTGTTGCTGTAAGTTGGTTATTTTGTATACCTACACCGAATCCTGTTTGACCTTGCATTAACAATTCTATAGCATAACCGCCTAATCTTGAAGCAAGTACTCGATCTACACCAGATGGACTACCACCACGTTGGATGTGACCAAGAACAGATACACGTGCATCAACATTGATATATTTAGTTAATTGTTCTGCACATTCATGGCCACTCATACAACCTTCTGCTACCATAACGATAGAATGTTTTTTTCCACGTTTAATACCACTTTCAATTTTTTCAGCAACATCTTTAATATCTGTGTGCTCTTCTGGAACTAAGATTGTTTCAGCACCTACTGACAATCCAGCCCACAGTGCTAAATCACCACAATCACGTCCCATTACTTCTACAACAAAAGTTCTCGCATGACTTGAAGCAGTATCTCTGATTTTATCGACACAGTCAATAATCGTATTTAATGCTGTATCGAAACCAATAGTGAAATCAGTACCATTAATATCATTATCAATTGTTCCAGGGATACCAATTGTTTTTATATCGGTTGTTTCTTCGCTAATACGTTGAGCACCTCTATAACTGCCATCTCCACCGACTACTACAAGTCCTTCAATACCATGCTTGTGTAAGTTCTCAATCCCTTTTTGTCTTACACTCTCATCTTTAAACTGAGGACATCTAGCAGAATATAGAAAAGTTCCTCCTCGTTGAATCGTATCTCCAACACTTCCTAATTCAAGTTTGTGGATATTATCATCAAGTAAACCTTGATAACCCTGATAAACACCAAAAACTTCGATATTATTATAAATTGCTTTTCGTACGACTGCTCTAACAGCAGCATTCATGCCTGGTGAATCTCCACCACTTGTTAATACCGCAATTCTCTTCATAGCGACATACCCTTTCCTAACTATAATAATCTTCATGTATAAATTACCATAATTTTATTATCTATTCCATTAATATTGATAGATTATATATATGTAAACGTTTTAAATTTTTAATTTAATTTATATAAAAAAATGACTAGAAATTTTAATTAAATTTCTAGTCATTCTGTGTTAATTAATAAAGGTACCAATATTTCTAAATTTATTAAATCGATGATTCGCTAAAGCTTGTCCATCTAATTTATTTAATTCATTAAGCTGATGAATAAAAGATTGTTTAATTTGTTTTGCTTGAAAAACGACGTCTCTGTGAGCGCCGCCTTGTGGTTCATTAATAACTTCATCTACCACGTTTAGTTCCAGTAAATCTTTTGCAGTAATTTTCATCGTTTCAGCAGCCATTTTTGCTAAAGAGCTATCTTTCCAAAGTAATGCTGCCGCCCCTTCTGGAGAAATAACAGAATAAGTACTATTTTCAAGCATTAATAATTTATTAGTTATACCAATACCAAGCGCACCACCGCTTCCACCTTCACCGATTACAACACCAATCACAGGTACTTTAAGAGAAGCCATCTCAATTAAATTTTTCGCAATTGATTCACTTTGCCCTCGTTCTTCAGCTGCTTTTCCCGGATATGCACCTTTTGTATCAATAAACGTAAAAATAGGACGATTAAATTTTTCAGCTTGTTTCATTAAGCGTAAAGCTTTACGGTAACCTTCAGGATGAGCCATTCCAAAATTACGATAAATATTATCTTTAGTATCTTTCCCTCGTTGCTGACCTATGATAGTTACCGGTTGATTGTTGAGATATCCTATTCCACCAATCATCGCAGGATCATCTCTAAAATTACGATCTCCATGTAATTCAATGAATGAATCAAAGATATATGGAATATAATCAAGTGTTGTAGGTCTTTCTTGAAGTCTTGCAATTTGTACTCGATCCCAAGGTTTTAAATTGGTGTATATTTTTTTTCTTTCTCTTTCCAAAGAGGCTTCTAACAAATCAATTTCATCTTGTAAGTCGACGTCATTTTTTTCTTGAGATTCCTTCAATGAATTAATCTTTTCTTTAATCTCATATAAAGATTTCTCGAAATCAAGCATTCGTCTTCACCTCTTGATGTAGTTTTAAAATTTCAGAAAGTGTTGCTTTCATGTCTTTTCTATGCACAACTTTATCTAATTGACCATGTTCTAATAAAAACTCAGCAGTTTGAAAATCTTCCGGCAATTTTTCGTTAATTGTTTGTTCTATAACTCTACGTCCAGCAAAACCGATTAAAGCCTTAGGTTCGCTTAGGTTAATATCACCCACAGAAGCAAAACTAGCTGATACACCACCAGTAGTAGGATGTGTTAAATAAGAAACATATAATAATCCAGCATCAGAATGTCGTTTTAATGATACACTTGTTTTTCCCATTTGCATTAATGAAATAATACCTTCTTGCATTCTGGCACCACCACTTGCAGAAAATAATACAAATGGTAACCGATGTTCAGTACAATAATCAACGATTCTACAGATTTTTTCCCCTACGACTGAACCCATACTTCCCATTCTAAATCGTGAGTCCATAACTGCAATGCCATATTTCACGCTATCTAATTCTGCTGTACCAGTTACGATGGCTTCATTTAAACCCGTTTTCTTTTGATCTTTTTCCACCTTTTCTTGATAACCAGGAAAATCTAAAGGATTAGAAGATGTCATTTCTTTATCGAATTCTTTGAACGAATTTTCATCTGAAATAGCTTCTATTCTTTTGTATGCAGGAAGTGCGATATGATGATCACAATTAAAGCATACATTTAAATTTTCAGTTAGTTCTTTTGTATACATTATTTTTTTACAATTAGGACATTTAGTCATGATACCCGCTGGTACGTCATTTTGTTTAGAATCCGGTACCGTTAAATATTTCTTTTTTTTACTACTTCTATTAAAAAAATCTTTAAACATGCGTAAACCTCCGCATAACTCACTCAATAATTTCGTTATTTTAAATAGTTACTTTTAAATTCGCTTACTTTATTTTAAATCTGTTAACTTCATTGTTTTATCATATACGTCATGGAAATCTACTTCAATACATGCAACACCTAATTCCATAGCAGATTGTGTTAAATCTTGTGTCGCTGATGGTGTCACTCTTTAATCGAAAGGAGTAGATTCAATATCTAAAACAACTCTAAAAACACCTAGATAAGCTAATATCTTATTAATTTGATTTCGAAAATAAGGTCGTCTCGTTCCTACTACTTTAGCACTACTTCCTTGATTCTTCATAGCTTTCTTTACACGATTCTACTGCCTCTATAGAGTATGCTAAACTTAGCTCTTCTATATTGGTTACTTTAACATAAGGTGTAGTTTTTAATTTACCTTGATTCTCTTTATGCATTTGTAATGCATCGTCTCTTAAAAACATTTAATCAATCTCTAATTGATTTATAATTAAATTACTTTTGAAAAGAAGGATTTTTGTAACAATTAAGTTCAATTTTAAAAACCATTTTTATATGCTACATGTTATTAAATCAAGAGATAAAAAAATCAATAAAATTATTAATTCTTCTTTATTTATAACCATCAACTAACTATATCATAATTTTTTTGCATATAAAAGTTATATAATTCTGATGTCACTTGGCTTGAACATCTTTATAAACCTTTCGACTTGTTCCATTTCTTTTTGTAAAAATCCTAAAGATTGAGTTTGTTGTTGCATTTCATTAAATAAAACTACTTCTAAATCGTTATGTGTAGTCTGATCTATTAAAAATGATTTAATATCTTCTAATTGATTGACGTTTCTAATCACTATTTGTTTGGCTTGAGATAATTTGTTATTTTCAAAGTCGTTAATTGTATCCATATTTTGAATGATAATTTGTCTCTTTTGATTTCGTTCTTCAAATTTGCCATGAACGACTAGAATATCATTTTGTTGTTGACTCATTGTCTCATATTGTTTGTACTTATCTGGAAACAAAACACCATCAATAGTGGTTCTACCATCATCTAGAACTAAGAACGCCATATGTTGTCCAGTTTTTGTTCTTATTTGCTTAAATTGATTAACCTGAACAAGTATAGGTTGATAATCTAAACTATTCTTAATCGTAAAAATACCTAAATATTGTTTGATATAAAATAATTTTTCAACTGGATGGTTAGAAATATAAAATCCTAAGTATTCTTTTTCATAATCACTAATGATTTGATCACTGAATTCCTCTTTATCTTCATAGGCTTGCTTCGGTGTTAACATATTAAATAAAAATTCATCTTGTTCAACATTCGAAACTTGATCAATAACTTCGTCAATTGTAGATAATAGTGTTGATCTAGTTTTACCAAATGAATCAAATGCGCCCACACATATTAATGCTTCTAATAATTTTCTAGTTTTAATTCTTTTAGGAATTCTTCTGGTGAAATCAAAAAAGTCTTTATACAATCCATTTTCAATTCGTTCGTCTACTATAGATTTGACGCTTTGATATCCGACACCTTTTATTGCGCCCAACGATAAATAAATATTTTTTTCTGTCGCTTTGTAAAACCAATGACTTTTATTAATATCTGGAGGTAAAATATTTAAACTTTGAGTTTTAGCTTCTTCTATTATTATTGCCGTTTTTGTTTCATTACCTATAACATTACTAAGAATATTCGCGTAGAAATAATTAGGATAATGCACTTTTAAATAAGCCATGATATACGCAATTTTAGAATAACTCACCGCATGAGCTCTAGGAAAACCATAATCCGCAAATTTTAATATTAGTTCGAAAATACGTTCACTAATTGATGCATCATAATTATTACTTACAGCCCCTTCAATAAAGTGTTGACGTTCACTTTCTAGGATAGCTCTATTTTTTTTACTCATTGCACGTCTTAATATATCTGCTTGACCATAACTAAAATTAGCGAATTGACTAGCAATTTGCATGATTTGTTCTTGATAAATAATGACGCCATATGTCTTCTTTAAAATAGGCTCCAAATCAGGATGTAAGTATTTAATGTCACTTTGACGATGTCTTCTTGATATGTATGTAGGTATTTCTTGCATTGGACCGGGTCTATACAATGATGTTACAGCAACGATATCTTCAAAGTGTTCAGGCTGTAATTCCATCAATACTTTTCTAACACCTTCTGATTCTAATTGAAATATACCTGTAGTGTTTCCTAGAGACAATAATTTAAATACTTTTTGATCATTAAAAGGGATTCGTTCTATATCGATATCAATATTTAAATCTTTTTTTACTTGAGTGATAATTTGATGAATAATTGATAAATTTCTAAGACCAAGAAAATCAATTTTTAATAAACCTAATCGTTCTGCTTCAGTCATTGTCCATTGAGTCAATATACCTGTATCCCCCATTGTTAAAGGAGCAAAATGATACAATGGTTTATCATTAATAATTATTCCTGCAGCATGGGTAGATGTATGACGTGGTAAGCCTTCTAGTTTTTTACTAATTTCAAACCATTTTTCATGACGATAACTTTTATGAACAAATGCTTTAAATTTTTCATTTTGATAGGCTTCTTCTAGTGTAATACCTAATTGATGTGGGATTAAATTCGATATTTCATTTAACGTTTTTTCGTCAAAACCAATAATACGGCCTACATCTCTCGCTACAGCTCTTGCTAATAGGTGACCAAAAGTGACGATACCTGATACGTGATATTGACCATACTTTTCTTGTACGTACTGAATCACTTTTTCTCTTCTTGTATCCTCAAAATCGATATCAATGTCTGGCATAGTGACACGTTCTGGATTTAAAAAGCGCTCGAATAATAAATCAAATTTAATTGGATCAATAGTTGTGATACCTAATAAGTAACTGACTAAAGATCCTGCAGATGAACCACGTCCAGGTCCAACCATCACGTCATGCGTTTTAGCAAAATGTATTAAATCGCTCACTATCAAAAAATAATCTTCGAATCCCATATTCGTTATTATTGAATATTCATGATGTAATCGGTCAATATATCGCTGATCTTTATCTAATTTAAATTCTTTAAGACTATATTTTAACTTTTCTAAAAGATAGGATTTAGTACTTTGTTGATTAGGGGTTTTAAAGTTAGGCAATAGATTTTGATGATATTGAATTTCTGCGTTACACTCATCAGCTAAAGCCTTTGTATTAGCTATTATTTTTTCAGACAATTGAAATGCTTTAATATTTTCACTAGTTGGAAAATATTCATGAGCATCCTTAATATCATTTACTAAATCCAATTTTGTATTGTTTTTTATTGCTTTTAATGCAGGTATTGTATCTGCATCTTCAGGATTTAAATATCTTGCATTATTAAGAAAGACAATTTTATCGTCTGAAAAATCTAATTGACTTGTGTGATTTATGAATACTGACTCATTATTCTTTAGTGTTTGAATTAACGATTGATGAGACGCATGAGCATCTTTAAAAACAATAGCAAGATGATAACTATATTTTTGTAGCCATTTTAGGGGTATCGTAGTCTTTTGTTTCATATTTATTGCAGAAGAAAGTTGATACAGAGCATGGAGACCTTCATTATTCTTTGCGAATAATACTGTTTCAATTGTGCTAATTTCATCAGAAACCATTACAGTCATTCCAAATATTGGCTTAATTCCCTCTTTAACACATGCGTCATAAAACTTAGGGAAGCCATATAATACGTTCGTATCAGTAATTGCAAGTGCTTGATATCTATTTTCTTTTGCCTTTGATACAACATCGTTAATTTTTAAACTTGAATATAATAAATCATATGTTGAATGAATATTCAAATGTACAAACATATATGACTTCCTTTCGTAATTTATAGTTTTTGGCGTAAGGCTTCACCTAAAGTCTCAAATTGTTCCCAATTTTCAACAGAGACTCCAGATGCATTTGGATGTCCTCCACCGCCAAATTGATTAGCTATATCATTAATAGTAATTCCTTTAGAACGTAATCGACATCTAATTTGATCACCTTCATCAACACCAAACATCCATATTTTTAGACCTTTGATATCCGCTACGGTATTAACAAACTGAGATGCTTCGTTAGGTGCAATTTGAAATTGGTTTAGGACGTCTTTAGTAATCTTTATTTGGCAATATTGATGATCTTCACTTAATTGGAAATTTTGTAAAATATATCCTTGGAATGGCATAAGTTTTGGATCTTTCTCACCCAATTGATTTAATATCTCATTATGATTAAATGGAAATTCTAGCAAACGACTAGCAACCTTCATAGTATGTGGTGTGGTATTACTAAATAAAAAACGACCTGTGTCTCCGACAATTCCTAAATATAGAACACGTGCGACAGATTCATCGATAATATTAATATCATTAAAATGTGTAATAAAATCAAAAATGATTTCGCTTGTTGAACTTGCATTAGTATCTACATAATTTATTCTGCCATATTGATCAGTAGCAGGATGGTGATCAATTTTAATTAAATCTTTGCCTTGATTAAATCTTTGATCATCGATACGAGGTGCATTTGCTGTGTCACAAACAATCACTAGAGCGTTTTGATACATATCATCTCTAACTCTGTCTAAATCCCCTATAAATGCTAAAGAAGATTCTGGTTGCCCAACTGCATAAATAGACTTTTCTGGAAATTTACGTTGCAAATAATATTTTAAGCCTAACTGTGAACCATATGCATCTGGATCAGGACGAACGTGTCTATGAATAATAACAGTTTCATATTTATCAATTTCATTCATTATTTTATTAAAAATTTCTACCATTTCTTTTCTCCTTTAATTTCAAAAACTATTTTAAACACCTTCAAACATTTGACATATAATCATTGCATTTGCAACTTTCTCATTTTTACAAGTCATAGTGACCTCTAATTTAGCAAAATTTCTTCCTACATCTAACATGTTATACTTTACATCAAGCGTACTTTCAATTGCGACATTTTTAATATAAATGATATTCAAGCTTTCAATCATAACATCTACTTTTTTATACTTACGCAATTCATGTTTAATTGTTTCTTCAATAATTGCGACACATATTGCTTTACTCAACGTACCATATTGGTTGGTTAAAACTGGTGAAATTTTAACTGAAGTCTCATTATGATTTATTGAGATATGTTTGGCAATTTGATCGATAATGGTTTCTCCAATTTGAGGTTGTCTTCCAATTAATTGCATTGCTTTTAACACATCATTTCGTGTAATAACACCTATTGCTTTTTTATTTCTTGTTGTGACAGGTAAAATTTCAATTCCATCCCAAATCATTATATGAGCACAACTCGCTACTGTAGTTGTTAATTCAACATTGATAGGTCGTCTTGTCATGACTTTATTAATCTTATCATCTTCGTTCATATGAATAATTTCTTTACTCGTTACAATTCCCACAAGTTTCCAATCTTTATTTACTACTGGAAAACGAGAATGTCCTGTGACTTTTGCACGAGAAATATAGTCTTCTAAACCCATATCATCGAACACTACCGTCATATCATTGATAGGTTTTACGATATCTTCAACAATAAGTATCTCTTTTCTTATCATTTGATTATACATGGCTCTATTAATGATATTAGCTACTAAAAATGTATCATAATTTGAAGAAATAATAGGTAACTCTTGTTTATTTGCATAATCAATAATATTTTGAGCTGTACTAAATCCACCGGTAATAAGTATACCGCTTCCTCTTTTTAATGCTTCCATCTGAACTTCAGGACGGTTACCTACAATCAATAACGTTTGATTTCCAATATACTTTACTACATCTTTTAGTTCCATAGCTCCAATTGCAAATTTACTAACAGTTTTATTTAAACCATTTTTTCCACTTATGATGTCACCTTCAATAATATTCACAATTTCTTGAAAAGTAAGATGTTCAATTTGTTCGCGACTCTTTTTATCTATCCGAACTGTACCCACTCTATCGATGGTGGTTACAAAGCCAAGTTGACTAGCATCTTTAATTGCTCTATAAGCAGTCCCTTCAGAAACATTCATTACTTTGGCTATTTTTCTAACTGAAATTTTTTGTCCTATATTTAATGATTCTATATAAGATACAATTTGTTCATGTTTAGTCATTTTCAACCCTCTTCATTTTTAGACAATGTCTAATATATTATAACTTTTTTATTTATAAAAATCGATTTGAATGTGACAAAAGTATCAAAAACTAACATATCGGTATCATTTTGTTTTTAATGTATAAAAATGAAGTTAATTTAAATAATAAAAATATAAATTTGATGGAAATATTAAATCACTAATTATATAATTAAATATAAGGAGGGATGACCTATGTATAAAAACATATTACTAGGTGTAGATACTCAATTAAAAAATGACAAAGCATTGAAAGAAATTTCAAAATTAGCTGGCCCAGGTACCGTTGTTACAATCATGAATGCGATTGGTGAACAAGACATCCAAGCCTCTATTAAAGGAGGGACTCACATCGAAAAATTGACACATCGTCGTGATCAAGGACTTGAACACACACGTCATACTTTAGATGATTATGGTATTAATTATGATCAAATTATCGTTCGTGGAAATCCAAAAGATGAATTGGTGAAACATGCAAATAGTGGTAAATATGACATTGTCGTATTAAGTAACCGTAAAGCTGAACAACAAAAGAAATTTGTTTTAGGTAGTGTTAGTCATAAAGTTGCTAAACGTGCTACTATCCCTGTTTTAATAGTTAAATAATTTTAATCTTATAAAAAAAGACGGTAAATGCTATATTTACCGTCTTTTCTATATATCATTAAAATGTCACTTCATCACCAGGTTGTAAAATTTGTACTTCTCCTTGAGATACTGCTTCTTTAAATTTCTGTGGATCTTGTTCAATTAATGGGAATGTATTGTAATGAATAGGCACTGAAATTTTAGGTTTAATGAATTCATTTATTGCATAACTTGCATCTTCAATACCCATAGTAAAATTATCACCAATAGGAATAAAACATACATCTACTGGATGACGTTCAGCAATTAATTTCATATCGCTAAATAAACCAGTATCTCCTGCATGGTAAATTGTTTTACCTTCTGCTTCAATGATAACGCCCATTGGCATACCCAAATAAACAGGTATTCCATCTTCATTAGTATAACTTGAACTGTGGAAGGCTTGAACAAATTTTACTGTACCGAAATCAAATTGATATTTACCGCCAATATTCATACCATGTGCGTGTTCAATTCCATGATACGTTGTTAAATAGCCTTGTACTTCTGCAGAACCAATCACTGTAGCATGATTACGATTAGCTAATTCAACTACATCACCAAAATGATCACCATGTCCATGCGTTAAAATAATATAATCCACATCTAATGTCTGCTCATCTAAATCACTTTTATCATTACCAGAAATAAATGGATCAACAATTACTTTTTTGTCATTACTTTCAAAATAAATCGTTGACTGTCCATGAAATGAAAGTTTCATATATAGAACCTCCTATATTTTAATATTATTATTATACCCTGATAATTATATTTATAACTTGAAACACTTTGAATTCATTTCTATTTAGACGTAAAATTAAATTGATTAAACTATAGGAGGATACGTATTATGATTAAAACAGACGAAATTATTGCAACATTAAAAGATAAAAATGCTGATGCAGCATGGATTACTACTCCACTTAATATATTCTACTTCACAGGTTATAGAAGTGAACCTCATGAAAGATTGTTTGCGTTACTTATAACTTCAAATGGTGAATGCACATTATATTGTCCTAAAATGGAAGTTGAAGAAGTTAAGCATTCACCTTTTAATGGAAATATTGTTGGCTATTTAGATACTGAGAGTCCTTTCGATTTAGCACCCCATACATTTGATAAATTATTAATTGAAAGTGAGCATCTCACTGTTAAACGTCAACGAGAACTTACGAATAACTTTAACGTTAAAGCGTATGAAGATATCGATTTAACTATTAAAAAGCTAAGAAATATTAAAGATGAAAATGAAGTTGAAAATATAAAAAAAGCTGCTGAACTTGCAGATAAATGTATAGATATTGGTGTTTCATTTTTATCTGAAGGCGTAACTGAAAGAGAAGTTGTAAATCATATTGAAAATGAAATTAAAAAATATGGCGTTAGTGAAATGAGTTTCGATACAATGGTACTATTTGGTGATCATGCTGCATCTCCACATGGTGTACCTGGAGATCGAACATTAGTTAAGAATGAATATGTATTATTTGATTTAGGTGTAGTCTATAATCAATATTGTAGTGATATGACAAGAACTGTAAAATTTGGTGAACCAAGTAAAGAAGCAAGAACGATTTATGATATTGTATTAAAAGCTGAACAAAGTGCTATTGAAGCAATTAAACCAGGTGTCCCTTTACAAAATATTGATAAAATTGCTAGAGACATTATTTCAGAAGCGGGTTACGGTGATTTCTTCCCTCATCGATTAGGACATGGACTCGGTTTAGAAGAACATGAATATCAAGATGTATCAAGTACAAATACAAATTTACTTGAAGCAGGTATGGTGATTACAATTGAACCTGGCATTTATGTGCCTGATGTCGCTGGCGTCAGAATTGAAGATGATATTTTAGTCACTGATACTGGGTTTGAAGTACTTACACATTATAATAAATAATTTAAAATTAAATCTCTCTTTTATATCAAAAAAGCGGAATAGGCACTCATAACGAATGCTATTCCGCTTTTTATTGAATTAATTTAGATTATTCTTTTAATGCATCTTCAATAGATGTATAAGTTAAATCAAAAGCTTCTGCAACACCTTTATTAGTTACATAACCTTTATACGTATTTAAACCTAATGACAGAGGTTGATTTGCTTTAAATGCCTCTTTATAACCTTTATTAGCAAGTAACTGTGCATAAGGTAAAGTCGCATTATTAAGAGCAATAGTAGACGTACGTGGAACTGCACCAGGCATATTCGCTACTGCATAATGTACAACACCATGTTTAACATAAGTTGGATCATCATGTGTCGTGATTTTATCAGTAGTTTCAAAGATCCCACCTTGGTCAATAGCAATGTCGACTACTACTGAACCGTCTTTCATTTGTTTAATCATATCTTCAGTAACTAAACTTGGCGCTTTCGCTCCAGGAATTAATACTGCACCAATAACTAAGTCACTTTCTTTAACTGCATTTTCAATATTAAGTGGATTAGACATTATTGTATTAACACGACCGTCAAACAAATCTTCTAATTCCGCTAAACGTTTAGGATTTACATCTAAAATAGTTACATCTGCACCTAATCCTAAAGCAATTTTAGCAGCATTTGTACCTGCTTGACCGCCACCAATAATAGTAACTTTGCCTTTTGGTACACCTGGCACGCCACCAAGTAAAATACCCATTCCACCGTTAATTTTTTGTAAGAATTCTGCACCAATTTGAGCTGACATACGTCCTGCAACTTCACTCATTGGTGTTAATAAAGGTAAAGAACGATCTGGTAATTGAACTGTTTCGTAGGCAATACTTACTACTTTATTATCAACTAATGCTTGAGTAAGTTTTTCTTCATTAGCAAGATGTAAGTATGTGAATAAGATAAGACCTTCTCTGAAATATTTATATTCTTCTTCTAATGGTTCTTTTACTTTAATCACCATGTCTACATCCCAAGTTGTTTTTGCATCATTAACTATTTCTGCACCAGCCTGTTTATAATCTTCGTCTTCAAAATATGAACCAGAACCTGCGTTTGTTTCAACAAGTACTGTATGTCCTTGTTCAACTAATGCATGTATACCACTTGGTGATAAACCTACTCTATTCTCATTATTTTTTATTTCTTTTGGAATACCGATTTTCATTCCATCCACCTCCACTTCTTATGGTAACGCTAAAGTAATGAAAGCGCAATCACCAAAGATACACAATGTCCACATAATTGTTGAATTATAAATATTAAATATTCAGAAATTTATGTTAAAATTGAATTAAGAAAAGTTAAGGGGGACTTAAGATGTTAACTTATAAAAACATTTTAATCGCAGTTGATGGTTCACATGAAGCAGAATGGGCTTTCAACAAAGCTGTAGACGTTGCTAAACGTAATGATGCTCAATTAACTATTGTTAATATTATCGATTCAAGAACTTACTCTTCTTATGAAGTGTACGATGCTCAATTCACGGAAAAATCTAAAGGTTTTTCTGATGAACTTTTAAAAGGCTATAAGGAAGTTGCTTCACGTGCAGGTGTTACAAATGTAGAAACTCGTTTAGAATTTGGATCACCTAAAGCGATTATACCTAAAAAGTTAGCAAATGAATTAGGTGTCGATTTAATAATGTGTGGTACTTCAGGATTAAATGCAGTAGAACGATTTATCGTTGGTTCTGTTTCAGAAGCAATCGTTCGTCATGCACCATGTGATGTACTTGTCGTGCGTACTGAAGAAATTCCAGAAGATTTCCAACCTGAAGTTGCAACTCCTGAATTTAGAAAACAATTTTCTTAATAAAGTAATGTATGTAAATAAAGAGGTCTGAGACAATTCCTTATGTCTCAGACCTCTTTAATATGTTAGAGATACAACATTAGAGTGGGACAACAAATTCAACATGACTTTTGTTCTATTCCCCTGTTATATTCTAAAAAACGATGAGATAAGTTTAATCTCATCGTTTTTTTAATATATCTTATAATTCACCGAATTTTACTGTGTCTCTTGCAATCATGACTTCTTCATTAGTTGGAACAACAATTACTTTAACTGGAGAGTGTGGGTAATTTATGAAAGCTTCTTCACCGTGAGTAGATTCATTTTTCTTAGGATCCCAATAAACACCCATAAACTCTAAGCCTTCTAAAATTTTAGCACGTATTGGTGATGAATTTTCACCGACACCTGCTGTGAAGACAATAACATCAACGCCATGCATTCTAGCAGCATAAGAACCAATGTATTTGTGAATTCTAGAAGCAAAAATATCTAAAGCAAGTTCAGCTCGTTCATCGCCATTGGCAGCTTCACCTAATAAATCACGTAAATCACTTGAAGTACCAGAGATACCTAATAATCCAGATTCTTTGTTTAAAACTGTTAAAACTTCATCAGCAGTTTTACCTGTTTTTTCCATAATAAATGGAATTAAAGCTGGATCAATATCTCCTGAACGTGTACCCATTGTTACACCTGCTAATGGAGTGAAGCCCATTGATGTATCGATAGATTTCCCACCATCAATTGCAGCAATTGACGCACCATTACCAATATGACAAGAAATAATACGTAATTCTTCAATAGGTTTTTCTAAAATATCAGCCGCACGACGTGATACATATTTATGGCTTGTACCATGGAAACCGTATTTACGAATACCAAAATCTTCGTAATAGTTATATGGTAAACTATACAAATAAGAACTTTCTGGCATAGTTTGATGGAATGAAGTATCAAAAACTACAACATGTGGAATATTAGGTAATAACTTTCTAAAGGCACGAACTCCCATTAAGTTTGCAGGATTATGTAATGGCGCTAATTCACTTAATGACTCAATTTTTTCTTCTACTTCATCAGTGACTAAAGCAGATTTAGGGAATAATTCTCCACCATGAACAACACGATGCCCTGTACCAGCAATATCATTAATATCATTAATAATACCATGTTTTTTGAAGCTATCTAACATGATATTAATTGCCTCTTCATGATCTTTAATATCTTTAACTCTTTTTACTTTTTCACCATTTACTTCAATAGTAAATATTGAATCTTTAATACCAATACGCTCAATTAAGCCCTTTGTAACTAATTCTTCTTCAGGCATTCTGATAAGTTGGAACTTTAAAGAAGAACTTCCCGCATTAATCGCTAAAACTAATTTAGACATGATTCATTGTCCTCCAATTTATATATTAAATATCCATATCTATTTAACCACTAATACAGAAGTAATTCAAGAATATCACAGTTTATTTTTGTGAATGATTTGCGTCCATCCACTCATTTAATTCGTTAATAAAACCATGGAATTGATTAGGATTTTTAAAATCCGGAATATTAGCTAATAACACTTCTACAGGCTTAGTTTCATTTGCTTTTTTCTTTTGTAGTATTAAAATTGATTTACGTGCATTTTCATTTTTAAACAATGTTTTAGGAAGGTTTAAAAATGCTTGCATTTCAGTTTCTGTAGTAATAAAATTTTGTAACTGTTTCACATGTTCATCTTCAAAAATATTACTAGGTACTACTAAAAAAGCATAGCCACTTTGTTTTAAAGCATAGACGGCTTGTTCGATAAGTAAAAAGTGTGAATAACTATGGCCTTCTTCAAATCCAAGTTTCATTTCTTTACTACGTTCATCTAAAGGATAATATCCAATAGGAAAATCTCCAACAACCACATCAGCTTCCTCCAATGGTAATGGCATAATCGCATCTTGAGGATACACATCAAATGGTATTTCTAAAAAATTCGCTAGATGCACACTAACTCTCGATAAAACAGGATCTACTTCAATTAAGTGATGCATAACTTCGCTATCTTTTAATACTTCATTCACTGTAGCGCTTAAATGACCAGCTCCACTTGCAATATCAACAATCTGTAATTCTTTATTATTTTCTATAAATTTTTGTACTAAAAAACCTAAAATTAAGCCAATAGAATCTGGTGTAATTTGATGATTTGCCTGAATATTTTCTTCTTGTAATAAGCTTAAGTAAGCAAATTGAAATGCTTTTCGACGATCTTGAAGCGTTGCTTGTTCTAATAGAGTACGTTGATTACGATATACATCTTCCATTGCTAAACCTAAATTTTCTATAAAGCTTTGACCATTTTCTTCATTTAACGACTTAGCTTTATCATCTAAAGTTCGGAATAATCTTTCCATAATAGTTTGTTCTTCTGCCATATTCAATTCCTTTCCAATAAAAAAATGTCCATAATGCAAATGTCTTAAAACGAAATCATTCATTTTAAAATACATATGGACAATATTAGTATTATATCTTTAATTTAATCATTTAATAGTGACTTAAATATTACGATAAGCTTCTAAAGCAGCCTCGAAATTTGGAAAATCAGTACCTTCTTGAACTAACTCTTTATAAACTACATGATTGTTTTCATCTAATACGAAAACAGAACGCGCTAATAATCTCATTTCTTTCATAACAACACCATAATGCTCACCAAATGATAAATCTTTATGGTCACTTAACGTAATTACATTTTCTAGACCATTTGATGCACACCATCTTTTTTGAGCGAAAGGTAAATCCGCTGAAATTGTAAGTACTACACCATTTTCTTGAGAAGCTTCTTCATTAAATTTGCGAGTTTGTTGATCACATACGCCAGTATCAATAGAAGGAACAACACTAATCAATTTCTTTTGCCCTTTAAAATTATCTAAAGTAACTTCATTTAAACTATTATCCAAAACTTTAAAATTAGGAGCCACATCTCCTTTTGAAACCTCAGTTCCTTCTAAATGTATAGGGTTATTTTTAAAAGTAATTTCTGTCATATTATATGACCTCCCATTAGTTATTTAAATTATAGTTTAATGATACGATAGTATTTAAACTTATTTCAATCATTTAAAACACTAACTACTATTTTAATTTGAAATGATTTGCATGATATAATCAAAGGTATTTTTTAAAATGAGTAAAATGGTAACTATTATAAATAAAATTTTGACATATCCTACACCTTTTTTGATTGCAAAATGTGCACCAGTATACGACCCAATCACCATACTGACTGCCATAATTAATCCATATGCTATATTTACTTGACCAAGAATAATAAATAATGTTAATGCACCAACGTTTGAAGCAAAGTTTAATACTTTTGCATTTCCAGCTGCACTTAAAAAATCAAATCCAAACATTAATAATACAAATAACATAAATGATCCAGTACCACCGCCTAAGAATCCGTCATAAAATCCAATTAAAAGCAGGAGTGATATAAAGGCAATCGCTTTACTAATAGTAAATTTAGAGAACGTTCTGACATTACCCCATTCTTTCTTAAAAATGGTGTAAATTAAAACAAGTGTCAATATGACTATAACGAGTGGTTTCAAAACCTCTGATGGTAAGAAAGTAGCTAAACTTGCTCCACCAACTGCAAATATAAATACAAACGGAAATAGTCTAAATACTATTTTTTTATCAACATTTCCAGATTTTAAAAATTTGATTGCACTCGTTAAGGAGCCAAACGCACTTGCTAATTTGTTTGTACCTAATGCTAATGATGGCGGCATTCCTATAGCTAAGAGTGCAGGAATTGATATTAAGCCACCGCCACCTACAACAGCATCTATAAATGCTGCCAAGAAACCAAAACTAATAATAATGAAAATAATATGAAAACTTAGTTCTATAACGCCCACCCCTTATTAAATTACTTTAATACTTTCATATTAAAATAATTCATCAATGAGTGCATCAGTACTTTTATCTTTTTCAGTTTTATAATCTTTATTAATCTCTATTGTTTCTACATTGTCTGCTGCTTCTTGAACAAGATCATCAAAGTTAAACACACTTTCATATTTAACAACTTTATCAAAATCTGGTTCAGTTACAGGGTTTTTAGGGGTAAAAATCGTACAGCAATCCTCATAAGGCTGTATTGAAACTTCAAATGTTCCTATTTCTTTTGCTTTTTTAATAATATCTTCTTTATCTAAAGAAATAAGTGGTCTTAAAATAGGAGTAGATGTAACATCATTGATTGCGTACATGCTCTTTAATGTTTGACTAGCTACTTGACCTAAATTTTCACCATTTACGATAGCGTTCGCTCCAATACGTTCTAAGATAATATCTGTCACTCGTAACATCATGCGTCTAGTAGTAGTCATGGTATATCGTGGATGCACAGACTTATTGATTTGTTTTTGAAGTGCTGTGAAAGGAACAATATGTAATTTAATGGGTCCTACACGTTCAGATAGTATGCGTGTCAATTCAATCACTTTATCTTTCGCTTTTTCACTTGTAAATGGTGGACTGTGAAAATGAATAGCTTCTATTTTTACGCCACGTTTCATCATTTCCATACCAGCTACTGGTGAATCAATCCCACCTGATAACTGAAGAAGTGTTTTACCACCTGTACCTGTAGGTAATCCGCCAGCACCATCGATAACTTTAGTATAGATATATACGCCTTCTTTACGTACTTCCACTTTAATATTATGTGTCGGACGTTTAACATCTACTTTTAAATGATCAACTGATTTTAAAATGACACCACCTAGTTCTCTTTGTAGTTGATACGTATCTAATGAAAATGATTTATCTACACGTTTTACATCAATTTTAAAAGTATCTCCATGTGCAAAGTCTTTAGCTAACGAAACACAAAGTTGTTTTATATCTTCAAGATTTTGTGTTGTTTTAAATACTGGACTAATAGATTTTATGCCAAATATCTTTGTTAAACGATTCATGACTTCATTTACATTTGCTTCCTCAAAAAGCGAGATAAACATGCGATCTCTCTCGCATTTAACTCGTGTACCTTCTAATGAACGTAATGACTGAATCACATTTTCTTTTAATACATTTGTGAATCTTTTTCTATTTGTTCCTTTTAACGTAAGTTCTCCATATCTTACCAAAATATGATCATATTTCATTTATTTCAACAACTCCTTTATTTGAGCATAGATTAATTTAAATTTATCTTTAAATTGTTCGATATCTTTTTCTGTTGTAGTTTCACCCATGGATAAGCGAACGCTTCCCTCTATTCTGTTGTCCTCGATGTCCATTGCTAACAAAACTTCATTTAATTTTTCTCTTTTAGACGAACATGCACTTGTAGTCGACACCATAATATCCAATTTTGAGAACGCATTAACAAGCACTTCTCCTTTTACTCCTGGAAAAGCAATATTTAAAATATGCGGAGCACTATTTTCTGGAGAATTAATATACACTCCTTTATATTGACTTAAACTTTCTCTAATTACTTTATTATAACGTGATAGACGATGATTAAGCTCATTTAAATTTTGAATTGCAATTTCCATTGCTTTCACAAGTGAAACATTCATTGCTAAATTTACAGTACCACTTCTAATTCCATATTCTTGACCACCGCCAAATACTGTCGGTTCAATTTTTTCCTTATTATCGATAATTAATATGCCTTGACCTTTTAAACCATTAAATTTATGACCACTAAAACTTACACTATTTACATTCTCTAATTGCATTGGAATTTTCCCTAAAGCCTGAACGCCATCTACGTGAAAATGTGCCTTAGGATATTGTTTTAATAATGAGTCAATTTCTTTTATCGGTTGTATTTGTCCCATAACATTATTGACATACATACATGTTACTAAGCCCACATTATCCGTCATTAATTGTTCTAAATGATTAATATCTATTTGACCATTTGGAGTCACATTCACATATTTCAATATAAATCCTTGTGTTTCTAAATAACGCATCACTTCTAATACTGATGGATGCTCTAATACTGAGGTAATGATTACATTCGCAAACTGTTTTTTTCTTAATGCAATACCTTTGAGTGCAATATTATTAGACTCAGTGGCACCACTTGTGAAAATGACATCAGTATTATTATTGAGGTTTAACATCTCTTTTACACGCGACTTAGCCTGTAATAATATTTTTTCTGATTGTAAACCCATTTGATGAGGACTATTAGCATTATAATAAGCTTTCTCACTTACTTTTAGAAATGAATCTAAAACCGCTTGGTTCGGTTTTGTTGTGGCAGCATTATCTAAATAAATCATATATAGAACACTCACTTTCATCAATAACATATCTAAAACATATTTTAGATTTCTCGACTTAAAAATAGACACTCAAGCATTATACTATTTTTTTAAAAAAATAAAAGAGAACAACCTAGAAATATGTGGATGTCTAGGTCATTCTCTAACTATAAAAATGTATTATCCTTTAATCACTTCATTTTCAATATGTTTTGTTATACCAGGTTCTACACTTTCAAGTGCTTGCTCTGATACTTCAATTGAGCGCTTATAACGGTTATTTTTAAATAAACGTTCTGCTTCGTTTAAACTTTTATCTACACTATGATGATCTTTACGATATCTGTTTCCATATTGAATTAATCGTTCTGCATAGACTGCATTGACTAATATATCATTCGCTTCATCTTCAAAAGTATTCATTTGAATTACAATTTTTGAAACTTTATCTTTAAGTTGTTTAACATGAAGCGGACGTTCGTTAAATTGTTCGCTGACCGCTCTTACTTCATGGTCGATTTCATTTTTCATAATAACAAATCGCTCTGGAACACTTGTTAGGTTTGAAGCAAGAAGTCGACGATAAATCTCTTCTTTTTTCGATTGAATTTTTAATAGATTATCTTCAGCCTCAGCTTCATCTTCTCTAAGTTGAATCAGATGATTTTGTAATTTTTCTTGTTCTTCATTAATCACTTTTACATGTTCATCTAAGTATTCTAAATTATCTTTTACTTCACTGTATCTCACAGCAGATTTAGACATTTCTTTTAGAATATCATCATATACTACAACTAGATTTTGAATTTCATTTTCATGTTGTCTAATACTATGAACATCACTTTCATTAATGAAATAGTTTTCTCGTATATAGTCGATTTCTGTTCTAAGCGTATAGTTCATTTCTCTCGCTTTGAATAATTCATTTGTAATATCTTCTTTTGTTTCTTCAACTTCATTTTTAGCTTTTACTTCATGCTCAATTAAATCATACATTTCATCAAGCTTATCATTAATTTGTTGCAATTTATCATTAGCTTCCTGTAATTCAAGACGACTAATCATAGGTTCTACAAAATTTAATTCAGTTTTTAAGCTTTGTAATGTTCCATCAATTTTTACATGATCCAAGTCATAACCATTTACTTTTAAATCTCTACAACCATATTTTAAATCTTGGAATTGTCCTGGTAACTCTTTTTGAGTTTCTCTAATTAAATCTGGAATTTCATCCATATATCCTTTTGTTTCATTAATAGAGTCATTTAATCCATTAATATGATTATGAGCTTGTACATAGTTACCTTCTTCTTTCAGCATGTCATACTGATCAAGTTCTGGTTCAAAAGCCTCAATACGTTTTTCAAGAGGAGCTGCCGCTTCTCCAAATTGATGTCTATTTGCTAAAACATCTCTTTTCATTTCACGATAATCTATTTTACATTTTTCATAGATTGCTTCGTTATCTTTATGTAGAGAAAGAATTTCATTTACTTCATCTACTTGTGACTGATAACCAGCTTCATATCTATCCATTAATTCATGAGCGTCATCAATTTCAGTTTGAGCTCCTGCAAATTGGAATTTATCAAGTTGAAGCTCAGCGTCATGAATTTTTTCTTCTACTGGTGCTAAATAGTTATTAGTGTGATCTAATGTATCTTGTTTTAACGCGTCGTATTTTGTTCTCGTTTCACCTTTAAGGTTTAAAGCTGATAACTTTTCTAAATTATCTTCAAAAGGTAACTGTTGAACTTTTAATTTACGTTCTTCTGCTTGCTCAACCATTTTACGTTTGTTAGAACGTAAATAAAACATAATACCGACAGCAATCAATATAATAATAATAATTGCTAATATAATGTATAAAACCATCTCATTCTCCTCCTATATTATCATTATTATAACGTATCTTATCCCGTCATTAAAATAAAATTCAAAGAATTGATTGAAAAAATTTTTACATTTATACTAATAATCAAAATATTACATAGAGAGGTTTTTATATGACGACAACTAAAGAAACAAATTACAACTTATTAGGTAAACAACTTGCAAGTCTTATTGAAGATGAAACAAATCTAATTGCAATTTTAAGTAATACTTCAGCTTTACTCAATGACAACTTAGATCAAATCAATTGGGTAGGATTTTATTTAATTGAAAATAATGAACTTATTTTAGGTCCTTTCCAAGGGCATCCTGCTTGCGTGCATATCTCTATAGGAAAAGGTGTATGTGGAACTGCTGTTGCAAATAACCAAACACAACTTGTCGATGATGTAAATACATTTCCTGGTCACATCGCTTGCGATGCTAATAGTAAATCTGAAATTGTCGTTCCAATTCATGTTGATAATGAAATAATCGGCGTGTTAGATATAGATGCGCCTATTACACAACGATTTAGTAAAGGCGATCAACAAGGACTTGAAGAGATAGTTTCTATCTTAGAACACCAATTATCAAAATAATAAATTTAAATGATTCCTTGACACTTTAAAAAATAATGGTACAATGAATTTTGTGTGAATTAACGAAAATAGCAGTTGTATATTATTAAGCTCTATGTTGTTCCCGATGTGGACGTGTCATGTAACTGTAGCTATAAGGTGAAGACACATAAAACAATATATCTTAATGAGCATACAACACTCTTTTTTGTTTATTCATTCCAACAAAAAAGAAAAAGGAGGAGTCTTATTATGGCTCGTTTCAGAGGTTCTAACTGGAAAAAATCTCGTCGTTTAGGTATCTCATTAAGTGGTACTGGTAAAGAATTAGAAAAACGTCCTTACGCACCAGGACAACATGGTCCAAACCAACGTAAAAAATTATCAGAATATGGTTTACAATTACGTGAAAAACAAAAATTACGTTATTTATATGGAATGACTGAAAGACAATTCCGTAACACATTTGATATTGCTGGTAAACAACACGGTGTACACGGTGAAAACTTCATGATTTTATTAGCTAGCCGTTTAGATGCAGTAGTTTACTCATTAGGTTTAGCACGTACACGTCGTCAAGCTCGTCAATTAGTTGGCCATGGTCACATTGAAGTTGATGGTAAACGTGTTGACATCCCATCATACACTTTAAAACCTGGTCAAGTTATCTCAGTTCGTGAAAAATCACAAAACTTAGATATCATTAAAGAATCTGTTGAAATCAACAATTTCGTACCAGAATATTTAGATTTCGATGCTGACAGCTTAAAAGGTACTTTCGTTCGCTTACCAGAACGTAGTGAATTACCAGCTGAAATTAATGAACAATTAATCGTTGAGTACTACTCAAGATAAGTTGATTAATATTCTACCACCCTTTCCATTTTGGTCAGGGTGGTTTTTTATTTATAATTTAAATATATCATCTGGTATATCTGAGATAATTCCATCTACTCCTAAATGAATCAATTTTTTCACATCTTTCATGTTATTTACTGTATAAGGTATTACTTTAAGATGATGTTCATGAGCACGCTTGATAAATTTTTTATTTATTAATTTATAGTTAGGATTTATAAATTGTGCAAAAGAAGCTATATTTTCAAAATCAGGTTGTTTGTACCAGTATTGCTTTTTACTTATTAAAACACCCAGTGCATATTTCTTTGTGTATTCAGACATTCTTTTAACACTTTCCACATCAAATGACTGAATAATGACTCTATGAGAGGGAATTTGAAATTTATCGAGTTCCTCAAGTAACGCTTTTTCAATGCCAGGATACTGTTCTGGTTTTTTTATTTCAATAAGTAATGTTTTAGAGTAATTTTTAAATAAAGAAAGTACTTCGCTAAAAGTAGAAATACGAGTATTTTTAAAAGTTTCACCATGTCTGATTCCAAAATCAAATTGTTTTAATTCTTCTAAAGTAAAATCTTTTACTTTACCCTTTTGATTCGATGTGCGGTCAATGGAATCGTCATGAATGACTACTAATTGTTTATCTTTTGTAAAATGTACATCAATTTCTAACATATCAATATGTTGCATAAGGGCTGCTTTAAAACCTTCTACCGTATTTTCAGGATATTTCTGCGATAATCCACGGTGTGCAACGATTTGAAATGATGTATTAGGCTTTTGTATTTTCATTTTTAAATACCATCCTTTAAATTAATTATATGTTCAACTACACTTAAATTACCATAATGATATAGGAGGTCAATAATAATGGTTAAACACGATTTTGTAGTTCATACGTCATGGCGTGGAGGTCGTGAAGAAATCGGTAAAGTTAATGGCGATGTAATTTCTGAGCAAATTTCTATTCCCTCTTCACTTGGTGGTAATGGAACTGGGACAAATCCCGATGAAATGTTAGTTGCAGCAGCCTCATCATGTTATATTATCTCTTTAGCTGCTACACTTGAAAGAGCTAAATTTACTAATATTCATTTAGAAATTAAGTCAATTGGAAGCGCAGTGTTTGAAAATGGAAAATTTAAAATGGAAAAAATCACTCATTATCCAACAATATCTCTTACAGAAGAAGAAAAAACGCATCTTAATAAACGACTTCCTAAACTATTAGATATTGCTGATCATCATTGTATGATATCTAACTCAATTCGAAACAACGTTAAAATAGAAATTCAAGCAACCATTCAAGATTAGAACTAAAAGCGGTCGATTTAACTGCCGCTTTTTATTTTAGACTTTTAAATTTTCAGAATATTTGGTAAAATTAAAAAATCTTATATCAGGAGGAAGATTTACGATGTATTATTATGAACCCTTATTATTAACACCTGGACCAACCCCTGTACCTGATGAAATCACACATGCACTTAATTTATCAATGGTAGGCCATCGTTCTTCAGATTTTGAAGCTATCGCAGAAGAAGCATTTAATCATTTAAAACCTATTTTTGGAACTAAAAATAAAGTAATGATTCTTACTTCAAGTGGTACTAGCGTCTTAGAAGCTAGTATGTTAAATATAGTCAATCCCGAGGATCATTTTGTAGTCATTGTATCAGGTGCATTTGGCAATCGTTTTAAACAAATTGCTGAAACATATTATAAGAATGTACATGTTTATGATGTTGAATGGGGAAAAGCGGTCGATATTGAAGCATTTGAAACATATTTACATTCACTTAAACATGATATTACTGCTGTATTCACCCAATTTTGCGAGACTTCTACTGCTGTACTTCACCCTATACACAAATTAGGAAAAGTGATTAAAGCATTCAATCAAGACATTTACTTCGTTGTCGATGGCGTAAGTTGTATTGGTGCCGTTGATGTCGATTTAGAAAGAGACAATATTGATGTACTCGTGTCAGGTAGCCAGAAAGCTTTAATGTTACCGCCTGGCCTATCTTTTGTTGCTTATAATCATCGTGCACAAGAGCGATTTAAAGCAGTTAAAACACCACGTTTTTATTTAAATTTAAATAAGTACTTTGATTCTATTGAACAAAATTCTACTCCATTCACACCAAATGTTGGATTATTTAGAGCGGTTAACGCTTATGCTGCACTTATTAAAAAAGAAGGATTTAACAATACCATTCACAGACATTACTTGATTAGAGATGGTTTAAGAGAAA